>NZ_JAVDSL010000001.1:0-315939 GCF_031455295.1 Leifsonia sp. 1010
CTCGCTAAACATTTCCGGCGGGCTCTGCGGGGGGGGCCCAAACCCCCCCCCACGGGCCCAAAACACCCGCGCCTCTTGTTTACCAAAGCGTCTGGGGGGGGGCGGGCCCCCCGCCCCCCCGACTCAGCTGCTCTGCGGATGACTACTTGACGGAGCCACCTGCGGCGACGATCTTCTGCTCAGCAGAGCCGGAGACCTTGTCGACCGCAACGTTCAGCTTAACCGCAATGTCCCCGTTGCCGAGAACCTTGACCTTCTCGTTCTTGCGAACGGCACCCTTGGCGACCAGGTCGGCGACGGTGACGTCACCGCCCGACGGGTACAGCTCGGCGAGCTTCTCCAGGTTCACGACCTGGTACTCGACGCGGAACGGGTTCTTGAAGCCGCGCAGCTTCGGCGCACGCATGTGCAGCGGAAGCTGGCCGCCCTGGAAGCCCGGACGCACCTGGTAGCGCGCCTTGGTTCCCTTGGTACCGCGACCGGCCGTCTTGCCCTTGGAGCCCTCACCGCGTCCGACGCGGGTCTTCTCCTTCTTGGCGCCGGCGGCGGGGCGCAGGTGGTGCACCTTCAGGACCTGCTCGCGCGGGGCGGCGACGTCCTTCTTGGCGGAGGACTTCGCGGCCGGCTTTGCGGCCACGGTGTCGTCCGTGCTGGAGGCGGCGGCCTTGTCGGCAGCGGCCGAAGCCGACGCCTTCTTGGCCGGAGCCTTCTTCGCGGTGCTGGTCTTCTCGGCGGCCGGCTTGTCGGCGGCAGCCTTCGTGCTCGCGGCCTTGGTCGCGGGCTTCTTGGCGGCCGGCTTCTCGGCGGCCTCTGTGGTGGCCTTCTCTTCAGCCATTAGTCAATCTCCTCGACCTTCACCAGGTGAGCGACGGTGTTGACGTACCCACGGTTCTGCGGGTTGTCCTCGCGGACGACGACGTCACCGATGCGCTTCAGTCCCAGACTGCGCAGCGTGTCGCGCTGGTACTGCTTCTCGCTCACTTTCGACTTGATCTGCGTGATCTTCAGACGCGCAGCCATCAGGCACCTGCCTTTGCGGTCGCGGCGGCCTCGGCCAGCGCTGCCTCGGTGCGAAGCAGGCGCGCCGGGGCGACCTGGTCGTAGTCGAGACCACGGCGAGCTGCGACGGCGCGGGGCTCCTCGAGCTGCTTCAGCGCCTCGACGGTCGCGTGCACGATGTTGATCGTGTTGGACGAACCGAGCGACTTGCTCAGGACGTCGTGGATACCGGCGCACTCCAGGACGGCGCGCACGGGGCCACCGGCGATAACACCGGTACCGGCAGCAGCCGGACGCAGGAGGACGACGCCGGCGGCGGCCTCACCCTGCACCGGGTGCGGGATGGTGTTGCCGACGCGCGGGACGCGGAAGAAGTTCTTCTTCGCCTCCTCGACGCCCTTCGAGATCGCCAGCGGCACCTCACGGGCCTTGCCGTAGCCGACGCCCACCAGGCCGTTGCCGTCGCCGACGACCACGAGAGCGGTGAAGCTGAAGCGACGACCACCCTTCACGACCTTGGAGACGCGGTTGATGGTGACGACGCGCTCCAGGAACTGGCTCTTGTCGGCGTCACGGCTGCCACGGTCGCGGTTGGGGTTGCGCTCGCGGCCACCACGGCGCGGCTCGCGCTCGCTCCGGGTGTTGTTGTCGGTGCCCGCAGCGGTCTCCACCGGCTGCGCGCTGTCCGTTACCTGATCGGCCACGGTCTGCTCCTTGTTGTTCTCGTCGCTCACAGGTTCAGTCCACCCTCTCGAGCTCCCTCGGCGACAGCGGCGACGCGGCCCGCGTACTTGCTGCCTCCACGGTCGAACACGACGGCGTCGACACCGGCGCTCTTCGCGCGCTCGGCGACGAGCTCTCCGACCTTGCGGGCCTTGGCGGTCTTGTCACCGTCGAAGGTGCGCAGGTCCGCTTCCATGGTCGACGCGGAGGCCAGCGTGTGGCCCTTCGCGTCGTCGACGACCTGCACGAAGACGTGGCGGGCCGAACGGGTCACGACCAGGCGCGGACGGACCGCGGTGCCCTCGATCTTCTTGCGAAGGCGGGTGTGACGGCGGTCGCGGGCGGCCGCCTTGCTCTTTCCTCTGGTACCCAGAGCCATGATTACTTACCAGCCTTTCCGGCCTTGCGACGAACGACCTCGCCGGCGTAGCGCACGCCCTTGCCCTTGTACGGCTCGGGCTTGCGGATCTTGCGGATGTTCGCGGCGACCTCACCGACGGCCTGCTTGTCGATCCCGGCCACGGTCAGGCGGTTGTTGCCCTCGACCGTGAACGTGATGCCAGCCGGCGGCTCGACGGTCACCGGGTGCGAGAAGCCGAGCGCGAACTCGACAGCCGAGCCCTTCTGGACGACGCGGTAACCGGTGCCGACGATCTCGAGGCCCTTGGAGTAGCCCTGGGTGACGCCGATGATCTGGTTGTTGATGAGGGTGCGGGTCAGGCCGTGCAGCGAACGCGAAGCGCGCTCGTCGTCCGGACGGGTAACCAGGACCTGGTTCTCCTCCAGCTTGACCTCGATGGGCTCGGCGACGGTGAGGCTGAGCTCACCCTTCGGGCCCTTGACGGTGACGGCCTGGCCGTCGATCTTCACATCGACACCGGTCGGGATGTCGATGGGCAGTCTTCCAATACGCGACATGGCGGATTACCACACGTAGGCGAGGACTTCCCCACCCACGCCCTTCTTCTCAGCCTGACGGTCCGTGAGCAGACCGGAGGAGGTGGACAGGATGGCGACGCCGAGCCCGCCGAGCACCTTGGGGAGCTCCGTGGACTTCGCGTAGACGCGAAGGCCGGGCTTGGACACGCGCTTGATACCGGCGATGGAACGCTCGCGGTTCGGTCCGAACTTGAGCTGCAGGGTCAGCGTCTTGCCGACGCGGGCGTCGGTGACGTCCCAGCCGGAGATGTAGCCCTCGTTGGTGAGGATCTCGGCGATGTGGGCCTTGAGCTTCGAGTGCGGCATCGACACGGTGTCGTGGTGAGCCGAGTTCGCGTTGCGCAGTCTGGTCAGCATGTCTGCGACCGGATCTGTCATGGTCATTTCGGTTTTCCTTACGGTCACCAGGTTTCGTTCAGCCGGTACACGACTGACGACCTGTGGTGGAAGCGGGCCGGCCGGACGGCCGGCCCGCAGGTGGGCCTAGTTGGCCGCGTCGTTGGAACGGAACGGGAAGCCGAGCTGCTTGAGCAGCGCGCGGCCCTCGTCGTCGTTCTTGGCGGTGGTCACCACAGTGATGTCCATGCCGCGGACGCGGTCGATGCGGTCCTGGTTGATCTCGTGGAACATCGACTGCTCCGTGAGACCGAACGTGTAGTTGCCGTTCCCGTCGAACTGCTTGTCGCTGAGGCCGCGGAAGTCGCGGATTCGCGGAAGCGCGAGCGAGAGGAGACGGTCGAGGAACTCCCACATGCGGTCGCCGCGCAGCGTGACGTGCGCACCGATCGGCTGGCCCTCGCGCAGCTTGAACTGCGCGATGGACTTGCGGGCCTTCGTGACCTGGGGCTTCTGACCGGTGATCAGCGTGAGGTCGTTGACCGCACCATCGATCACCTTGCCGTCACGAGCCGCCTCGCCGACACCCATGTTGACGACGATCTTCACCAGACCGGGCACCTGGTGCACGTTGGTGAAACCGAAGTCGCCCTGGAGCTGCTGGGAGATCTCGTTCTTGTACTTCTGCTTCAGGCGCGGCTGGATTTTGCCAGCAGCGGTTGCAGTGTCGGTCATTACAGGTCCTTACCAGACTTCTTGGCGTAACGAACGCGGACCGTCTTGGTGACGCCGTCCTTCGTGACACTCTCTTCGCGGAAGCCGACGCGGGTCGGCTTCTTGGTCTCGGGGTCGACCAGCGCCACGTTCGAGACGTGGATCGGGGCCTCGTGGGTCTCGATGCCGCCGGTCTTCGTGCCACGCTGCGTCTGGCCGACGCGCACGTGCTTGGTCACGAAGTTGACGCCCTCGACGATGACACGGTTCTGCTCGACGAGAACCTCGATGACGCGACCCTGCTTGCCACGGTCACCACCGCGGGCCTGTGAACGGCCCGAGATGACCTGGACCAGGTCGCCCTTCTTGATGTTCGCCATGGGTTACAGCACCTCCGGTGCGAGCGAGATGATCTTCATGAACTTCTTGTCGCGGAGCTCGCGGCCGACCGGTCCGAAGATGCGCGTGCCGCGGGGGTCACCGTCGTTCTTCAGGATGACAGCGGCGTTCTCGTCGAACTTGATGTAGGAGCCGTCCGGGCGGCGGGTGTTCTTGCGAACACGCACGACGACCGCCTTGACGACGTCGCCCTTCTTGACGTTCCCACCCGGGATCGCGTCCTTGACCGTGGCGACGATGACGTCGCCGAGGCCGGCGTAGCGACGGCTGGAGCCGCCGAGCACGCGGATCGCGAGGAGCTCCTTGGCGCCGGTGTTGTCGGCGACCTTGAGTCGGGATTCCTGCTGGATCACTTGGCCTTCTCCAGAATCTCAACCAGGCGCCAGCGCTTGCTGGCGCTCAGGGGACGGGTCTCGTTGATGAGAACGAGGTCGCCGATGCCGGCGGTGTTGTTCTCGTCGTGCGCCTTCACCTTGGAGGTGCGGCGGATGACCTTGCCGTACAGGGGGTGCTTCACGCGGTCCTCGACCTCGACGACGATGGTCTTGTCCATCTTGTCGCTGACGACGTAACCGCGACGGGACTTGCGGTACCCGCGGACGAGGGCCTCGTCGGCCGCCGACTCCGCGGCCGCGGCCTTGGTGGTCTCAGCCATTACTTGGCCTCCTCATTCGTGGTGTCGACCTCGGCCTCGGCGGCCGGGGCCGCCTTCTTGGCACGGGTCTTCTTCTTCTCCGCCGGCGCTGCCTCGGCCGGGGCCGGGGTAGCCCGGATCCCGAGCTCGCGCTCACGGATCACGGTGTAGATGCGAGCGATGTCACGCTTCACGGCGCGCAGGCGGCCGTGGCTCTCGAGCTGGCCGGTGGCCGACTGGAAGCGCAGGTTGAACAGCTCTTCCTTGGCCTTCTTCAGCTCGTCGACGAGACGCTCGTCTTCGAAAGTGTCGAGCTCGCTCGAGGCAAGCTCCTTGGATCCGATCGCCATTACGCGTCGCCCTCCTCGCGCTTGATGATGCGTGCCTTGAGGGGCAGCTTGTGGATTGCACGGGTCATGGCCTCACGAGCGAGCTGCTCGGAGACTCCGGAGACCTCGAAGAGGACGCGACCCGGCTTGACGTTGGCGACCCACCACTCCGGCGAACCCTTACCGGAACCCATTCGGGTCTCGGCCGGCTTCTTCGTGAGCGGACGGTCGGGGTAGATGTTGATCCACACCTTGCCGCCACGCTTGATGTGACGCGTCATGGCGATACGAGCGGACTCGATCTGACGGTTGGTCACGTAAGCGGGCGTCAGGGCCTGGATGCCGAACTCGCCGAAGGAGACCTTCGTGCCACCGGTCGCCTGGCCGCTACGGCCGGGGTGGTGCTGCTTGCGGTGCTTGACTCTGCGTGGGATCAACATGGTTATGCCTCAACTCCTGCTGCGGCCGGCGCGCCAGCGGTCTCGGGGGCGTTGCCCCGGCCACCGCGACGCGGACGGTCGTTGCGCTCGCGCGACGGCTTCTGGTTGGCCTGCTCGCGAGCCAGTTCCTTGTTCGTGATGTCGCCCTTGTAGATCCACACCTTCACACCGATGCGACCGAAGGTGGTCTTGGCCTCGTAGAAGCCGTAGTCGATGTTGGCGCGGAGCGTGTGCAGCGGCACACGACCCTCGCGGTAGAACTCGGAGCGGCTCATCTCGGCGCCGCCGAGACGGCCGGACACCTGGATACGGACACCCTTGGCACCGGCGCGCTGCGCGCCCTGCAGGCCCTTGCGCATCGCGCGGCGGAAGGCCACGCGGGCGGAGAGCTGCTCGGCGATGCCCTGCGCGACGAGCTGGGCGTCGGCCTCGGGGTTCTTCACCTCGAGGATGTTCAGCTGGATCTGCTTGCCCGTGAGCTTCTCGAGGTCGGCGCGGATGCGCTCGGCCTCGGCGCCACGACGACCGATCACGATGCCCGGACGGGCGGTGTGGATGTCGACGCGGACACGGTCACGGGTGCGCTCGATCTCGATGCGGGACACGCCCGCGCGGTCGAGCGACGTCTGAAGCAGACGGCGGATCTTGACGTCCTCGGCGAGGTAGTCGCTGTAACGCTGACCCGGCTTGGTGCTGTCGGAGAACCACCGCGACACGTGGTCGGTGGTGATCCCCAGACGGAAGCCGTACGGATTGACTTTCTGACCCATTACTTGCTCGCCTTCTTGCTGACGGGGGCGGCCTCGGCCTCGTCCGGCGTCGCGAGGACGACCGTGATGTGGCTGGTGCGCTTGTTGATGCGGAAGGCCCGGCCCTGTGCACGCGGCTGGAACCGCTTGAGGGTGGTCCCCTCGTCCACGAAGGCGCGGCTCACGTACAGGTCCTGCTCGTCCAGGTAGGTGTTGCTCTGGTCGGCCTTGACACGCGCGTTGGCGATGGCCGAGGCGACGAGCTTGTAAACAGGCTCGCTCGCGCTCTGGGGGGCGAACTTCAGGATGGCCAGGGCCTCCTGAGCCTGCTTGCCGCGGATCATGTTGACGACGCGGCGGGCCTTCATGGGGGTAACGCGGATGTGTCGCACGCGGGCGATCGACTCCACCATTTCTCTCCTCCTTACGCCACCGCGATCAGCGGCGGCGACCCTTCTTGTCGTCCTTCACGTGTCCACGGAAGGTGCGGGTCGGCGCGAACTCGCCGAGCTTGTGACCGACCATGGTCTCGGTGACGAACACCGGGATGTGCTTGCGACCGTCGTGCACGGCGATGGTGTGACCCAGCATGGCCGGGACGATCATCGAGCGGCGCGACCAGGTCTTGATCACGTTCTTGCTGTTGGCCTCGTTCGCGGCGACCACCTTGCGAAACAGGTGCTCGTCGACGAAGGGGCCCTTCTTGAGACTGCGTGGCATCTTCTCGAACTCCTACTTGCGCTTCTTGCCGGCGTTGCGACGGCGGACGATGAGCTTGTCGCTTTCCTTGTTGGGGTGGCGCGTACGGCCTTCCTTCTGACCCCACGGGCTGACCGGGTGGCGACCACCGGAGGTCTTGCCCTCACCACCACCGTGCGGGTGGTCGATCGGGTTCATCGCGACACCACGCACGGTCGGGCGAACGCCCTTCCAGCGCATGCGGCCGGCCTTGCCCCAGTTGATGTTCGACTGCTCGGCGTTGCCGACCTCGCCGACGGTGGCGCGGCAGCGCGCGTCGACGTTGCGGACCTCACCGGAGGGGAGGCGCAGCTGGGCGTAGGGGCCGTCCTTCGCGACGAGGCGGACCGAGGCACCGGCCGAACGGGCGAGCTTGGCGCCACCGCCCGGCTTCAGCTCGATCGCGTGAACGACGGTACCGGTCGGGATGTTGCGCAGCGGCAGGTTGTTGCCCGGCTTGATGTCCGCGCCGGCACCCGACTCGACGACGTCGCCCTGCTTCAGGCCGGCGGGCGCCAGGATGTAGCGCTTGGTGCCGTCCACGAAGTGCAGCAGCGCGATGCGCGCCGTGCGGTTGGGGTCGTACTCGATGTGGGCGACCTTGGCGTTGACGCCGTCCTTGTCGTTGCGACGGAAGTCGATCACGCGGTACTGGCGCTTGTGGCCACCACCGATGTGACGGGTCGTGATGCGGCCCTGGTTGTTGCGGCCACCGGTCTTCGACAGCGGACGGAGAAGGGACTTCTCCGGCGTCGAGCGGGTGATCTCGGCGAAGTCGGCGACCGAGGAGCCGCGACGACCGGGGGTCGTGGGCTTGTAGTTACGAATTGCCATGTCTGTTTTCCTCTAGTCCTTCGCTCAGCCGACGGCCGTGAAGATGTCGATGGAACCGGACTTCAGCGTGACGATGGCGCGCTTAGTGTCCTTGCGCTTGCCGGTGCCGAAGCGGGTGCGGCGGGTCTTGCCCTGACGGTTCAGGGTGTTCACCGACGCGACCTCGACCTTGAAGATCGACTCGATGGCGAGCTTGATCTCGGTCTTGTTCGAACGCGTGTCGACGAGGAAGGTGTACTTGCCCTCGTCGATCAGGCCGTAGCTCTTCTCAGAGACGACCGGGGCGATGATGACGTCGCGCGGGTCCTTGTTGACGGCCATTACGCGTTCACCTCTTCCTTGTTGCTCTTGGCGGCGATGAAGCCCTCGAGCGCCGCCTGCGAGAAGACGATGTCGTCGCTCACCAGGACGTCGTAGGCGTTCAGCTGGTCGTAGGTCAGCACGTGCACGGTCGGGACGTTGCGGACGCTCTTGAAGGCGAGCTCGTCGTCACGCTCGAGCACGACGAGGACGTGCTTCGAGGTCGCGATGCCGCTCAGCAGGTCGACGACCGCCTTGGTCGAGGGCGCGTCACCGGTGGTGAAGGCCTGGACCGCGTGGAGGCGGCTGCCGCGGGCGCGGTCCGAGAGAGCACCGAGCAGAGCAGCGGCGATCATCTTCTTCGGGGTGCGCTGGGCGTAGCTGCGCGGCGTCGGTCCGTGGACGATGCCACCACCGGTCATCTGCGGGGCGCGGATGGAACCCTGGCGGGCGCGACCGGTGCCCTTCTGCTTGAACGGCTTGCGGCCGGCGCCGGAGACCTCGCCACGACCCTTGGTCTTGTGCGTGCCCTGGCGCGCCGCGGCGAGCTGGGCGGTGACGACCTGGTGGATCAGCGGGATGTTGGTCTGAACGTCGAACAGGGCGTCGGGAAGCTCGATGGAGCCGGCCTTCTTGCCCTTGAGGTCGACGACGTCAATCGAGGTAGCCATTTACCTTAGGCCCCCTTCACTGCGTTGCGGACGAAAACGATGCGGCCACGAGCGCCGGGAACGGCGCCCTTGACCAGCAGCAGGCCCTTCTCGGCGTCGATGCCCTGCACCTTGAGGTTCAGGACGGTGACGCGCTCGCCACCCATGCGACCGGCCATGCGCATGCCCTTGAAGACACGGCTCGGGGTCGAGGAGGCGCCGATGGAGCCCGGCTTGCGGTGGTTGCGGTGCGCACCGTGCGAAGCGGAGACGCCCTGGAAGTTGTGGCGCTTCATCACACCGGCGAAGCCCTTACCCTTCGAGGTCCCGACGACGTCGACCAGCTGGCCGACCTCGAAGGTCCCGTCGACGGTGAGCTCCTGGCCGGCCGCGTACTCGGCGGCGTCGGCGGTGCGGACCTCGGTGAGGTG
Organism: Leifsonia sp. 1010; assembly: GCF_031455295.1. Lineage (NCBI taxonomy): Bacteria > Bacillati > Actinomycetota > Actinomycetes > Micrococcales > Microbacteriaceae > Leifsonia > Leifsonia sp. 1010. The sequence goes on from NZ_JAVDSL010000001.1 coordinate 9,216, forward strand.
ACGACGCGGGGTGACGCCCGCCTTGTCGAAGTGGCCGGCGGACGGCTTGTTGACCTTGCGCGGGTCGATCTGGCCGTAGGCGATCTGGACGGCGTTGTAGCCGTCGGCCTCGGGGGTGCGGACCTGGGTCACGACGTTCGGCGTGATCTCGATGACGGTCACGGGGATGAGCTTGTTGTTCTCGTCCCAGACCTGGGTCATTCCGAGCTTCTTGCCGAGGAGGCCCTTGGAAGTCTTCGTGTCAGCGTTGGACATGGTGGCACTCCCCCTTAGAGCTTGATCTCGATGTTGACGTCGGCGGGCAGGTCGAGACGCATGAGCGAGTCGACGGCCTTCGGCGTCGGGTCGATGATGTCGATCAGCCGCTTGTGCGTGCGCATCTCGAAGTGCTCGCGGCTGTCCTTGTACTTGTGGGGCGAACGGATGACGACCACCACGTTCTTCTCGGTGGGAAGCGGCACCGGGCCGACGACGGTAGCGCCGGCACGGGTCACCGTGTCGACGATCTTGCGCGCCGAGGTGTCGATGACCTCGTGGTCATACGACTTAAGCCGAATGCGGATCTTCTGTCCCGCCATGTCTGACTCTCTCTCTTGTTATGGCGTCGTACGAGACGGCTCTCTCGAGCCGTTCTTCGCATTGGACGCGGGCGACGTACGCGGTGGAACGCCACTATTCTTCTGTCAACTCGTTTCCGAACCCGTTGCAGGCACAGAGTTAGCCCCTGGTCTCGTGGGTGTTCGAATTGAGCGTGTCCTGCTGCCTGCGGCCTAACCTCACGTCGCCAAGACCGCGAATGAACACGGTGCGACGGGCTATGCACTGCCTGGCAGTGATCCGGTCGAAGCGCGCGTAGACGCGCTCGTTCCGGAATGTTGAACTAGACAAGTTTGCCAGATCGCAGCCCAACCTGCAACCCGGGCGTGTCGCGCGCGCGGGAAACCATCCGTAGCCAGAGCGGGCCGCTGTGATGCACCATGTGCGTGCACGCTCATCACCAGCCGCGCAAGTGCGGCGGAAGGAGCAGGGATGCGAGACGACGATGAGGACGGCTGGCCGGCGCATGCGCAGTCGCGGTCCGATCACGGCGACCAGGTGTACTCGTGCACGCTCATCGTGCGATTGACCTCCGGCATCGAGCTGGAGTACGACCTCGACCCTCGTCGGCTGTCGCTGCCGTAAGCGAGCTCACCGCGCTGCGCCCCGAACACAGAGGAGCGGGGCCGACCGAAGCCGACCCCGCTCGAGTGGCGCCTCGCGCCGCCACTCAGTTGATTGTCCACGACCGCTACGCGGCCCCCGAACTTCCGTTACGAGAACCCTTCAGCGATGTGGGCTGGTTTGCGAGGCTGTGGGAATCCATAGGCGCTCCTCTCGTCGAACGGAACCGTCCGGTTGAAACGGTGCGTCCATTCTGCGACCGCACCGGCCCCAGGTAAAGCGGTCGGAGCAGATCGCCAGGAACGCGAAAGAGGGCCGGACCCGAAGGCCCGACCCTCTCACGAGTGAAGTCGAAGGACTTACTTGATGATCTTCGTCACCGTACCGGCGCCCACGGTGCGGCCACCCTCACGGATGGCGAAGCCGAGGCCCTCCTCCATGGCGATCGGCTGGATCAGCTCGACCGACATGTCGGTGGTGTCGCCGGGCATGACCATCTCGGTGCCCTCGGGCAGCGAGATGACGCCGGTGACGTCGGTGGTACGGAAGTAGAACTGCGGACGGTAGTTCGTGTAGAAGGGGTTGTGACGGCCACCCTCGTCCTTCGAGAGGATGTAGGCAGTGCCCTCGAAGTTGGTGTGCGGGGTCACAGAACCCGGCTTCGCCACGACCTGGCCGCGCTCCACGTCCTCGCGCTTGGTACCGCGGAGGAGCAGACCACAGTTCTCGCCGGCCCAGGCCTCGTCGAGCTGCTTGTGGAACATCTCGATACCCGTGACCGTGGTCTTCTGCGTCGGGCGGATGCCGACGATCTCGACCTCGGAGTTGATGGCCAGGGTGCCACGCTCGGCGCGGCCCGTGACGACCGTGCCACGACCGGTGATGGTGAAGACGTCCTCGATCGGCATGAGGAACGGCTTGTCCTTGTCACGCACCGGGTCGGGGATGGAGTTGTCGACGGCGTCCATGAGGTCGAGGACCGACTGGACCCACTTCTCGTCGCCCTCGAGAGCCTTGAGGCCCGAGACGCGCACGACGGGGGCGTTGTCGCCATCGAAGTCCTGGCTGGAGAGCAGCTCGCGAACCTCGAGCTCGACGAGCTCCAGGATCTCCTCGTCGTCCACCATGTCGGACTTGTTCAGCGCGACGAGCAGGTAGGGGACGCCGACCTGCTTGGCGAGCAGAACGTGCTCACGGGTCTGAGCCATCGGGCCGTCGGTGGCGGCGACCACGAGGATCGCGCCGTCCATCTGAGCAGCACCGGTGATCATGTTCTTGATGTAGTCGGCGTGACCCGGGGCGTCAACGTGCGCGTAGTGGCGCTTCGGCGTCTCGTACTCGACGTGCGAGATGTTGATCGTGATACCACGCTGACGCTCTTCCGGAGCCGAGTCGATCGACGCGAAGTCGCGCTGAACGTTGGTCGCCGACGGGTACTTGTCAGCAAGCACCTTGGAGATCGCCGCGGTGAGCGTCGTCTTGCCGTGGTCGACGTGACCGATGGTTCCGATGTTGACGTGCGGCTTAGTCCGCTCGAACTTGGCCTTAGCCACTGTGGGTCCTCCTCAGGACTCTCGTGTAGAGGCGCCGGTCGATGGATTTCGACCGGAAGCTCTACGGGATTGGTTTCTTATGTTACGGGATGTTGCCGAAGGCTTGAGACCCGAGGTCACTCGCCCTTGCTCTTCTGAACGATCTCGTCGGCCACAGCCTTCGGGACCTCCGCGTAGCTGTCGAACTGCATCGAGTACACCGCGCGGCCCGAGGTCTTCGACCGCAGGTCACCGATGTAACCGAACATCTCCGACAGCGGGACGTTGGCACGCACCACCTTGACACCGCTGGCGTCCTCCATGGACTGGATCTGCCCGCGACGGGAGTTCAGGTCGCCGATGACGTCGCCCATGTACTCCTCCGGCGTACGGACCTCGACCGCCATGAGCGGCTCGAGGAGCACCGGGTTCGCCTTCCGAGCGGCCTCCTTGTAGGCCATCGAGCCGGCGATCTTGAACGCCATCTCCGAGGAGTCGACGTCGTGCGCTGCACCGTCGACGAGCGTCGCCTTGACGCCCACCGTCGGGAAGCCGGCGAGAACGCCGACCTGCATCGCGTCCTGGATACCGGCGTCCACCGAGGGGATGTACTCGCGCGGGACGCGACCGCCGGTGACGGCGTTCACGAACTCGTACGAGGTCTCCGGGGTGACCTCCATGGGCTCCAGGCTGATCTGCACCTTTGCGAACTGACCGGAACCACCGGTCTGCTTCTTGTGGGTGTAGTCGTACTTCTCCACCGTGCGGCGGATGGTCTCGCGGTAGGCCACCTGGGGCTTGCCGACGTTCGCCTCGACGTTGAACTCGCGCTTCATGCGGTCGACGAGGATGTCGAGGTGGAGCTCGCCCATGCCCTTGATGACGGTCTGGCCGGTCTCCTGGTTCTGCTCGGTGCGGAACGTCGGGTCCTCTTCGGCCAGCTTCTGGATCGCGGTGCCCAGCTTCTCCTGGTCGGCCTTCGTCTTCGGCTCGATGGCGACCTCGATCACCGGCTCCGGGAAGGTCATCGACTCGAGCACGACCTGGTTGTCCGGGTCGCTCAGGGTGTCACCCGTGGTGGTGTCCTTGAGGCCGATCACCGCGTAGATGTTGCCGGCGGTGACGAAGTCGACCGGGTTCTCCTTGTTGGCGTGCATCTGGAAGATCTTGCCGATGCGCTCCTTCTTGCCCTTGGTCGAGTTGATGACCTGGGCGCCGGAGTCGATGCGGCCCGAGTAGACGCGCACGTAGGTGAGGCGACCGAAGAACGGGTGCACAGCGACCTTGAAGGCCAGGGCGGAGAACGGCTCGGTGGCGTCGGCGTGGCGCAGGATGACCTGCTCCTCGTCGCGCGGGTTGTGCGCCTCGATGGCGGGCACGTCGAGCGGCGACGGCAGGTAGTCGATCACAGCGTCGAGCATCGGCTGCACACCGCGGTTCTTGAACGCCGAACCGCAGAGCACCGGGTAGATCTCGTTGTTCACGGTGAGCTTGCGGATGGCCGCCTTGATCTCCGGAACGGTGATCTCCTCGCCGCCGAAGAACTTCTCGAGCAGCACGTCGTCGCTCTCGGCGACGGTCTCGATCAGCTTCGCGCGGTACTCCTCGGCCTTGGCCTGGAGGTCGGCGGGGATCTCCTGGACCTCGTACTTGGCGCCCATGGTGACATCACCCTTGGCGTCGCCGGGCCAGACCAGCGCGCGCATCTCGATCAGGTCGACGACGCCGACGAAGTCGGACTCCGAGCCGATCGGGAGCTGCATCACCAGCGGCTTGGCGCCGAGGCGCGAGACGATGGTGTCGACGGTGAAGTAGAAGTCGGCGCCGAGCTTGTCCATCTTGTTGACGAAGCAGATGCGCGGGACGACGTACTTGTCAGCCTGACGCCACACGGTCTCCGACTGGGGCTCGACGCCCTCCTTCGCGTCGAACACGGCGACGGCGCCGTCGAGGACGCGGAGCGAACGCTCCACCTCGACGGTGAAGTCCACGTGACCGGGCGTGTCGATGATGTTGATCTGGTTCTTGTTCCAGAAACAGGTCACGGCCGCGGACGTGATGGTGATGCCGCGCTCCTTCTCCTGCTCCATCCAGTCGGTGGTCGAGGCGCCATCGTGCGTCTCGCCGATCTTGTGGTTGACGCCCGTGTAGAACAGGATGCGCTCGGTCGTAGTGGTCTTGCCGGCATCGATGTGGGCCATGATGCCGATGTTGCGGACCTTGTTCAGGTCGGTGAGCACGTCCTGTGCCACAGGGTTCCTCCGAATTGTTGAAAGTGAGGGGTGCCGTCCGGGCGCGGCACTATGAGGTATAACGCCCGGACGGCCAGATTTATTACCGCGGTGCGGTGCTTACCAGCGGTAGTGGGCGAAGGCCTTGTTCGACTCGGCCATCTTGTGGGTGTCCTCGCGACGCTTGACAGCGGCGCCGAGACCGTTGGACGCGTCCAGGATCTCGTTCTGGAGACGCTCGGTCATCGTCTTCTCGCGACGACCCTTGGCGTAGCTGGTGAGCCAGCGGAGCGCGAGCGTGTTCGCGCGGTGCGGCTTGACCTCGACCGGCACCTGGTAGGTCGAGCCACCGACACGGCGGGAGCGGACCTCGAGGGTCGGACGGATGTTGTCGAGAGCCTTCTTCAGCGTGGTGACCGCGTCCTGGCCGGACTTGGTGGCGACACCCTCGAGCGCGTCGTAGACGATGCGCTCGGCGAGGCCCTTCTTGCCGTCGAGGAGGATCTTGTTGACGAGCTGGCTTACGACCGGCGCGCCGTACACCGGGTCGGCGACGACGGGGCGCTTCGGAGCGGGACCCTTGCGAGGCATTACTTCTTCTCCATCTTCGCGCCGTAACGGCTGCGAGCCTGCTTGCGGTTCTTCACGGCCTGGGTGTCCAGGGCGCCACGAACGATCTTGTAGCGGACACCCGGGAGGTCCTTCACACGACCGCCGCGGACGAGCACCATCGAGTGCTCCTGCAGATTGTGGCCCTCACCGGGGATGTAAGCGGTGACCTCGGTCCCGTTCGACAGCTTCACACGGGCGACCTTGCGGAGCGCCGAGTTCGGCTTCTTGGGGGTGGTGGTGTACACACGCGTGCACACGCCGCGCTGCTGCGGGTTGGCCTTCAGGGCGGGAGCCTTGGTCTTGGTGACCTTCGGCGTCCGGCCCTTACGGACCAACTGCTGAATGGTTGGCACTGAACTTCTCCTTATATGGACTGCACGGTGACAGTTGTTGCTTCTTCCCCATGAGCCACCCACCGGCTTCGCGCCCGTCATCGGAACGATGGAGGCTGTCGTCGGGTGGAACGGCACTTGGGGGAATCGGACGGCAGAACCGGCCGATATGCCGTGGGGGCGGGGGTCCCGTGCGGTCTCCCTGCCCATCGGATGAGTACGTGCCAGCCCGCTCGCTCCTGGCCCGGAAACCGGGCACGAAGCAAGCGCGCGACAGAGCGCACACCCGATAAATACTATCCGTCGGGCGCCGGTCGGTCAAATGAGCACGGGCCCGGACGCCCGGTGTCCGCGCACGGCGAAACCCGTCGTCGTGCCCTCAGCCCTGGGTCGCGCCGTCGTCGTACTGCGGGGTGAAAACGGCGGTGCCGTCGGAGTCGAATGTCACGAATCCGAAGTACTCGAAGGAGAACGGATCCGTCGACGCCGTACCGGTCGAGCCGTCCGTCGGGCTCGTCACCGTGCCCGAGGCCTCGATGGTCCCCTCGTCGCTCGACACCATCCATCCGCCATGCGCCCACCCGGTGTCGACCGAGACGAAGGGGCGGTGGTCCAGCTTCCACTGGACGCCGCTCACCGTGTAGCCGTCGTCGGTCGTGTCGTCCACGACGAACGGGCAACCGGCCGGATCGGGAACGGTGGTAGCGAGGCACGCATCCAGCCACGCGTCGACCGCGGCGCGGGCGGCCGTGTCGCCATCGGACGACAGCTGAGCCGGGAACCGGATGGTCTTCGTGCGGTCGGCCGGGCTGGATGCCACGTCCGCATCCCAGATCCGGTAGGCGTCGTCGGGCGACGTGAAGCTCATCGGGTAGCTGCCGGGGAGAGCGCGCAGCGAGACGATCGTGCGCAGCGCCTGCTTCTCCGGTCGGACGCCGGCGATGGAGTAGGTCATGCCGTCCGGTGCCTGAACCTCGAACGAGACCGTGTCCGGTGCCACCTTCGCCATGCGCCAGAGCGGGACACCCGGCAGTCCGCCGGTCCGTTCGAACGCGAACGTTCGACGCTGCTCCTGGTCGCCCTGCGTAAGAACAGCCTCGACCGTGGTGCGGCCGGACCGGGTCACCGGGTGGCCGACGGTGAACGAGGTGACGCGATGCGTGGCCTTGGCATACGCCTTATCGGTCAGCAGGATGTCACCGGCCGAGCGGTGGATCCCGGCGATGCGCATCGCCTGCTCCGCCTTCCCGTGCTCCAGTGCCGTCAGGTACCGCGTGACCAGGGTGCGCGGAAGGTCCCGCGCCATGCCGATCGTGGCGACCGACATCACGGCGCCTGCCGCGGTGGCGAGCACCACGAGCGCGGCGCCCAGCCACAGCGCCGTCCGTGTCGACTTCCCCACGATCAGCCCTGCGACCCGTCGCCGCGCGCCGGCGTGAAGACGGCCCCGTCACCGGTGAAGGTGACCGTGCCCGAGTACGCGAACGGGATGTCGCCGGTCGAGACCTGTCCGGTGGCGCCGTCGGCGAGCCTGGTCACCTTCGCCGTCGCCGTGACCGAACCGCCGGAGCCGCGGACGTCCCAGCCTCCGTCGTGCCAGTCGCCGTACATGTCCACCTCGGGGCGGGTCACCAGCGCCCAGCGGAGATCGCTCAGCCGGACGCCGTTCGCGGTCTCGTCCTTCACCAGGAACGGGCAGTTCGCCGGAGCGGCGTCCTGCGTGGCGAGGCAGGCGTCCAGCCAGTCCTCGACGGCCTTCTTCGCATCCGCGTAGCCCGTCTCCGAGAGCTCGGCGGCGAACAGCGTCGGAGTGACGACGCTGCCGACCGGGTGCGAGATGGCGACACCGCTCTTCGCGGAGTAGTCGCGGCTCGACGAGCTCACCTTCACCGGGTAGCTGCCGGGGAGGGCGCGCAGCTTCGCAAAACCGTCATCGCTCGACGGCTTGGTGCCGGCGATGGTGAAGCTCAGGCCGCTGGGCCCGGGGGTCTCGACCTCGACGGTGTCCGGTGTGACGGGCGCCAGCTTCCACAGCGGAAGGAACGGCAGGCCGCCCGCGCGGACGACGCGGAAGGAGCGGTGGTACGGACGGTCGCCCTGCTCGACCGTCGCATCCACCGTCGTCACTCCCTTGCGGGTGACCGGCGCGCCGAGCGTGTACGAGGTGATGCGGTCGGTCGCGGTGGCGTAGGCCTTCTGGGACAGCAGGATGTCGCCCGAGCGCGGCGTGATCCCGCCCAGCTTCATCGCCTCGCGGGCGTGGCCGTGGACGAGTGCGTCGAGGTAGCGAGCGACCACGGTGCGGGGCATGCTCTGCGCCGCCGCGACGGTGGTGACGGAGAAGAAGGCGCCGGCGGCCGTGCACAGCACAGCGGCGGCGGCGAGGACCCACCAGAACCAGCGGACGCGGACGGTGCGCTTCGCGGGCGCGGCTTCGGACTCGGTGCTCACGTGGACTCCCCCATACCGGCCGGAAACCCATCGGCCGACAGTCAGCTTAGGGGCGGGACGCAGAAGAGCGCGGGCACCCGTTCGGGGTACCCGCGCTCTTCTGTCGTGTGGGTTCGGCTCAGCCGCCGATGCCCTTGGCGAGCTCGCTGTCGACGTTCTGCAGAGCGTCGGCCGCCTTGGTGAGGAACTGCGACATCCCGTCGAGTCCGTTCACCGCCTCGGTGGTGCCCTTGGTGAACTGCTCGTACGAGGTGTGGAAGGCGCCGGACGCCTGGTCGGTGACGAAGCCCCCGTTCACGAGCCCGTTCACCAGATTCTGCAGCTCGTGGAGCTTCGCGGTGATGTCGTCCTTGCCCGCGATGAGGCGGTTGGCGGCATCGGTCATCTCGCCGTACGTGACGTTCATGTTGGCCATGACGGTCCTTATCCCTTCGGTTCGAAAGAGGCCGTACCCCCGGGGCCGACCAGCTACGTCCACCTAACCAGGCCCGCGGAGAGGACGGAATGGGGAGCACTCCCCATGGGGCGGAGTTCACGCTCGCCGGGCCAGCGGGATAGCGTGGCAGCCATGCCGTCGTACAGCCCGATGAAGCCGAACCCGAGTTCCGCCGCTGCGCGCGGAACCGGGTCGCGTCCGGACCGCTCCTCGACGCCGCCGTCGCAGGCGGAACGGGCCATGCGCCCGCTCGGATACCTCCTGGTCGCCCTGGTGTGGACGGCGCTCGGAGCGGTCACGTTGGCGCTTCCCGCCGCCCTCCCCTTCGGACTCTGGAGCACGAACCCCGACTTCAGCTCCCGCGAGTTCGTCACGGGCGGCGACACCGTGATCACCGTGCTGTTCCTCGTGTTCGCCCTCGTCGTGCTCGTCCCCCTGCTCGGGTATGCATTCGTCGCACTCCCCCTCGGGTCGGTCTCGCTCGCCGTGCTGTCGTGGACGTACGTGGCGCGGAGCCTGCGCCCGTCGTACGCGGGCGAGCGGCTGTCGAGCACGGGATGGTCGCGTGACGTCATCGGACCGGTGACGGTCGGCAAGACGGCGCTGTCGCTGCTCCCCGTCCGGATGACGCCCTGGACGGCGTTCTGGACCGAGATCATGTTCCTCGGCTGGCGACCAGGACGCGCCGTGCTGATCGCCGGCATCCCGTACGGTCTCGCGTCGTTCCTCGTCGCCGGTTGGCTGTTCTGGCCGGTCGACCCCATCGCCGCGATCGTCTGGATCATCGTGACGGCGGCGCTCGTGGTGATCACCATCGTCTTGATCGTCCGCGAGTACCGCCGCAGGGTCAGCGGGCGGAAGGTCAGCGCACGGAAGGTCAGCGGGCCGGCTGCGCGAGAGGCGCGCGGAAGCTGATCGAGTCGATCATCGCGTCGAACAGCTCCAGGTAGAGCTCCGGCGCTGTCGCCATGGGCGCGTTGATGCGCGCGTGGATGAGACGCGAGCCGTCCGGGACGGCGAAACGGTAGTCGGCCACCAGTTCGGGAGCGGACTGCTCGTCGTACGCCGTCTGCCGGACCTGCGAGCGACGCTGTACCGGTCCGATGGAGAAGTCGAGCGCGTCGTCGTCCGGGAAGCAGCGCTGAAGGTGCGTTGCGATGTCGTCGCCCGGCGCCGGTCTGGTCGGCCACTCCTCGCGCGACAGGACGATCGAGGCGGGGAACGGCACGCCCGGGAGGATCTCCATGGAGAGCGCGAGAGCGAAAGCCGAGGTCGCATCCGCGAGGGCGACCAGGTGCTCCAGCTCGGTCTTCGCCGTGCGCCGGACGCGCGCCAGCCGGTCTGCGCGACCGACCCGCTCGATCACCAGCCGTGCGATGCGCCGGGACGCCGCCTCCTCGTCGTGCAGGGGGATCATCACCCACGTGCCCGGGAAGACGATCGTGAGCTCGTCGTCGAGCGAGGTCAGCCGTGCGTCGGTCATGCGAACTCCCCCAGGGTGACTCGCAGCGAGTCGGCGATGGCCTGCGTGTCGGTGACCATGTCGTCGAAGCCGCCGATGAATCCCGACCGGAACACCGTGTGGAACGCCTGCGCGGAACCGACCGGGAAGATCGCGAACACCACCCGCTGCTCGAGGAGGGCGTCGCCCGCGTCGTCGTCGGCGAGCGCCGTCAGGTGCGTGAAGCCGACGAGCTCGCCGACCGCGTGGGCTGTGCGCCAGGAGCGGTAGCCGAGGGTCTCGTAGCCGGGGCGGCGTTCGGCCGCATCCGCGTCGGTCGCGGCGAGGTAGCTCTCCGGGCTGTCGTCGACCTCGAGCTGGAGGAGCTCGAACGTCTGGTAGGCGTTGAGGACGCCGGCCGACGGGATCGGGATGTACACCCGCGCGCGGGTGGCGCCGCTCGGGTCCTCGGCGTGCAGCACCTGCTGGAGGGCGCGCAGCTGGGCGATCAGGCCGGGCGCCTGCTCACCCGCGTCCAGGCCGGCCGCGAACCGCTCCGGCCAGTCCCCTCGCGGGTCCTCGCTCAGCAGTTCGACGTCGTACCAGCCCTCCGGGGCCTCGAACGTGAAGTCGACGATGTCGCGCGGGCGCAGCGTCATACCGGGTCAGCCTCCTCAGCCGTTGTGGCTCTTGTAGGTCGGAACATACTTGTCCGCCTGGCCGAGCGCGAACTTCTGCAGGTCGATGCTGGGGATCTTCGGCAGATCGGTGTGGTTGCCGCCGTCGAACTTGTTGGCGATCTCATCCACCTTGCCCGGAACGTTGACCAGCTCGATGCCCTTGTTGATGAGCGCGGAGCCCTGGTGGTACGCGGTGACGACGGTCAGCGGGTTCACCTCGCGGGCGCCGACGTCGTGCGAGACGGCCCGCACGACGTTCTGGTCGATGCCGAGCAGGGTCCGCATCGCCTTCGCCTTGTCGGCGCCGTCCGTCACCAGCGCCTTGTACGCGGCGCGCTGGCCGGCCGCCGACTCTCCGGCGGCCTGCCAGATCTTGATCGGGTTGACGTCGTTGAGCGGCTTCTCGAAGAGCTTCTTGGTGGCCGACTTCATCAGGCGCTTGCCGATCTGCATCTTGAGCATGGCGTTCGGGCTGGTGCGCACGCCGCCCACCAGACGGGGAGCGCGGGCCAGCGCCTTGATGCGCGCGGCCTTGCCGAGGAACGCGAAGATGCGTCCGCCGAAGAGGCTCAGTGCGACGCCCACGGCCGCTCCGATGATGTCGAGGAAGGTGCCCTGGCCGGTCGCGAACTTCACGACCGCATCGACCAGCTTGATGATGGAGGCGACGAGCGCGACCACGACGAGGATCTGCCCGAGGATCGGAACCCAGGAGAGGAAGATCGCCAGGACCCCGGCGATGTCGCCGATGGTCTCGATCACATCCATGACCTTGTCCCAGAAGCCCGGGTTCTTCAGGCCGTTGTTGTGGTGGTCGACGACGTCGACGATCGCGTCGACGGCCTTCTCGGCGGCGCGATTCTTCTTGTCGCGGGCGTCGTACCAGGCCTGGTGCGCGGCCTGCAGGGCGGCGTTCGCATCCCGGGCGGCGTCGTCGGCCTTGTCCGCCGTCTTGCCGGCGGTCGCCGCGTCCTCCGGCTTCGCCTTCTGCGCGTCCGTGTGAGCGGTCGTGGCCGCCTTGTGCGCAGCATCCGCCGCATTCTGCTTCTGCTCGATCAGCGCGATGGCCTTGTCGGCGTCGTCCTGCGCCTCACGCAGTTCGGCGGCATACGTGATCAGGGCGTTCGCCGTCTTCGAGTAGCGGTCCTTGGCCTTGTTGATGTCTTCGGCGGTGTCCTTCGACATCTCCTGCAGCTTCGACACGGCCTGCGACTTGTAGCCGTCGAGGTCGTGGATCTTGTTGAGCTCCTTCACGGAGCGCTGGATGGCCTCGCCGATCGACTGGTAGTGCCGGGCCTTCGCCTCCAGGACGTCGGGGTCGCCGGTCAGCGGCTGGAACTCCTTGTCGCTCACTTGTGGTCCGCACCCTTCTTCTCGTCCAGCGCCTTGGCGAGGTCGCCGTCCACCTTCACGAAGTTGTCCGCCACGGCGGCGATGACCTGTTGCACGTTCTTCACGTTCTCGGTCATCTCCTTGCGCTTCTCGTTCCACTTGTGGGCGAAGTCGCGGACGTGGCTGTGCAGGTCGTCGTGCCCGGTCGCCTCGGCGACGGAGTCGCTGAAGTCGTCGGCGTTGTGGAACTCGCGCACGACGGCGTCAAGGTCATCGCGCAGCTGCACCAGCTCGTCCAGCTTGAGTACGAGATCGGACACTGTTCCTCCCCTTCCGGTGGCGACCGCCGGAGTCCTCCGGTCATCCTGCCTTCAGCAACGTACCGGTGGACCAGCGGGGAAGCGATGGGGAGCGGTCCCCATCCACGTGCGGGCGAGGAGATGGGTATGGTGCTGAAGTGCGACTGAAACTGACTCTCGCCCGCCCGTCCGGCAGCAGCGATGACATCGTCGTCACCGCCGACGCCGCCGCCAGCATCGCCGAGGTCGCCTCGACCGTCGCGCGGATCGACCCGCGGCGCACCGGACCGGTCGCCGCACCCGGCGCACTGACGCTTCGCGCCCAGCTCCCCGGCCAGGCCGATCCGCTCGTCCTGCCGCCGGATGCGCCGGTCGGCGAGGCCTGGATCGGCAGCGGCGCGACGGTCGCGCTGGCCGACGCCGGCCTCCACTACGTCTCCCCCGAACTCGGCGACGTGCCGGTCGTCGCGACGCTCCGGGTGCTCAGCGGTCCGCAGGAGGGCACGGAGTTCCCGCTGCGCGCCGGCTCGACGGTGCTCGGTCGCGACGAGTCGTGCGACATCGTGCTGCAGGATCCCCTCGTGTCGAAACGGCACGTGCGGTTCGAGGCGGGCGATGGAGTCGAGGTCGTCGACCTGGGCTCGGCGAACGGTGTCGTCGTCGACGGCGGCCTGGTGACCCGGTTCACCGTGCGGCGGTCGGAGACGCTGCTGCTCGGCGACACCGAGGTGGAGCTCGAGGTGAAGTCGGGGTCCGAGCTGCCGGCGGCTCCGCCCACCGCGGGCCCGGTGTTCTTCAACCGGTCGCCGCGCGTCGAGCGCCGGTACTCCGGTCAGGTGTTCCAGGCGCCCGAGGTGCCCGGGGAGAAGGATGATCCGCCCTTCCCGCTGCTCGCCATGATCACGCCGCTGCTGCTCGGCGGTGCGATGTTCTTCCTGACGCACAACCCGACCAGCCTGCTCTTCGTGCTGCTGTCGCCGGTGATGCTCGTCGGCAACTACATCAGCGGCCGCACCCGCGGCAAGCGGAAGCTCAAGAAGCAGATCGCGCTGTTCGAGCAGCGGCTCGAGGCGCTCTCCAGCAAGCTGGAGCAGGAACGCACGACGGAGGTCGAGCTGCGCCAGGCGGAGACGCCGACAACGGCGGACGCTCTGGCTGAAGCGGTGCGTCGCGGCCCGCTGCTCTGGACGCGGCGGCCGGAGCACTGGTCGTTCCTCAACCTGCAGCTGGGCCGCGGCACCATGCGCTCGCGCAATTCGGTGCAGGCCGTCGACCGCGGCGAGCTGATCGTCGAGTTCCAGGAGCGACTGGACGCGGTCATCGCCGACAACGCCATGGTCGAGGACGTCCCCGTGCTCGACAACCTGTACGAGTCCGGAGCGCTCGGCATCGCCGGTCCGGCGGACCTCATCGCGGGATCGGTGAACTCGGTGCTCGTCCAGCTCACCGCCCTGCACTCCCCCTCCGAGCTGGCGGTCGCCGCCCTCGTCTCCCCGCGCTGGTCGCGCGAGCTCGGCTGGCTGAAGTGGATGCCGCACACGTCCTCCCCGCACAGCCCGCTGGCCGGTGGTCACCTCGCCGACAGCGCGTCCTCTGCCGCCGGTGTGCTGAGTTCGCTCGAGGGGCTCGTGGAAGAGCGCCTCGCGGCCGCGAAGGCCGGCCCCCAGCGGCGCGGCGCCATGGAGCAGGAGAGCGCCGCCCTCGAGCGCGGCGCGGAGGTCGGGCGCTCGCAGACCAGCAACGGGACGCCGTCGCCGGTTCCCGCCGTGATCGTCGTCATCTCCGACGACGTCGCCGTCGACCGCGCCCGTCTCGTCCAGCTCGCCGAGGCGGCCGCCGACGCGGGCGTCTTCCCGGTCTGGATCTCGGACGACGTCGACCGGCTCCCGGCCGTCTGCCGCACCTTCCTGCAGCACACCGACCAGGCGCACCGTGCCCGCGCCGGTTTCGTCCGTATCGGCGAGACCGTGGAGGACGTCGTCACCGAGCCGGTCAGCGCCGCGACCGCCCTCGACTACGCCAAGCGGATGGCGCCCGTCATCGACGCCGGAGCGCTCGTCGCCGACGCCAGCGACCTGCCGCGCTCCGTGTCGCTGGTGACCCTGCTCGGACACGAGTTGGCCGAGTCGTCGAGTGCGGTGGTGGACCGCTGGCGGCAGAACGCCTCCATCCACGACCGCACCGCCGGCGCGAAACCCACACGACGCCGCCCCGGCACGCTGCGGGCGACCATCGGGTCCGCGGGCGTCGACGCCATGCACCTCGACCTGCGGACGCAGGGACCGCACGCGCTCGTGGGCGGCACCACCGGCGCCGGGAAGAGCGAATTCCTGCAGGCCTGGGTGCTCGGGATGGCGGCCGAGTACAGCCCCGACCGGGTCACCTTCCTGTTCGTGGACTACAAGGGCGGCTCCGCGTTCGCCGACTGCGTCAGCCTCCCGCACTGCGTGGGCCTCGTCACCGACCTGAGCCCGCACCTGGTGCGCCGGGCTCTCACCAGCCTCCGCGCCGAACTGCACTACCGCGAGCACCTGCTCAACCGGAAGAAGGCGAAGGACCTGCTGGAGCTGGAGAAGCGCGGCGACCCGGACAGCCCGCCCGCGCTCGTGCTCGTCATCGACGAGTTCGCCGCGTTGGTCGGTGAAGTGCCGGAGTTCGTCGACGGCGTCGTCGACATCGCCCAGCGCGGACGCTCACTCGGCATCCACCTCATCATGGCGACGCAGCGGCCGGCGGGTGTCATCAAGGACAACCTGCGCGCCAACACCAATCTCCGCATCGCTCTGCGCATGGCCGACGAGTCGGACAGCCAGGACGTCGTGGGCGTCGCCGACGCCGCACACTTCGACCCGAGCATCCCCGGCCGCGGAATGGCGAAGACCGGACCAGGCCGACTAGTGCGGTTCCAGTCGGCCTACGCCGGCGGCTGGACCACCCGCGAGCCCGAGCGGGCGGGCGTCGAGGTCGCCGAGCTCCGCTTCGGCGGCGAGGTGCGCTGGGAGGAGGAGCGGCCCGCCGAGGAGCCGGAGCGCGACCTCGGCCCCACCGACCAGCAGCGGATGGTCGCCGCGATCGTGCGCGCGCAGTCGGCCGCGCACATCCCGGCTCCCCGCCGTCCGTGGCTCGACGAGCTCGCCGCCGCGTACGACCTCGGGCTGCTGCGGCAGCGCACCGACGCGGAACTGCTGCTCGGCGTGGCCGACATCCCCGACCGCCAGGAGCAGCGTCCCGTCTACTTCCAGCCGGATGTCGACGGCAACCTCGCCGTCTACGGCACCGGCGGCTCCGGCAAGTCCACCGTGCTGCGCACGCTCGCCTCCGCCGCCGCGATCACCCCGCGCGGCGGCCCCGTGCACGTGTACGGTCTGGACTTCGGTGCGGGCAGTCTGCGGATGCTGGAGAAGCTCCCGCACGTCGGGTCGATCATCCCCGGCGACGACCCGGATCGCATCATCCGGCTGTTCCGGATGCTGAAGGAGACGCTCGAAGACCGCGGGCCGCGCTTCGCCGAGGCGAACGCGTCCAACATCACCGAGTACCGATCGCTGACCGGGCGCCAGGAGGAGCCGCGCATCCTGCTTCTCGTCGACGGCTTCCCCAGCTTCCGCGAGGACTTCGAGATCCCGGCTGGACGGTCGCAATGGTACGACGTGTTCCGCGACCTGCTGGCCGACGGCCGGCGCCTCGGAATGCACGTGGCGCTGACCGGCGACCGTGCCGGCGCCGTCCCCACCGCGATCGGTTCGCTGGTTCAGCGCCGCGTCGTGCTGCGTCTGGCGGACGACGGGTACGGGATGCTCGACGTGCCCAGCGACATCCTCTCGCCCGCGTCCCCTCCCGGCCGCGCGATCGTCGATGGCTACGAGACGCAGATCGCCGTGCTCGGCGGTTCACGTGCCGTCGCGGACCAGTCGGAGGCGGTCCGACGTCTCGCGGAGGCGATGGAGCGTGCCGGCATCCCGGAGGCGCCCGTCGTCGGCTCGATGCCGAAGGAGCTAGACCCCGCGTCCCTGCCCGACAGCGTCGGCGGACAGCCCGTGCTCGGCATCGGCGACATCGACCTCGGACCGCTCGGCTTCGAGCCATCGGGGACGCTGCTCATCGCCGGTCCCCCGGCCAGCGGTCGCACCACGGCGCTCGCCGCGGTCGCGGATGCGGTGGCACGCTTCGACGCCGAGACGCGGCTGTACTACGTGGGAAGCGCCCGGTCTCCCCTCTCCGGGTCGGGCCTGTGGACGGACCGCGCACTCACGCCCGCGGAGGCCGCCGAGCTCGCGAAGGACCTCACCGTCGCCATCGCCGACCCCGACACGGAGGGCCGGATCGCGGTGTTCGTGGAGAGCATCGGCGACTTCCTGCAGACGCCCGCCGACTCCCCTATCGTGGAGCTGATCCGCGCCATCCGGCGCAGCGATCACCTGCTCGTCGCGGAGGCGGAGTCGAGCGCGTGGGGCACGTCGTGGCCGCTGCTCGGCGAGGTGAAGAACGGCCGGCGCGGGCTGCTGCTGCAGCCAGACTCGGTCGAGGGCGACATCCTGCTGAAGACGCCGCTGCCGCGCCTGAACCGGTCCGAGTTCCCTCCGGGACGCGGTGTGTTCATCCAGAAGGGCGGCTTCACGCGGGTGCAGGTGCCGCTGGTGGATGCGTCCCTCCCGGCTCGCGCCCGCGTCTGACCCGATCGGACGGGCTACTCCTCGTCGTCGCCCTCCCACGGCCAGCGCGGACGCCCGCGCTGCCGGAAGCGCCCGACGAGCACCAGCTGGTAGAGCAGCGTCACCGCGAACGCCAGGACCGCGATCGTGATGGCGGGCCAGCGCAGGAGCTGGGCGAACGCGAACAGGAAGTAATGGAACGGGTCGTTCGGGTCGCCGGCCGCACCGGCGATCCCGCCCGCGACGATGAAGACGGCATAGCAGGCGACTGCGACGCCGAACGCGACGCCGGGTGACACCCGCTGGCGTTCGGCCGGCACACGCGTCCCGAGCACGATGAGGAACACCAGCAGCATGACCGCCGACGCCACCACCATGACGGGGCCGACCAGCGGCCCGACGTCCGGGTCGGCGACGACGTCGCTGTCGGTCGCGAGGGAGACCAGGCCGAACGCGGCGACGACCAGAGCGAGGTACAGCCCCGTCGCGAAGAAGGCGACGACGGTTGCGTAGACGCGCTCGTCACGCATGGTCGGCTGCGATTCCTCCCGGTCAGTACCCCTGCTGCGCGTAGGCGGCGACAGCCTGGTTCTGAGCGTCGGCGACCTGCTGCTCGTAGTCGGCCTGCGCCTCGGCGTTGCGCGCCTTCAGCTTGCGGCCGCGGGCGGCGAGCCACGCGCCCGTCCAGATCGAGACCTCGCGGGCGATCACGCCGGCGAGGACGGCGAGGGGGCTCACCCAGGCGCTGCGCATGAGGATGGCGAACTCCTCGGAGTTGCGCAGCCAGTACTGCGCGTCGATCAGGCCGGCGCCGATGTAGACGAAGTACACGAAGACCGCGACGAACAGCCCGCCCAGGATGTAGGCCCACCAGCGCGCCCGGTTCAGGATCTGGATGAGCACGACCATCCCGATGAAGAACGCCACGACGGGCGCCCAACCGCGGATCCCGAACGCGCGACCGCCGGTGAAGAACTCGAGCAGCGCCGGGCCGAACTCGTTGCTCGGCGTCAGCAGCGAGCCGACGATGAGCACGGCGCCCGCCCACAGCACGGCGAACGCGACCGTGCCGACGAGGGCGATGAGGATGCCGACACCGCGGTTGCTCTTCTTCTTGGGCGGCTCGGGGCGCGTGAGGTAGATCGGGGCGACCGGCTGCGGGGCGGGGGCGGCGGCGGTCGCGGCTGCTGCGCCCGGCGGGACGCTGCCATACGCGGTCGTTGCGGTGTCGCCCTGGCTCAGAGTGGCGGCTTCGGCTGCGACGATCACCGGAGTGGCCGACTCGACAGGTGAGGCGGTGTCGACCGTCGCGTCGCCCGCGGCGGTTGCACCCGGCTGCGGGCTGTTACGGGCGATGGCGGCCGCGACATCGTCATCGCTCGCGACGACAGGCTCCGGCTCGGCGATCGCGGCGGGACGCTGCGGCTCGGCCGGCGCGGCGGCCACGGGGGCCGCCTCCTGCTCGGCGTCGCCTGCGGGACGGTTGAGGTGACCACGCGCCGAAACGGGATTCGACGGCGGCTCGACGACCTGTGCCCCGGTGTCGGTGGCGGGCTCCGCGGCGGCGGACGCCGCGGGGGCGGTCGCAGCCGCGCCGGCCTGCTCGGCGGCCGCCTGCTCGGACTCCGGCCGTGCGTCGTCCGGCCCCGGCTCGTAGGTCGCGCGCTTCGGCGCGTCCGGCGTGTCGCTCATCCTGGCTCCTCCATCGGCCCGGCGGGCCCGTTGCGCCCACTGTAGCAACGGGGGCGGCCGAGACCGGGGAGGCGGGACCGGGAGCGTTACTTCCCCTCGGTCGGCACCGTCTCCGCCTTGGCGAGGGCGAACAGGTATCCGGACAGCCTGCCTTCATACGCCGGTCCCGACGTCGACGCACTGATGGAGACCCCCGTTACAAGGAACAGCCGGTCACCCGACTGCATACCCTTGACGAAGGCCTGAATCGAATTGCTGGGTCCCGAGACCGTCACCACCAGCGGGATGAGCGAAAGGTTCTCGGCAGTTACGCGGGCGTCCTGAACCGGCGGCATTCCCGGTACAGCAGTCGGACTAGGCGCGGGCGTCGGAGTCGCGGTCGGAGTCGGGGTCGGGGTCGGTGCAGGTGTGGGCGACCCGGATGGCGCGGCGGCAGCGGGCTGCGCGGCCGGTGCAGTGGGAGCGATGTAGGGCACGGCGTCGGACGGAGTGACCTTGGTCACCGTCACCCCGGCGCTCGCCGCGACCGAATTGAGCTCCTCGTAGAAAGCAGGGAGTCCCGCATCGGCCGGAATCGCCTTGGCCAGTTCCGCGAGCTGCTGTTCCGTCTGGGGAAGCTTGGCGTGCGCGGCCTGAAGAGAGCGCAGCTGGGCGGTGTATTGCGCATTCTGCTGGTCGACCTGAGCACGCTGGAGCGTCGCCTGAGCGGCCACTCCGAGCTGCGGAGCGATCGCGAGGAACCAGCCGCCGACGACGATAGCAACTGCTACGAGGACGGAGCCGATGATCCAGATCCTGTTCTTGTCCATCGGTCACTTGCCCTTTCCAGTGAAGCGCTCGTCATAGGCGGCTGAGCTGAGGTGCGCAGTCACATGCACCGTGTAGACGCCCGACGTCGGATCCTGCGTCGCGTCGTCGGTCATCACATCCACCACTCCCGGAACGGCGCTCAGCGCCGTGAGCCAGGCCGGAACCGGGTCGAGGCTCGTCGTGTCGGCGGTGAACGTGACGCTCGCGATGCGAGGTCCCTGAAGAGGCGATGTCGACTGCTCGTAGAGTGCGATCGGCGACGCAGAGTCGGCGCGCAGCCCGGTGACCGCTACACCAGGCACAGTCGCCGCCTGGAACTTGTCGAAATACGAGGACCAGTCCACCTCGGTGGCACCAGCTACTTTCTGTGCGGCCTGTGCGAGCTCGACGCGCTGCTGCGCCAGTTGAGCGTCGCGGAACGCCAACTGCTGCTGGACCAGCCGCGTCGAATCAGCTTGCGCCTGCGAAACACCCGCCTGCTCGCTGACGGCCAGAGCGGTGGCACCGCCGGCGGCGAGCACCACGAGCATGACCAGGCCCAGCACGGAGTACACAAGGACGCGGCGGACACCGCTCGCTTTGCGCTCCGCACGGATCTCAGGCGGCAGAAGATCAACCAGCGGCTCCGCCGCGACGAACGAAGTTGTCGGTCGGTCCCCGCGAGGCCGCCGCGCCGACTCACGTCGATCGGCCGTCGTGCCATCGGAGATCGCTGGGTTCTTGACTGCGAGAGTCATGCCGCCCTCCTCAGTGCCAGTCCGAGCGCTACGCTGAGTGACGGACGGTCGATGCGGAGGGCTTCGGCGGAGACCTTGCGCGTCAGGCCCACCACCCGGAACGGGTCGCCGGCGTGCACCGGAATCCGCGACATCTCCGCGAGCGCCTCAGGCAGACCCGCCAGGAGAGATCCGCCGCCGGTGAGGACGATCCCTTCCACCCGATCCTCGGGTCGAGTGTTCACGTAGTAATTGACCGTGTTGCGGAGGCTCGTGAGCAGTTCGCCGACTGTCTGGACGAGAACGTCCGACACAGCTCGTTCCTCCTGGGACTCCACCCGGCGGAGGAGGCCGAACTCGCGTTTCTGTCTCTCGGCGGTCTCCGCGTCCACCTGAAGAGTCGACTGGAGAGCCGTCGTCAGGTCCGCTCCACCGGCGGGAATGATGCGGACGAACTGCGGCACTCCGTCCTTCACGATGACGACGTTCGTGGTCGCAGCGCCGATATCCACCAGTGCATAGGTTCCGCCTAGCTGTGCCCGCGTCGCAAGCACCCGCGCGAGCGCGAAGGGGATGACATCGACGTCGGTGGCCCGTAGCCCGGCCTTCTCTGTCGCACGAACGTTGCCGAGCACGGCGTCCTTGACAGCGGCCACCAGCAGCCCGGTGAGTACGGGGCCGGTGTCGGACTGAGACTCCGCAACGGGGTAGAAGTCGAGCAGCGCGTCGCTGACCGGCAACGGGAGCATGTCCTGCACCTGGAACGGCAGCGTCTCGCGAATTCTCTCGCGCGTGGCATACGGCACGGTGAGGTCTCGAACCAGGACGCGCTGGTTACCCATGCCGAGGACGGCCGTGCGGCTCTTGAACTTTCCCTTCGTCCACAGCTGCCTCAGGCATTGGGCGACCGTGTTGGGCTCGACCACTTCGCCGCGGTCGACCGCGCCGGGCGGTAACGGCACGATCGCATATCCCGCGAACAGCGGCTTCGCCTTGTCTGGTCCTTCGATCTCGACGGCCCGCAGCGAGGTGGTTCCGATGTCCACTCCGACGATCCTGTTCACCATGGCTCCTCGCCTTCCTTACGCCAGTCCCACGAGGGACAGATAGAGATGGGCGATCGCGTCGCCCCAGAACACGCCCACCCAACAACCCGCCAGCATCCACGGCCCGAAGGGGATGCCGCTTCCGCGCCGCACCCGATTCAGGGCGAGGAGGACGATCGCGCACAGTCCCCCCAGAACGAAGGCAGCGAACGCACCGACCAGCAGGTCCTGCCAGCCCAGCCACCCCAGATAGAGGCCGATGACCGCCGCGAGTTTCACGTCCCCGAAACCCATACCCCCGGGATAGGCGAGCGCCAGTACCAAATAGAAGGCGAACAGGAGGAGCGAGCCGATCGCCGCGCGCCCGGCATCCGCCCAGAGTCCGCCGACGATCGCAGCGCTCAGGAGGAGCGCGAGGCCGGAGACCAACGTCGGGAAGACGATGATGTCCGGCAGGCGCCTGGTGTCGGCATCGATCAAAGCGAGGACGATGCTTGCCCCGGCGAAGAGCAGGAAGGCCACCGCCTGGAGCGCCGCCGGAACGGACGGTCCTCCGGGGAGGCCGCCGGCAAACGAGATCGACCACCAGCAGACGGCGGCGAAAGCAGCTCCCGTCGCAGCCTCGACCAAGGGGTACCGGACCGAGATGGGACTGCCGCAGTCGCGGCAGCGGCCGCGGAGGACGAGCCAGGAGAGCACGGGGATGTTGTCCCACGGCCGGATCGGGGATCCGCACTCGGGGCATGCGCTCGCGGGAGCCACGACCGAACGCCCCGCGGGCACGCGGTAGGCGACGACGTTGAGGAACGACCCGATCAGCAGGCCGAGTACCCCGGCTCCGGCGATGAGGAAGACGGCGACAGCCGTGGACGCCTGCTCGATCACGGGATGCTCGTTCCGTCGGGCTTGAAGGCCGTCTTGACCTCGACGACAGCGGTCGTTCCATAGGTGGTCGAGACGGGTGAGAGGAACTTGGGCGGAGCCTGGTACGCGAGCCGTGGATCGTATTGATAGTTCTTCGCGTAGCCGGTGGTGATCGATCCGCCGCTCGATTGGGCAACGGGCCCGCGGAACTTTTGAGCGATCGCGCCCAGGATGGTCAGCGTCCCCTTCTTGCCGGCCGTGTAGTTCTGCACCTGGAAGGTGTGGGCGACCGACAGGATCGCCGCGTCGATCTCGCGGCCGTTCTGCGACGAGTCGAGAAGGCTTCCGCTGGAGTTCACGGGGTTGTAGACCCAGACGGCGTTCTGGCCGACGAGCCCCAGCATGTCGTTCTGCGTGTCGACGTATTTGATGTCGCCGACGACGTAGACGTAATTGTCCGCGGCCACGCTGACCGCACCGTGCACGTTGCCCTGCACGAAGACATCGCCGTTGCGGCAGCCGTAGGACGGCGCTGAGGTGGAGATAGACGGGGCTCTCTCATTCGCGGCCGGATAACCTAGGCCGTTGCTGCTCGCGTCAGGGCAGGTGAAATTGCTCGGATAAGTTCCCGCGGCGTATCCATTCGGATCGGATGTCGACGTGGGCACCGACTGCACGAAGACGAGGTTGTTCGCGGGAACCGGGATCGTCTGTCCGGAGGGACTGCCGAGGGTGCCCGTCGAGGCGTACCCCGGCGTCCCGCAATTGGTGGTCGGATTCACTCCCGCCGCGGTGGGCGGATCGCCGACCACGTTCGTGGCTCTGGTCCAGGGGCTGCGGACCGTCATGGTCCCGTCGGCGTTGAAGGTGATGGTGGTCGGACCGGTGTAGAGACACCCGGGGCGCGCCACGGTCGACGGGATGTCCGTCCGGGTCTCCTGCTTCATCTGCGTGTTGGTCGCCGGCATGGCGACCACCGGGCTGTAGCGCGGGTAGCCCGAGAGCGCGAAATTGCCCGCAGCACACCCGCTCGGGGTGATGTAGGCGTTACCGGAACTGGGGTTGTACCCCGTCGTTACGATGCTGTTAAATGTGGCGCCGCAGATCTGCAGCGTGTCGTTCGAGTGGGCCGGGCCGTTGATGACGTCGCTCGCCGCGAACTGGATGGTCGTGCAATTCGGCCGGCTGGACACCGCCCACGCGTAGGCCGGGGTGCACGAGGTGGACGAAGTGGCGGGATCCTGGATCTCGTAGTCGGTGAAGTACAAGAAGTCGATGAACCCGGACTGCTTCAGGTCGGCCACGATGGAGCGCGTCGTCGAGCCGACCTTGCCCGTCGACCGCAGTCGCAGGGTCCCCGCGAGCGCGTACTTGGAGTTGTCGACTTCGTAACGGTACAGAGCTACCCCTCCGCTACCCGGGACAGTCGCCCACGATCCCAGGGGTCCGACGCCGAACGCGAGATTGCCGTTCGTGCCGGTGAAGCTGCTTCCCGCACTGAACAGAGAGGTCG
The DNA here is from genome assembly GCF_031455295.1 of Leifsonia sp. 1010. Taxonomy (NCBI): domain Bacteria; kingdom Bacillati; phylum Actinomycetota; class Actinomycetes; order Micrococcales; family Microbacteriaceae; genus Leifsonia; species Leifsonia sp. 1010. Next base: position 33,016 of record NZ_JAVDSL010000001.1, read on the forward strand.
AGTTGCCGTACTGCTGGTAGGTGTTGTCGTTGGCAAGCTTGGATTGATAGTCCTCGATCCCCGCGTACGCCGCCGACATGGCCGCGTTCCAGTCGGAATCGCTGCTCGACTTCACGGTGCCGCTGAGGGTGGTCGCGGCCATCGTCGAGACCAGCAGCAGCAGCACCATGCCGATGATCATGACCATGGGCAGAGCAAGCCCCTCGTCTGACCGCACACGGCCGCGCGCCGGTTTCATCATCACAGCTCCGCTCTCGAGAGCGGCAGGTTCGGCAGGCCGACAGTGTTCTGGAGCGTCACGTTCGAGGTGTCGCCCGCGGCGGTGGTTCCCGTGGTCAGGCTGACCTGGACGGCGGCGATGCTGCGCGGGTTGGAAGCGGCGTTGGACAGGGCGGTGTTGGACACGCCGAGATATGTGAAGAGCGGCGCAACTCCCGACGAGGCGGCGATCACGCTGCTGGCCAGGATCCGCTTGGTCGTCGCGGCCACACTCGTCGGGTCCGGAAAAGTCCAATAGCCGCCGCTCTGTGCGATTCCGGGCCAGATCTCCTCCACGAGATTGCGGCTGCCATCCACGGAGAAGCGCACCTGGATGGGCTGCTCGCTCGAGGAGGCCAGGTTCACGTACGCGTAGACGACGAGCGTCTCCGTTCCGACCGACCGGAAGGCGGAGTCCGGAAGAGCCTGCCCACGGACCGGGTTCTCCGTCGCCGCGCGAAGAACGCGAGAGATCTCATTCATGCCGTTCGACGCGGATTTGGTGTTCGTGTCCAGGGAACGGCTCATCGCGAAGTTCCGGTTGACGGAGAAGAAGACGCCCCCGACGATGGTCAGCAGGAGACTGAAGACCATCATCGCGACCAAGAGCTCTGCGAGGCTGATCCCTGCGTCGGCGTACCGGCGACGGTCGGGGGCGCGCATCAGCCGACCGTCCTGGGGTCGAGCGTAATGGTCGCCTGCGACGCTGTCAGGATCGCGCGGGTCACCGGAACCATCTGGCTCGTCGGGATCGACGTGGAAGTGCTCCCCGATGACGTCCCGGAGTAGAGCTTCCACGATCCGAACGGCAGCGCATACTTCATCGTTCCTGCGGTAGCGGGACCGAACTTGAGGTTCGGGGTGCCGGTGGCGCATCCCGGGTCTCCTGTGCCATTCACGGGCGACTGCAGGACTGCCGTCACGTAGCGACCGGCGGCCAACCCGGTGACGGAGACCACCCCGGATGCCACGTTGAGCGTGGCGGAGCCGCCGGGTGCTGCGCCGGGCCCGTTATGCAACGCCTTGCCGGTTGCGCCGTCGCCCGACGCAGGCGTCGTCCAGCTGGCCGGATCAACGTTCAGGCATGTGGGATTCGATCCAACCGGCCCCACATAAGCACCGGCGAGGGCCGAATACCCGTCTCCGAACGGGAAGAGACTGACGGAGGCCGCCGACCCGACCGTCTTGGTGTAGACACCCCCTACCGCGTTGACGAATGTCACCGCTTGGTTCGTCGCCACGGTCGCGCCGCCGTATGCCAGCGAGAACAAGCCGCTGTTGTCGTATGTGAAGGGGGCTTTGCTGACTCCGCCCTTGGTGACCGACAGGTTCTTGAACACGGGGTTCGGGTTCTGGGAGATATCGACGTAGTTCGGCGTGGACAGTGTCACGTCGTAGTTGCCAGGTGTGACCTTCAGGGCATAGGTGCACCCGTTCGAATCCGTCGCGGGCGGCTGAGCGGCGAGCGCCACTGCACCGTTCGGATTGGTGGACGACGCGGTCACCGTTGCAGTCACGCCGGGGGTCCCGGCGCCGGTAGAGGAGGTGACCGAGATGATGATCGTGCCGAGGAGCGGATCGTTGATCCGGTTGTTTGGCGCCACGATGCTGCTGGACTTCACGGGATCGATGCCGGACGTGCGGCCCGTCCAATCGACCGTGACGTTCACCCGCTTGTACTGCAACGTCCCGCCGCCGGCGCCGCACGCCACCGTGCTGTTGTTGGCAGGAACCCAGTCGGCGTCACGTGTGACAGTGAACGTGGTTCCGTTGACCACCTTGGTCCATGAGTCGTCATCGACGGAGAACACGTTGCTGATAGCCCGGTCGTAGTCGATCTCCTGTGCCGCGAGGTTGACCGCGATCTCCCGCGACCGCGACTCGCGGACGCGGACGAGCGAACTCGTCAGCGAGTAAGCGACGAGGGTGGCGATGATGCCGAAGATGAAGAGGGCAATCACGACCTCGACGAGTGTGAGGCCCTCGTCGTCGGTTTCGATCTGACGGAGGTTGCGCGGAATGATCATGGTCACCTCCTTCGGGTCGGGTGCGGAGGGCGGAACGTGAGACGGCCGGGGTGACGCCGCGAGACTGGCGTCACCCCGGCCGGAGGGATCAGTTGCCCGGGAGTGCGGTGCAGGCGCCGCTGGAAACGCCGTTCTTCGAGTCGATGTGGAACGGGTTGTTCGTGTCGCTGCTGGTGGCGCTGACGCAGAAGTTGGTGAACGTCGAGCCGGTGAAGGCTGCAGGAGCGCCGCTGGCGCCGTAGGTCGCGCTGGAGGTAGCGCCCAGGGCGCCCAGCGTGGTGCTGCCGATGGTGGTGGCCGGCGTCAGCGTGGTCGGGAAGGTGGCGGAGGGGTTGTTCGTGTACGCAGCGACCAGAGCCGTCTTCACGTTGGTCAGGTCGGACTTGACCGCGCTGTCCTTGGCGTTGTTCTGGATGCCGATATAAACCGGAATGGCGATGGCAGCCAGGATGCCGATGATGATGACCACGACGAGGAGCTCGATCAGGGTGAAGCCCTTCTCGCCCTCCTCGAGGAGGCCCTTACGACGGGCGTTGAGCTTGCCCATGAGTCGGAAGTACATTGCAGTGTTCCTTCGGTCGGGAGTTCGAGCGGCCAGTCGGTCCGTTCGTCGCTTGATGTTATTTCTCGGCGAATTCTCGGGATAATCCCGCGAAAGGGGGGAATATCGGACTTTAGATACCCCAGTCCGGGGGGATGAATCACCTGGTTGTGACCCGAAAAGGGTTATTTCACCAGAGTTCCGATCTGGAAGATGGGCATGTACAGCGCGATGACCATGCCGCCGATGACGACACCGAGGAACGCGATGAGCACCGGCTCGATCATCGCGGTCAGCTGCTCCGTCGCAGCTTCGACCTCCTGCTCGTAGAAATCCGCGATCTTGTCCAGCATCGTCTCCAGGGAGCCGGAATCCTCCCCGACCGCGATCATCTGTGTGACCATCGTCGGGAAGACCGGCTGGGCCATGAGCGGTTTCGCGATGGACTCGCCCTGGCGCACGGACTCGGCGACCTCGATCAGCGACTTCTCGATCACCCAATTACCACTGGTCTCTCCTACGATCCTGAGCGCTTGAAGGATGGGCACGCCGGCGCCGATCATGTTCGAGAGATTTCGGCTGAACCGCGCGATCGCGATCTTCTTGAGGAGTGGGCCGAAGACCGGCACTTTCAGCTTCAGCGGATCGACGCGCTGCCGGACCTCCTGCGTATGCCGATTGCGCGACCACCAGATCGCGAACACGATGAGAGCCACGATCGCGATCGGTGCGATCCACACCATCGCATGCGACAGCACCACCAGGATCTCCGTGGGGAGAGGGAGCTGCGCTCCCAGCCCGGAGAACATCTTCTCGAAGACGGGAACGATGAACAGCAGCATCGCAGCGACGGCGATGACGGACATGGCGAGCACGATGACCGGGTAGGTCATGGCCGACTTGATCGTCGACCGGAGCTTCACCTCCTTCTCGAAGTTCTCGGCGACCGACTCCATCGCGTCGTCGAGGAACCCTCCGGTCTCGCCTGCCCGCACCATGTTGATCATGAGCGGTGGAAACACCCGCTCATGCTTCTTCAAAGCATCCGAGACGGAGACGCCTGTCTCCACATCGTCCCGGACCTCCTCCATGATCGCCCCGAGTTTCTTGTTCTCGGTCTGCTCGGCGAGGATGCTGAGCGTCTTCAGCAGGGAGAGACCAGAAGCGATCATGGTGGCCATCTGCCGGCTGAGTACGGCGAGATCCTTGAGTTTGACGCCGCTCCCGAAGCCGATGTTGATCTCGCGGTTGAGCCCGGTGCCTTCCGGCGCCTCGGAAATGGAGATCGGAGAAACGCCGAGTGTCCTCAGCCGCGCGACAGCGGCCGACTGGCCCTGAGCGTCCAGCTTGCCGGTGACGATCTTGCCCTCCGCGTCGCGGCCGCGGTACGCGAAGGTGACGGCGCCGGCCACTACCTCACCCCCGCGGAGTAGGTGTCGCCGTAGTCGGGACCGCTGGAAGCGAGTGGCACACCGAGCCCGCCCGCACCGTCGACGCGCTGGATGAGCCGTCCGATGCCCTCTGTATCGTGTGCCTTCTCCATCGCCGCCGCCCGCGTGATCGTGCCGGCGTTGACGAGGTCTGCCAGATGCTGGTCCATCGTGTGCATGCCCGCGTCCTTACCAGCCTGCATCATGGAGGCGATCTGGTAGGTCTTGCCCTCACGAATCAGATTCGCGATGGCGGGCGTGATCATCAGGATCTCCGTCGCCACCGCTCGGCCGCGGCCGGAAGCCCGCTTCACCAGTGTCTGGCACACGACGCCCTGCAGCGTGCCCGCGAGTTGCGCTCGCACCTGGTCCTGCTGGTGCGGCGGGAACACGTCGATGACGCGGTCGATCGTCTGGGCCGCATCCTGAGTGTGGAGGGTTGCGAAGACCAGGTGACCGGTCTCGGCCGCGGTCAGAGCCACGGAGATCGTCTCGAGGTCTCGAAGCTCTCCGATGAGGATCACATCGGGATCCTGCCGGAGCACGTGTTTGAGGGCGTTGTTGAAGCTGTGGGTGTCGTGTCCGACCTCACGCTGGTTGACGATCGCCCGCTTGTGCTTGTGCATGAACTCGATCGGGTCTTCGACGGTCACGATGTGGTCGGCGCGAGTCGAGTTCACCAGGTCGATGAGAGCCGCAAGGGTCGTGGACTTTCCGGAGCCTGTGGGGCCGGTCACCAGCACCAACCCTCGGGGAAGCCCGGCGAAGCGTGCAATCTGCTCGGGTACCCCGAGATCGCGAAGCTGCTTGATCTCGGTCGGAATCAGTCGGAAGGCCGCACCCACCGACCCGCGCTGCTGATAGAGGTTGACGCGGAAGCGGGAGTTTGCAGAGATCGTGAATGCGAAGTCCAGCTCGAGCTCTCGCGAGAACATGTCTCGCTGACGATCTGTGAGGAGGCTGAAGAGCGCGCTCCTGGTTCGGTCGTGACTCCACGGCTCGCTCGCGCCGGCAGGAGTGAGCGCACCGTCGATCCGCACCATCGGTGGGGAGCCCGCGGTGACATGCAGATCCGAGGCACTCCGGTAGACGACCTCCCGCAAAGCCGCAACCAATTCGGCGTCCGCGTTCTCCAAGGCCGTACGCTCATCCGGCGTGAGCAGGGCCAGCTCGTCGGGCGCCGGCTCCGCAGATCCCTGAATCTGAGCGCCGACGACCTCGGGAGTGCCCTCTTGCGGCTGCGCCGCGCGTCGCCCGGCGGGCACCAATCGCACGGCTTCCACGGGCGCGTATCCGGGAGCCGCTGCCGTCGTCGTGCCGTCGAGAGGCCACACCGGGGCGGGCGCCACCGGTTCCGCCGGCACCGCATCCACCGGCGCACCCCACGTCGGCGGCGCGGCCAGCGGCACGCCCGGGCCCGGCGTCCAGCCCGCTGCGGTCGCACCTGGTGGGGTCACCGGGATCTCGTAGACCGGCTTGGCCGTCGGCGGCGGGAAGCCGCCCCAGCTGTCGTCGTTCGTCATGTGCCCTCCTAGGCGACCACTCGCAGGATTTCTTCGATGGATGTAAGGCCGAGCTTGACCTTCTCCCAGCCGTCCTCGCGCAGGGTGAGCATCCCCTGTTCACGGGCTGCGCGGCCGATCTCGGCGCTCGACGCACGCTCGACGGCGAGGCGTTCGATGTCCTCGGTCACCGCCATGACCTCGTGCACCGCGATGCGGCCGCGGTAGCCCGTGTTCGAGCAGGCAGGGCATCCGACGGGGACGAACATCGTCGGCGGCGTGCCATCCGCGGATACGGGGAACCGCATCCGCCGCAGGTCGTCGTGTGCGTACGCCCCCGGCTGCTTGCACCGGTCGCACAGGCGGCGGGCGAGGCGCTGGGCGACCACGCAGTCGAGCGCGGAGCCGACGAGGAAGGGCTCGATGTCCATCTCGGTCAGTCGCGTTACGGCGCTGGGAGCGTCGTTGGTGTGCAGGGTCGACAGCACGAGGTGGCCGGTGAGGGATGCCTCGATCGCGATCTGCGCGGTCTCGTGGTCGCGGATCTCACCCAGCAGCACCACGTCCGGGTCGGAGCGCAGGATGCTGCGCAGAGCGCTGGCGAAGGTGAGGCCCGCCTTCGGGTTCACCTGCACCTGGTTGATGCCTGGCATGCGGTACTCGACCGGGTCCTCGACGGTGATGACGTTGATCTCCGGGCGCGCGACCGCATTGAGCGTCGTGTAGAGGGTGGTCGACTTGCCGGAACCCGTCGGGCCGGTGACGAGGATCATTCCGTACGGCTTCGAGTACGACTCCCGGTAGGTCTCGAAGTTGCGCTCCAGCAGGTTCAAGTCCCCCAGCGTCATGCCGGTGTTGGTGTTGTCCAGGATTCGCATGACGACCTTTTCGCCCCACACCGTCGGCAACGTGGCGACACGGAGATCGATCTGGCGGCCGCCGTGCACGACCGACATGCGGCCGTCCTGCGGCTTGCGACGTTCCGCGATGTCGATGTCCGACATGATCTTGAGGCGCGAGATGACACCGTTCTGGATGCTCTTCGGCGCCGACTGCATGGCGTGGAGCACACCGTCGATGCGGTAACGGACCCGGACATCGTGCTCGGCCGGCTCGATGTGGATGTCGGATGCGTGGTCCTGGATCGCCTGGCTCACCAGCAGATTCACGAAGCGGACGATCGGGGCGTCGTCGTCCGACGACTCGGACACCGCCGTGTCCTCTGACGGCGCGGTCTCCTCTTCCAGGGTGGAGGTCAGGTCGCTCAGCTCGTCGTCCGCCCGGATGTACCGGTCGATCGCCGCGCGGAGGTCGGCCTCCTCGGCGACGGCAGCCGCGACGTTCAGCCGTGACGCAGCGCGCACGTCGTCGATGGCGAAGACGTTGCCCGGGTCTGCCATGGCGACGACGATCATCCCGTCGGCCGTCCCGATGGGGAGGACCGTATGGCGGCGGCAGATCGCGCCCGGGATGAGAGCGACGGCCGCGCGATCGACGGGATAGTCCGCGAGTTCGACGAACGAAAGACCGGCCTGGGCGGCGCGGGCGCGTGCCAGCTGGGCGGAGGAGATGGCGCCGCGCGCCATGAGCTCACGGACGACGGCCTCATCGGCCGTCGGCTCGGTCGCTACGCGGTCGAGGTACTCGATCGGCAGGTGGCCGTGGAGGATGAGGATCTCGGTCATGGACGCCACGGGGACCTCCTTCGGGCGCTGCCGACGCGGGTCGGGGAACGGCAGACCCCACCGGTCAGGGGCGAGAACTCCCTGGTCGGGTGGGCGTAGTCACCCTATTCAGCGGGGCGAACAGGACAACAGACCCGCGTGAGGGTGCCACACCGGTGGGGGGCACCCGCTCGCGGGTCGTGCATCCATCGTCTCCGGAGGCTGCCGCCGCACGCCAGAGCGCCGACGCACGATAATGCCGGTGAACTAGCCCTCAGCCGAGCTTCCCGCGGCGGCTCGCCAGGTACACGAGAACGCCGGCGACGACCGCGCAGCCCATCGTCGTCAGCCAGTACGGGAGGGTCGCAGCGGCGTGGCCCGAGACGGCCTGCGCGATGCCCACGACGAAGCTCACCACGGCGACGACCAGCAGCACGGCTCCGAAGCCGAGCATGGCCCGCCCGACGGTGTCCGTGTACTGCAAGAGCTGACGCCACATGCTCCCATTCTCCCAGGTCGAACGGGGCGGGAACGACGAAGGCCCCCGGCGCAGTGCGCCGGGGGCCTCGTCGTACGGGACCTTAGTTGTAGGTTCCGGGGGTGTAGTCGTCCGAGCTGAAGCTGTCGAAGTCGACGAAGCTCAGGTCGCTCTCGCTGAACGCGGAGTCGTCGGCGAAGATGCGGTTGGGGTACCGCTCCGCCTTGGCCTCCTCGGTCGCCTCCACGGAGACGTTCCGGTAGCGCGACAGACCCGTTCCGGCCGGGATGAGCTTACCGATGATGACGTTCTCCTTGAGACCGATCAGCGGGTCGGACTTGCCCTCCATGGCCGCCTGCGTCAGGACGCGGGTGGTCTCCTGGAAGGACGCGGCCGACAGCCACGACTCGGTCGCCAGCGAGGCCTTGGTGATACCCATGACCTCCTGACGGGCGGACGCCGTCTTCTTGCCCTCCTGCAGCGCAGCACGGTTGATCTCGTTGTACCGCGAACGGTCGACGAGCTCACCCGGCAGCAGGTCGGTGTCGCCGTGGTCGACGACGGTGACCTTGCGGAGCATCTGGCGGACGATGACCTCGATGTGCTTGTCGTGGATCGGCACACCCTGCGAGCGGTAGACGCCCTGCACGCCGCCCACCAGGTGCTTCTGCACCTCGCGGACGCCCTTGACCCGGAGGACCTCCTTCGGGTCGACGGTGCCGACGATCAGCTGCTGGCCGAGCTCGACGTGCTGCCCGTCCTCCACCAGGAGGGTCGAACGCTTCAGCACCGGGTAGACGTGCGGCTCGTCGCCGCTGTCCGGGGTCAGGATGACCTTCCGGGACTTGTCCGTCTCCTCGATGACGATGCGACCGGCGGCCTCGGCGATCGGCGACGCACCCTTCGGGGTACGAGCCTCGAACAGCTCCTGGACGCGCGGCAGACCCTGGGTGATGTCGTCCGCGGAGGCCGAACCACCCGTGTGGAACGTACGCATGGTGAGCTGCGTTCCGGGCTCGCCGATCGACTGGGCGGCGATGATGCCGACCGCCTCGCCGATGTCCACCAGCTTGCCGGTCGCGAGCGAACGGCCGTAGCAGGCGGCGCAGACGCCGACCGCCGACTCACAGGTCAGCACGGAGCGGACCTTGATGTCGGTGACGCCGGCGGCGACCAGCTTGTCGATGAGCACGTCGCCCACGTCGTCGCCCGCCTTCGCGACCACGGTGCCGTCCGTTCCGACCGCGTCAGCGGCCAGCGTACGGGCGAACACCGAGTTCTCGACGTTCGGGTCACGGGTGAGGGCGCCGTCCGCACCGACCGTTGCGATCGGCAGGTCGAGACCCTTGGTCGTGCCGCAGTCGTCCTCACGGATGATGACATCCTGCGAGACGTCCACCAGACGACGGGTCAGGTAGCCCGAGTCCGCCGTACGGAGAGCCGTGTCGGCCAGACCCTTACGGGCACCGTGCGTCGCGATGAAGTACTCCGCCACCGACAGTCCCTCGCGGTACGAGGAGATGATCGGACGAGGGATGATCTCACCCTTCGGGTTGTTCACCAGACCACGCATACCGGCGATGTTGCGGACCTGCAGCCAGTTACCACGGGCACCGGACGTCACCATGCGGTTGATGGTGTTGTCCGCCGGGAAGTTGGCGCGCATGGCCTCGGCCACCTCGTTGGTCGCCTCGGTCCAGATCTTCACCAGCTCCTGGCGACGCTCGAGGTCGGTCGTCAGACCCTTCTCGAACTCGGAGGTGATCTTGGCGGCCTTCTTCTCGTAGCCGGCCACGATCTGCGCCTTGTTCGGCGGGGTCAGGATGTCGCTCAGCGACACCGTGACGCCCGAGCGGGTGCCCCAGTAGAAGCCGGCGTCCTTGATCCGGTCGAGCGCCGCGGCGACCTCCACCTTCGGGTACCGCTCCGCGAGGGCGTTCACGATCGACGAGATCGTGCCCTTGTCGGCGACCTCCTCCACGTAGGGGTAGTCCGCCGGCAGCGTCTCGTTGAAGAGGGCGCGACCGAGGGTGGTCTCCACGATGGCGGTGATCGGGGTGGCCCCGGTGTCGGCCGCGTCGGACGGAACGTAGTTGTCCAGACGGATCTTCACCTTGGCGTTGAGGTGCAGCGTGCCCTGGTCCTTCGCGAGGATCGCCTCGGAGACCGAGGAGAACGCGCGACCCTCGCCCACAGCGCCCTCGCGGACGGTGGTGAGGTGGTGCAGACCGATGATCATGTCCTGCGAGGGCAGGGTGACCGGGCGGCCGTCCGACGGCTTCAGGATGTTGTTCGAGGCGAGCATCAGGATGCGGGCCTCGGCCTGAGCCTCCACCGACAGCGGCAGGTGAACCGCCATCTGGTCGCCGTCGAAGTCCGCGTTGAACGCGGCGCAGACGAGCGGGTGGAGCTGGATGGCCTTGCCCTCGACGAGCTGCGGCTCGAACGCCTGGATGCCCAGACGGTGCAGGGTGGGTGCACGGTTCAGCAGCACGGGGCGCTCGCGGATGATCTCCTCGAGCACGTCCCACACCTGCGGGCGCGAACGCTCCACCATCCGCTTCGCGGCCTTGATGTTCTGAGCGTGGCTCAGGTCGATCAGGCGCTTGATGACGAACGGCTTGAACAGCTCCAGCGCCATCTGCTTGGGCAGACCGCACTGGTGCAGCTTGAGCTGCGGACCAACGATGATGACCGAACGGCCGGAGTAGTCGACGCGCTTACCGAGCAGGTTCTGGCGGAAGCGACCCTGCTTGCCCTTCAGCATGTCGCTGAGGGACTTGAGGGCGCGGTTGCCGGTACCCGTGACGGGACGACCGCGGCGGCCGTTGTCGAACAGGGCGTCGACGGCCTCCTGCAGCATGCGCTTCTCGTTGTTCACGATGATCTCGGGAGCACCGAGGTCGAGCAGACGACGCAGGCGGTTGTTGCGGTTGATCACGCGGCGGTACAGGTCGTTCAGGTCGCTGGTGGCGAAACGGCCACCGTCGAGCTGGACCATCGGGCGCAGCTCCGGCGGGATCACCGGGACGACGTCGAGGACCATCGCGGCCGGCGAGTTGCCGGTCGCCAGGAACGACGAGACCACGCGCAGTCGCTTGATCGCGCGGATCTTCTTCTGACCCTTGCCGTTGGCGATCTGCTCGCGGAGCAGCTCGGCCTCGGCGTTCAGGTCGAACGCCTGCAGGCGACGCTTGATCGCCTCGGCGCCCATGTAGGCCTCGAAGTACAGGCCGTAGCGGTCGACGAGCTCGTTGAAGTCCGCGTCCTCGGGCTTGAGGTCGCCGACCTTGAGGGTGCGGAACGACTCCCACACGCGCTCCAGGCGGGCGATGTCCTCGTCGAAGGACTTGCGGATCTGGCCCATCTCCTTCTCCGCCGTGTCCTTGACACGACGCTTCTGGTCGGCCTTCGCGCCTTCCTCCTCGAGCGCGGCGAGGTCGGTCTCGAGGCGCTGCAGACGCTCGGCGACGCGGGCGTCGCGCTGGTCGGACAGCGTCTTGATCTCGAGGCGCAGCTCGTTCTCGAGACCGGGGAGGTCGGCGTGACGGCCGTCCTCATCCACCTCGATGACCATGTACGCGGCGAAGTAGATGACCTTCTCGAGGTCCTTCGGCGCCATGTCGAGCAGGTAGCCGAGACGGCTGGGCACACCCTTGAAGTACCAGATGTGCGTCACCGGGGCGGCGAGCTCGATGTGGCCCATGCGCTCACGACGGACGGAGGACTTGGTGACCTCCACGCCGCAGCGCTCGCAGACGATGCCCTTGAACCGGACGCGCTTGTACTTGCCGCACGAGCACTCCCAGTCGCGGGACGGTCCGAAGATCTGCTCGCCGAAGAGTCCGTCCTTCTCCGGCTTCAGGGTCCGGTAGTTGATGGTCTCCGGCTTCTTGACCTCGCCATAGCTCCAACGACGGATGTCGTCAGCGGTGGCCAGGCCGATACGCAGCTCGTCAAAAGTTGTTGCGTCGAGCAATGTTCCTTCTCTCCTATGGAAGATTCGTCAGTAGGTCTGGCTGCCGCTTAGATTTCGTCGATCGACGACGACTCGAAGCGGGAGGAGATGTTGATTCCGAGCTCCTCCGCGGCGCGGAAGGCCTCGTCGTCCGAGTCGCGCAGGCTGACCGCCTGGCCGTCGGCCGACAGGACCTCCACGTTCAGGCAGAGGGACTGCATCTCCTTGATGAGCACCTTGAAGGACTCCGGGATGCCCGGCTCCTGGATGTTCTCACCCTTGACGATGGCCTCGTAGACCTTCACGCGGCCGAGGATGTCATCCGACTTGATGGTCAGGAGCTCCTGCAGCGCGTACGCGGCACCGTAGGCCTCGAGGGCCCACACCTCCATCTCACCGAAGCGCTGACCACCGAACTGCGCCTTACCACCGAGCGGCTGCTGGGTGATCATCGAGTACGGGCCGGTCGAACGGGCGTGGATCTTGTCGTCGACCAGGTGGTGCAGCTTCAGGATGTACATGTAGCCGACCGACACAGGGTCCGGGTACGGCTCGCCGGAGCGGCCGTCGAACAGCTGCGTCTTACCGGAGGAGCCGATCAGGCGGTCGCCGTCGCGGGTCGGGAGGGTCGAGTCGAGCAGACCTGCGATCTCCTCCTCCTTCGCGCCGTCGAACACCGGGGTCGCGACCTTCGTGTTCGGCTCGGCGGAGAAGGCGGCCTCGGGGAGCTCAGCGGCCCACTTCGGCTTGCCCTTGATCTCCCAGCCGTTCTTGGCGATCCACCCGAGGTGGATCTCCAGGACCTGACCGAAGTTCATTCGACCGGGGACACCCAGCGGGTTGAGGATGACGTCGACCGGCGTCCCGTCGGCGAGGAACGGCATGTCCTCGACCGGCAGGATCTTGGAGATGACGCCCTTGTTGCCGTGACGGCCGGCGAGCTTGTCACCCGCGGTGATCTTGCGCTTCTGAGCGATGTAGACCACCACGCGCTGGTTCACGCCGGAGCCGAGCTCGTCGTCGCCGTCCTGCGAGTCGAAGACCTTGACACCGATGACGGTGCCCTCCTCGCCGTGCGGGACCTTGAGGGAGGTGTCGCGCACCTCGCGGCTCTTCTCGTTGAAGATCGCGCGGAGCAGGCGCTCCTCGGCCGACAGCTCGGTCTCGCCCTTCGGCGTGACCTTGCCGACGAGGATGTCGCCGGGGCGCACCTCGGCGCCGATGCGGATGATGCCGCGCTCGTCGAGGTCGGCCAGGAGGTCCGGGCTGACGTTCGGGAGGTCGCGGGTGATCTCCTCCTTGCCGAGCTTGGTGTCGCGGGCGTCGACCTCGTACTCCTCGATGTGGATCGAGGAGAGGGTGTCGTCCTTCACCAGGTTCTGGCTGAGGATGATCGCATCCTCGAAGTTGTGACCCTCCCACGGCATGAATGCGACGAGCAGGTTCTTGCCGAGCGCGAGCTCGCCGTTCTCGGTCGCGGGACCGTCTGCGACGACCTCGCCCTGCTCGATGCGGTCGCCCTCGTCCACGATCACGCGGTGGTTGTAGGACGTGCCCTGGTTCGAGCGGTCGAACTTGCGCAGGTAGTAGGTCTGGTACGTGCCGTCGTCCGCCTGGACGGTGACCGCGTCGGCCGAGACCTCGGTGACCACACCGGACTTCTCGGCGGTGATCACGTCACCCGCGTCGATGGCCGCGTAGCCCTCCATACCGGTTCCGACGACCGGGCTCTCCGAGCGGAGCAGCGGCACCGCCTGGCGCTGCATGTTCGCACCCATGAGGGCTCGGTTGGCGTCGTCGTGCTCGAGGAAGGGGATCAGCGACGTACCGACCGACACCATCTGGCGCGGCGAGACGTCCATGTAGCCGATCTCCTCGGCGGGGATCAGGTCGACCTCGCCGCCCTTCTGACGGGCGAGGACGCGCTCCTCCACGAAGTGGCCGTTCGCGTCGAGCGGGGCGTTCGCCTGCGCGACGACGAAGTCGTCCTCCTCCGAGGCCGTGAGGTAGTCGATCTGGTCGGTGACCCGGCCGTCGACGACCTTGCGGTACGGCGTCTCGATGAAGCCGAAGGAGTTGATCCGCGCGAACGACGCGAGCGAGCCGATCAGACCGATGTTCGGGCCTTCCGGCGTCTCGATCGGGCACATGCGGCCGTAGTGCGACGGGTGGACGTCACGGACCTCGACGCCGGCACGCTCACGGCTCAGACCACCGGGGCCGAGCGCGGAGAGGCGACGCTTGTGGGTCAGACCCGCGAGCGGGTTGTTCTGGTCCATGAACTGCGACAGCTGCGACGTTCCGAAGAACTCCTTGATCGCCGCGACGACGGGTCGCACGTTGATCAGGGTCTGCGGCGTGATCGCCTCGATGTCCTGCGTGGTCATGCGCTCGCGGACGACGCGCTCCATGCGGGAGAGACCGGTGCGGACCTGGTTCTGGATGAGCTCGCCGACGGCGCGGATACGACGGTTGCCGAAGTGGTCGATGTCGTCGATGTCGAGGCGGATGTCCGTCTCGACGCCGTTGCGGAGACCCTTGATGGTGGTCTGGCCGTCGTGCAGGGCGACCAGGTACTTGATCGTGGCGATGATGTCCTGGACGGTCAGCACCGACTCCGACAGCGGGGCCTCGAGGCCGAGCTTGCGGTTGATCTTGTAACGGCCGACCTTGGCGAGGTCGTAGCGCTTCGGGTTGAAGTAGAAGTTGTCGAGCAGCGCACGCGCGGCCTCGGCGGCGACCTGCTCGCCCGGACGCAGCTTGCGGTAGATGTCCTTGAGCGCCTCCTCCTTGGTGAGGATGGCGTCCTTCTCGAGGGTCAGCTCGATGGACTGGTACCCGGCGAACTCGGAGAGGATCTCCTCGCTGGTGAGGCCGAGGGCCTTCAGGAACACCGTGACCGACTGCTTGCGCTTGCGGTCGATGCGGACACCGACCTGGTCGCGCTTGTCGATCTCGAACTCGAGCCACGCACCGCGGCTCGGGATCACGCGTGCCGAGAAGATGTCCTTGTCGGACGTCTTGTCGGCGGTGGCCTCGAAGTACACGCCCGGGGAGCGGACGAGCTGCGAGACGACGACACGCTCGGTGCCGTTGATGATGAAGGTGCCCTTCTCGGTCATCAGCGGGAAGTCGCCCATGAAGACCGTCTGGGTCTTGATCTCACCGGTGAGGTGGTTCATGAACTCGGCCTCGACGTAGAGCGGGGCAGCGTAGGTCTTGCCCTTCTCCTTGCATTCGTCGATCGAGTACTTCTTCTCCTCGAGGAACGGGTTCGTGAACGAGAGCTGCATGGTCTCGCCGAGGTCCTCGATGGGAGAGATCTCCTCGAAGATCTCCTCGAGGCCCGTGTTGGCGGGAAGATCCTGACGGCCCTGGGCCTCGGCTTCTGCGACGCGAGCCTTCCACGCGTCGTTGCCGACCAGCCAGTCGAAGCTCTCGGTCTGCAGTGCGAGCAGATCGGGAACGGTCAGGGTGTCCGTGATCTTGGCGAAGGAGAGTCGGGATGCGGCTCGTCCGTTCTTGGGTGTCTTGTCGGTGTTGGTTGCGTTGCGCGCAGCAGCCAAGGAAATAACCTCCGGGGCCCCGTCGGGCCAGTTACTGTCGGTCGTGTATCTATCAGGACGAGAACTCCCAGTCACGTCGCGCTGCCGTATCTGACCCGAAAGAACGGGCCCAGGCACACGCGGAGAAAGTCAGAGCCGACCGCAATATGAAGGCAGAAGTTTGACTGGGAGCGCAAAGAACAACTATATGTCAATCGGACGCGCCGTGTCCAGTCTTTTCTTGACCGGAGACACGTCCTGATGTATAACGCGACCGCCGCGGTGCTATTCCCCGCGCTCCCTGTCGGAATTTCGG
The DNA here is from genome assembly GCF_031455295.1 of Leifsonia sp. 1010. Lineage (NCBI taxonomy): Bacteria > Bacillati > Actinomycetota > Actinomycetes > Micrococcales > Microbacteriaceae > Leifsonia > Leifsonia sp. 1010. Next base: position 48,735 of record NZ_JAVDSL010000001.1, read on the forward strand.
CCGGTCGGAGGCACATTTCGAGCCGAGGCGCCGTAGTGGGCACCGTCGGAGATTCGGACGCGATCCGGCCCGAACTCCATCCGCACCGCGGTGCGTCGGAGATTCGAACGATTCATACCTACGCTGGCGGGCGCGTCGCCGCGGGTCAGGTGCGGTGGGAGCGGTAGGTCGGGAGGGTGTCCACGGTGGCGATCACGGCCTCCTCGCGTGAGCGGGGCGCCCAGCCGAGCACGCTGATCGCCTTCTGCGCGGTGGCGCGGCGCGCCGTCCCGATGTCGGGGAGCGAGTCGCGGACGCGCCGGCTGAAGGGGGCGGCCGCCCGCAGCATCCACTCGGGCATCAGCTTGGTGCTGACCCGGCGCCCTGCCGCCTCGCCGAGGTGACCGCGGATCAGCAGCGCGACCTCCTGCGCCGACATGACCTCGCCGGCGATGGCGAGGAAACGCTGACCTGCCGCCTCCGGCCGCGTCATGGCGAGGAGGTGCAACGCGGCGACGTCGCGCACGTCGACGATGCCGAAGTGCACGTCGGGGAGGCGAGGGAGGCGCCCCTCCTTCAGCAGGCGGACGAGCTCGACCGAGGTGGAGATGTCCGGGCCGAGCACCGGCCCGAGGATGCCGACCGGGTTCACGGTCGCGAGCTCGAGGTCTCCGCCCTCCGCGGCGACGAAGGCCCACGCCGCGCGCTCGGCGATGGTCTTCGACTGCACGTACGGGCTCAGCCGGCGGCCGCTGTCGAGGTCGGTCCAGTCCTCCTCGGTGAAGGGCCGGTCGGTCGGGGGATGCCCGTAGCCGACCGCCGCGAAGGATGAGGTGAGCACGACGCGCTCGACGCCGCCGTCGCGGGCGGCGCGCAGCACGCGCAGGGCGCCGTCGCGCGCCGGGATGATCAGGTCGTCCGCGTTCTTCGGCTGGGAGGACGGGAACGGCGAGGCCACGTGCAGGACGAAGCGGCACCCCGCGACGGCATCGCCCCATCCGCCGTCCGAGGTCAGGTCGGCGATCGCGAACTCGAGCCGGTCGACCGGGTCGTCGACACCGCCAGCCGCGAGCTGCTGGCGGACGTCCGCGGCACGGGCCGGTGTGCGGATCGTGGTGCGCACCCGGTAGCCGGCGTCGAGCAGCGCGAGGATGCAGTGCGCGCCGAGGAATCCGGAGCCGCCGGTCACGAGCACCAGGTCGGCGGCGGGAGTGGATGGCGGGGTGGCCGCGTTCGGGTCGCTCACTCCCCCATCCTTCCCCCGGGCCCCGCCGTTGGGAAGCGGCACCGGCCTCCCGTCACGAGCGGACGAGCGCGATCGCCTGCGCGCGGTCGCGCACGGCGAGCTTCGCGAAGATCGCGTTGATGTGCGTCTTGACCGTCGCGACACTGACGAAGAGCGTCCGCGCGATCTCAGCGTTGCTCAGGCCGTCGCCGATCAAGGCGAGGACTTCGGCCTCGCGCCGCGTCAGGGAAGGGAAGCGGGCGAGCAGGGCGCCTGCCGCATCCACCTCGGCGACGGGAGCGGGCGCAGCGCCGGTGAGCGCGCCGATCACGCGCGCGCCGACCTCCGGCGCGAGGGTCGTCTGCCCGCTGGCGACGGCACGCACGGCCGCGGCGAGCTCGGCGCGGCCGGCGTCCTTCGTCAGGTAGCCGCGCGCTCCCGCCCGCAACGCGCCGACGATCGACTCGTCGTCGGCGTACGTGGTGAGGATGAGCACCGCGGTCTCCGGTGCGACCTCGCGCACGCGGGCGGTCGCCGCTGCGCCGTCGAGCACCGGCATCCGCAGGTCCATGAGCAGGACGTCGGGGCGCGCGGCCACGGCGAGCGCGACCGCCTCCTCGCCGTCCGCCGCCTCGCCGACCACCTCGATGTCGGGCAGCAGACCGAGCACGGTGACCAGCCCGTCGCGGATGATCGCCTGGTCGTCGGCGACGGCGACACGGATGCGCAGGTCGCCAGTCACCGCAGCATCGCCTCCGCCGTCAGGACGAACCGGCCGTCGGCCGCGACGGCCTGCACCGAGCCGCCGGCCGGGAGCGCGGCGAAGCGCTCGCGCATCCCCTCGAGCCCGTACCGGCCGCCGGATGCGGCGAGCGCCGATGCCCCGGCCCCGCCCGTGAGCGGATTGGAAACGATGAGGCGCACGCGGTCATCCTGCCAGACCAGCTCGGCCGCGACCGGCTCGCCTGGCGCATGCTTGCGGGCGTTGCTCAGCGCTTCCTGGAGGGCGCGCTGCAGCGCCTCGGCCTGCTGCGCGCTGAGCTCCACGCCGTCGCCCGTCACCCCGAGCTGCGCCCGCCCGCCGAGTGAACGGTGCGCGGCGATCAGCTCGTCCAAGGCGGCCCGCAGCACGGCGGGCGGTACCGGCGCGGCGCCGACCGCGGCGGGCTCGCGCAGGGTGGCGACGGCGCGACGGGCCTCAGCGAGCCCGTCGGCGGCCAGGCCGCGGGCGGCGACCACCCGCGAGCGGGCACCGTCGGTGTCGCCGGATTCGAGGAGGGCGTCCACCGCATCCAGCTGGATGACGAGGCCGCCGAGGCTGTGCGCCAGCACGTCGTGGAGATCGCGCGCGATGGCGATGCGCGACGCCTCCTCCTTCATCGCGACCGCGCGCTCGCGGAGGAGGACGGCCTGCTCCTCCGCCACCCGGAACTGCCGCCTGCTGAGACCGGCGAAGACGGCCAGCAGGATCCCGCCCATCATGGCGAGGAGGTTCGGGATGTCGGTGCCGGCGGGCACGGCGCCGAGAGCGACCAGGGCGATGCCGACGCCGCCGACGAGCAGTCCGAGCCACAGCGGATCCCGTGGGTCGCCGAGTACGACGAGCACGCCGATCGCCGCGGGGACGACGGTCAGCCCGTCCGTGGGCGCCGCGACGACCGCGCCTACGACCACAAGGACCACCGCGCAGACGAAAGCGGCGCGACGGAGCCCCGCCTTCGCCAGCGCGCTGCGCACCACCCACAGCACCACGGAGATCAGCCCGAGCACGAGCACCCACACCGGGCGGTGCTCGGTGTGGGTGCGGACGAGCGCGTAGCCGATGGCCGCGGCGCCCACCGCGGTCAGGGCCACGGCGAGCCAGCTGGGGCGGACGGAGACGTTCACTCGACCATCTTGCTGCTCACCGGGACCCGGGGCCGCCGTATCACGCGGCGAGGGCGGCGTGGCGGTCGAGGCGAGCAGCGAAGACCGCGGTGCGCGCGAGACGGTTCGCCGCGAAGATCAGCAGGATGATGCCGGTCGCGGCGGCCAGGTGCGAGCCGGCCTGCGCTGCGAGCACATCCACTCCGACGCGGACGGCGATGACGACCACCCAGAGCACCAGCCCGAGCACGCCGGTGCGCGACTCGTAGACGGCGACCTCGGACGGGTTCTTGCCCATGACGGGCTCGGGCAGCCGACGGAAGTGCGCGATGCCGCCGATCCACGCACCGATGGCAAGGGACAGCACCAGCTCGCCGGCGACCACCGCGATGTCGAGTGGCGTGATGGTCGTCGGCTTCACCTGCTGCATGAGCAGCACGGCGCCCACGACGGCGAGGATGCCGGGCATCCGCCACATCTTGGCGATCACCACCGGTCGCCAGGTCAGCTGCCGGTAGCCGACCCATCCGATGAGCAACAGGATGAGGAGAGCGTTGCCGAGAGTCTGAACGGTCATGATCGCCTTTCTGAGCGAGAGAACGGGCCGGAGTCTCCGGCACCACTCCAGCGTCGCGTCCCGCCGCGCCGGGCGGCACCGCCCTCGGGTGGAGGTCGGGTGGAGATCGCGGGTGGAGACCTGTGCGCATCCACCGCGACTAGGCTGCCGGTGTGTCTCCGAACCCGACCCCCCAGAACCCCTCGGTCGTCCTCTCGGAGAGCGGCTACCTGGCGACCGTGGAGCCCGACCGGTTCGTGCCCGGCGCCTACCAGCTCGTCGTCGACGGCACGCCGCAGTCGCATGTGAACCTCGACGATCCGTCGCAGCTGTTCTTCGAGTACATCCAGCGGATGGGCAATGTCATCGACCTGATCGGCGAGCCGGGCCAGCCCATCACGGCCGTGCACCTCGGGGCCGGCGCGCTGACGCTCCCGCGGTACATCGCCTATACGCGCCCCGGTTCGCGGCAGCAGGTCGTGGAGCTCGAGAGCCGTCTGGTGGACCTGGTGCGCGAGCAGCTCCCGCTCCCCCGCTACGCGCAGATCCGTATCCGCCACGGCGACGCCCGCGAGGTCGTCGGCAAGCTGCCGAACGGCTTGCGCGGCGAGGTCGATCTGCTCGTGGTGGACATCTTCAGCGGGTCGCGCACGCCCGCGCACGTCACGAGCGCCGAGTTCTACCGCTCGGCAGTCTCGCTGCTGAAGCCGGATGGCATCGTGCTCGTGAACGTCGCGGACGGGCCGCCGCTCAGCTTCGCCCGCAGCCAGGTGTCCACCCTCGGCTCCGTCGTCGAGAACGTCGCGGCGCTCGCCGAGACGCAGGTGCTGAAGGGTCGCCGGTTCGGGAACGTCGTGCTGGTCGGATCGAACTCGCCGCTCCCCCTCGAGTGGCTGCCGCGCCTGCTGGCGAGCGGGCCGCATCCCGCGAAGGCCGTGGCCGGCGAGGAGCTGCGGACGTTCGCCGCGGGCGCGCCGATCGTGACCGATGCGACCAGCGTGCCGTCGCCGCCTCCCGCGCGCAGCATCTTCCAGAGCGGCACTCGCCGCGACTGAGTCTCGCGGCGCGGTCAGGCGTGCCGGAAGGACACCGGCTGGCCGGGCCGCAGCTGGGCGAAGGCATCGAGCGAGCCGTCGGCCACGACGGCGATCACCGGGTACCCGCCGGTGACCGGATGGTCGGCGAGCAGCACGGTCGGACGGCCGTCGGGCGAGACCTGCACGGCGCCGGCGACCATCGGCTCGCTCGGGAGCTCGTGACGGATCGCCCGCTCCAGCAGCGGATCGGGATGCGGGGTGACGCCCGCCGCGTGTGCGGGCGCCCGCACGGGGTCGAGCCGCGCGCCGATGCGGTCGCTCTCGGCCGCGACGCGCCACTCGACGGAGAAGAAGGACTCCAGCGCCCGGTGGGTGAACCAGTCGGCTCGGGGGCCTGCGTGAGCGCGCACCTCGACGGCCCCGGGCGTCGGGTCGGCGACCGGGACGAAGTCCAGCAGCGGGAGGTCGGAGCCGGGATGCTCGCCGATCGGTACCAGGTCACCCGCCTGCAGGGGCGCCGGCCCGAGACCGGCGAGCGTGTCGCGGGAGCGCGACCCGAGAACCGGAAGCGCAGCCACCCCGCCGCGCACGGCCAGGTACCAGCGCAGTCCGGCCGTCGCCGCTCCGATCCGCAGCACCTGCCCAGAACGTGCTCGCACGGCCTGGTGCGCATCCACTGGGCGATCGTCGAGGAGAATCGAGCCGACGGCTCCGGTGACCGCGAACCAGGTGTCGCGCCCGAAGCGCGCCTCGAATGCGCCGAGGAGCACCTCGATTCCCGCGTCGCCCTCGTCGTTGCCGAGCAACCGGTTGCCCAGCCGCAGAGCGGTCCGGTCGAGGGCACCCGATCGGCCGACCCCGAGAGCCGCGAAACCGGGCCGCCCGAGGTCCTGGATGAGTGCGAGGGCACCGGGGCTCAGGATGCGCAGGCCGCTCATCGCACCTCCCGGAAGCGCACGACCGTCCCAGGCCGGAGCAGCGCGGGAGGATCGGCCGTCTCATCCCACAGCGTCGCGTCGGTGCGGCCGATGAGCTGCCAGCCGCCCGGACTCGGTCGTGGATACACGCCGCTGAACGTTCCTGCGAGGCCGACCGACCCCGGCGGCACCGCCGTGCGCGGCGTCGCCCGGCGCGGGACCTCCAGCGCGCCGCCCACCGGGCTGTCGCTCACCAGGTAGGCGAAGCCGGGCGCGAAGCCGCCGAAGGCGACCCGCCACGGGGTGCCGGTGTGGAACGCGACGACCTCCGCCTCGGTCCGCTCGGTGAGCCGGGCGACCTCCGCGAGGTCGTCGCCGTCGTAGCGGACGTCCAGTTCGACGACCCGCTCCTCGACAGCGCCGGCGGGCAGGGGCTGCGTGCGCTCGACCCAGCCGCGGGCTGCGCTGAGCGACAGGATGCGTGGCTCGACCATGACCGCGATGGTGCGGGCGGCGGGCACCAGCTCCACAACGCCCTCCGGCCGCGTCGCCTCGAGCCCGCGGAAGAGGGCGAGCACGGCATCCAGCCCGTCCAGCTCCACGAGCAGGGCGTGGTCGCCGTAGGGCAGGATGCGTGCGGTCATGCGAACGGCTCCACGCGCACTCCGGATGCGCCGAGCGCACCACGCACCGCGAGCGCCATCGCGACCGCACCCGGGGTGTCGCCGTGGACGCACAGCGAGTCCACCTCGACGGGGATGTCGGTGCCGTCGACGGCGACGACGCGGCCCTCGGTGACCATGCGCACGGCCCGCGCCGCGATCTCCCCGTCGTCGGAGAGCAGCGCACCCGGTTCGGTGCGCGGCACCAGCGTGCCGTCGGAGCGGTAGCCGCGGTCGACGAACGCCTCGCGGACGAACCGGACTCCGGCATCATCCGCCGCGCGTTCCACCGCGGAGCCGGCCAGTCCGAGCAGGGCGAGCGTCGGGTCGAAGGCGGCCACCGCATCCACCACAGCCCGTGCCTGAGCCGCGTCGCGCACGATACGGTTGTACAGCGCGCCGTGGGGCTTGACGTAGCGCACGGAGGTTCCGGCCACCCGGGCGACCCCCGCGAGCGCGGCGAGCTGGTACAGCACCTCGTCGCGGAGCTCGCCGGCGGGCACGTCCATCGCGCGCCGCCCGAATCCCGCCAGGTCGCGATAGGACACATGGGCGCCGACGGTCACGCCGTTCGCGGCGGCCTCGCGGCAGGTCGCGAGCATCGTGGACGGGTCGCCCGCGTGGAAGCCGCAGGCGACGTTCGCACTGGAGACCACCCGCAGCAGTGCGGCGTCGTCGCCCATCGACCAAGCGCCGAACGACTCCCCCAGGTCGCTGTTGAGGTCGACGGAACGGCTCATGCCCCTATTGTGGCGTGCGCCTTCGGCCCGCGGGCCGCACGGGCGCGATGAGCACGCACCTTCGCGCGGTTGCCGCAGCGCTGCATCGAACACCAGCGCCGGGTGCCGCTGCGCGAGGTGTCGAGGTAGACGAGCTCGCAGTCGTCGGCCGAGCACTCGCGGATGCGGCCGTCGACGTCCGGGCCGAAGAGGCGCACCGCATCCCGGGCGATGGTGCCAAGGGCCTGATGCGGACGCGCGTTCGTGCGCCCCGCCTGGCGCCCACCACCGGCGAGGACCGGCGGGATGTCGGGAGTCGCCGCGAAGAGGTTGACCACGTCGATGTCGTCGGGCGACAGCTCGTCGCCGCGGCTGGCCTGGCGCGCGAGGCGGCCGATGGCGGTCCGGAGGGTGCGGGCGTCGCGGAACTCGCGGTCACCGGCCGTCGGCGCGACCTCGGGGAACCGCTCGACCAGCCAGGCGTTGAGGCCGTGGGCGTCACGGACGGCATGCCGGTCGGGGTCGTTGTCGCCGTCCGTGTCGGCCGCGTGCGCGAACTCGCCGGTGTAGGCGAAGTCGAGGGCGAGCGACCCGGAGTCGAACCACCAGCGCTGACCATCGCTGGGCTCCATCCATTGTCCGGTGCCTCGGGTGAGAATCGCTTCGGTCGCCATGTAACCAACATAGTCGGTTAGCGACAGCTCCCCGGGCGGGGCTTTCGCCTCCCAGCCTAGCCCTCGCCCGAGCCCCTCCCGTGGGTCGCAACACGCCGTTATGGGCACGCCATAACGGCGCGTCGCGACCCATCGGCGGACCGGAAGCGGCCAGCAGCGCCCTGGCATACTGGGCGGATGACCGCCACCCGCCCGGACCCGGCCACCGCGCTCGAGGGTGCGACCGTCCGTCTGCGTGCCCTCACCCTCGACGACCTGCCCGACCTGTTCGACGCGATCGGGCATCCCGAGGTCTTCGCCGGCGGCTGGGGAGGCGGTCCGGCCGCGTATCGCGACACCTACGAGGAGTGGCGGGAGTTCATCCTCCGCTACCTCGCCTGGGACACCGCGAACGTGACGGCCGTCGTGCTCCGCGAGGGCGACCGCCTGGTCGGTACGACCACGCTGGGCGACTTCGACCTGGTCAACCGCTCCGCCCACATCGGCTGGACCGCCTACGCTCCCGAGACCTGGGGCACGCTGGTGAACGCCGAGACCAAGCGGCTGCTGCTCGGGACGGCGTTCGACCACGGATTCGAACGCGTCAAGCTGCAGGCGGATGTGCTCAACGCGCGGTCACGCGCCGCGATCCTCCGCCTCGGCGCGCAGTTCGAGGGCGTCCTGCGGCACACCCAGCTGCGCGCGGACGGGACCTGGCGCGACACGGCCGTGTACTCCATCCTCAGCGAGGAATGGCCGAGCGTGCGGGACGGTCTGGACGCACGGCTCGGCGTCGCGCACGCCTGACGGTCGGCCGAGCAGGCAGACGGCCGACCGCTACTCGGTCGCTGCCGCCGCGGCCGTGCGCCGCTGCGCCGGCGACACCTCGCGGTGCTGCCAGGAGATGAGGTTGGCCGCGTCGAAGCGGCGGCTGCACGCACCGCAGGCGAGCGCGCGAGCCGGCTTGCGGTAGCGGTAGTGGGTGTGCCCGTTCGGGCAGGTACCGACCCACGGGGCCAGGTCATCGGCGATCGCTCCGCCGTGCAGACGCTTGCCCTCGTACCCGAGGTCGAGCGCGATGGCGCGCCAGCGCGGCCCGTGCCCGGCGTGGGATCCGGCGAGCGCGTGGGCCACCTCGTGGAGGAGGATCTGGTGGATCTCGTCGTCCTCGTACCGCGCCGCCAGGTAGCGCGAGACCGTGATCCGCTTCGACGTGTAGTTGCACAGGCCGGCGCGCGTCTTGGCGTTGTCGAAGCCGAAGCTCCAGACGGCCGGGTCGAGGTGGAGGGCGATCAGCGCTTCCGCCCAGCGGCGCACACGGTCGAGTTCGGCCATCAGCGACGGTTCCCGTCCGGAGCGCTCCCTACCTCCATGACGTGCATCCTACGCGTGATCGGGGTCGCCCTCGCCGCGCTCCCCGCGTGCTGCCCCGCGCTGTGCGTCGAGCGCCGACTGCACGACGGCGACCGCGGTCAGGGCCGCCTGGATCTCGGCGGGCGACGCGCCCAGCTTCTCGCGCAGGAAGACGGCCGCGGTCATGTCGGCGAGCGCGTTCTCGTAGTCGCCGGTGTCGAAGTAGACCTTGCCGCGGCTCTGGATGGCGAACGCCTCCAGCGCCGTCCACTCCCGACCACGCGCCTCATCGACGCAGCCGGTCAGCTCCACGACGGCCTCATCGGTCTTGCCCTGGTACTGCAGCACCTGGGCGCGGCGGATGCGCGCGCCGAGGAGCTGCTCGCGGTCTCCGGTGAACCGCGCCTGACGAACCGCCTCGTTGCCGACCTCGATCGCCTCGTCGAGCCGGCCCAGCAGCCGCAGCAGCACCGTCTTCTCGTTGAGCGCGCTGAGACTGCGCAAGCTGCCCAGCTCCTCCAGACGCTCGCCGGCAGCGCGCAGATCGACGCGTTCGCGCAGGGTGGTCGGATCGTATCCGAGGATGATGCTCAGGGTTCTGCTCCCGATCGGTGGTTCCCCCCAAGACTACCCGCAGGAGGGCCCCCGCTCGGGTGAGGTCAGCCCGGACGTTTGACGGACTGAGCGGGAACGAGCGGAGCCTCGACGAGCCGGTCGTCGCCGGAGCGGGGCGAACCGCGTCCATCGGTGTTGTTCGTGAGCAGCCACAAGCGGTCACCGACGGCGACCACGTCGCGCAGCCGCCCCAGCTCGCCCTCGAAGAACGGCGCCGCGGTCACCGGGGCCGCTCCGTCGGTCGACCAGGCCGTCCACAGCCTCTCGCCGCGCAGCGCCGCCAGGAAGATGGTGTCGCCGACGACCGCCAGGCCACTGGGACTCGCCGCATCCGTCGGCCACTGGTAGACGGGGTCGGTGTACTTCGGATCGCCGCCGACGCCCTCGACGACGGGCCATCCGTAGTTCGACCCCGGGCGGATGATGTTGAGCTCGTCCCAGGTGTTCTGCCCGAACTCGCTCGCCCACATCGTGCCACGCGAATCCCAGCCGATCCCCTGCGGGTTGCGGTGTCCGTACGACCAGACCGGCGAGCCGGGGAACGGGTTGTCTCCCGGAACCTGACCCTCCGGGGTGATGCGCAGGATCTTGCCGCCGAGCGAGGCGATGTCCTGGGCGTTGCCGGGGTTCGACGCGTCCCCGGCGGTCACGTACAGCATCCCGTCGGGGCCGAACGCGAGGCGTCCACCGTCGTGATTCGACGCCTTCGGGATGCCGGTGAGCACGGGCTCCGGCGCCCCGATCGCGTAGCTCCCCGGCACTCCGGACAACGGCAGGCGCACCACCCGGTTGTCGTCTGCGGTGGTGAGGTACGCGTAGAGGTACTTCGGTGCGGACTCGGCCGGCACCGCGAGCCCGAGCAGGCCGCTCTCGCCGGTGTGGACGACGCCGGGGACGGTGCCGACCGTGCGGAGTCCGCCCTGCGGCAGCCGCTCCCGGATGGTGCCGGAGTCACGCTCGCTGATCAGTGCCGATGCGCTCGGCAGCGGGACGACCGACCAGGGCGACTCCAGCCCGGTCTCGAGCACGGTCGTCTGCCCGCTCGGCTGCCACGGGATGGCGGCGACCGGCGCGGATGATGCCGTGGGACGGGGCGTGGACGTCGGTGTGCGCGTCACCGTCGGCTGCGGGGGCGGAGGAGTCGAGCATCCCGCAAGAACGAGCACGGCCGCCGTCAGAGCCAGGAGGCTCAGGCGGCGGCCGTGACGGAACATCGCGACTCCCGGTCGTCAGTCGACGACGCGGACGTCCTTCCAGAACGCGACGTAGTTGCTGTAGTCCTTGCCCACCCGGTCGAAGGAGCTCGGGTACGGCGTCGGGTAGCTCCACGCGCGGTCCTGCAGCAGGCCGTCGTCCGACTTCACGGAGAAGTACTGGCACTCACCCTTCCACGGACACGTGTACGGGGTGTCGCTCTCTACGAGGTACTCGGACTTGACGCTCGCCGGAGGGAAGTACCAGTTGCCCTCGATGCGGATGAGGTCCTCCTGCGGGGCCTCGGCGATCACGGTGTCGTTCAGCACGGCTTTCATCGATAAAACCTCCTGTTCACGGCAACGTACGCCGATCGGCGATCATTCCGCCGCGAGCGCACCGTTCTGGCGGGGAGCTCGGAGCACCGTCACAGCGTCGGACGAATCGAGCCGGCCCGCGGGGGCGATGTCGGCCGGGGTGGCGCCCGCTGCCACGCGCTCCTGGCCCGAGACAGAGGCCGTCAGCAGATGCGCGACGGCGCCCCGCAGTCCGGTGAACGCCGCGCAGGCCGCCGCGGCCTCCGGAGAGGAGTAGTCGATACCGACCGAGGCCAGCGCATCCACCACGGCACCCGCCGCCAGCAGGTCCTCCACGGCGAAACGGGTCGACCCGGACGGGGTCGCACCTCCCGCGGCCACGACGGCGATCATCGCGCGGCGGCCGAGACGGACCTGCTCCGCGAGGATCCAGCGAGCGACGGAGGTGGCGTCGGTCAGTCCGGCGGCCAGCACGGCGCCGTCGCCGGGCAGTTCAGGCGCGGGGACATCGGCGAGCGCATCCACCCACACCACCACATCGGCGTCGGCCGCGACGGCGGCGGCGCCGTCAGCCGCCCAGTCGAACCGCACCTGGTACTTGGCCTGGCGGTGCGCGGCCGGGATCTCGGAGGGGATCGTGTCGGAGTCGAGAGAGGTCGGCTGAGTCACCGGGCCATCGTAATGCGGTGGTCGGCGCGGCGCGGCCGTGTTTCGCCCGGTGACGGGCGCATCTGCCGGCGGATCAGCTCGAAGTCGTGCCGGGACAACTCGATGAGCCCGCGGCGCAGCTGGTACCCCCAGTCCGGCTTGTCGCGGGTGAAGTCGAGAGCGCCGAGCAGCGGACGGATGGGCGTCGCCACGGCGTCGTGATCCCACTCGACCCGTCGCCGCCACGGCTTGAAATCCGACGCCGGACCCTGCATCGCCGGCCCCTGCGTCACCTGGAACACCTCGTCGTCGGCCAGGCGGCCGACGGCCGTGAACTGCTTCAGCGGCTCGCCGTCCGGATACGAAGCCCTGGGCGAGTAGTACACGAAACCGTCGGCCGGCCCCATCCGCTCCAGCGGCGCCCGGGCGCCGTGGTTGACCTGCGCGAAGCCGCCCGCGACGCCGCGCAGCACGTGATCGAGCTGCACAACGCCCAGCCAGTAACGGATCGCCATGCTCCCGTTGTAGCGCACACCACCGTCACCCGTGTCGAAAGCACCGCATCCCATTCGACGCATGGATGACTCCAGACGTGTTCGACGAGAGGATGGGACCATGCGTTTCGTGCTGATGGCGCAGGCCGAGGAGGGCGACGGCGTCGAGCCGGCCGTCCGGGACCGTGCCGCCCTCGACCGCTACGAGCAGGAGCTGGTGCGCGCAGGAGTGCTGCTCGCGGCCGAGGCGCTCGAGCCGACGGGAGCCTGCGCGCGCATCCACTTCGACGGCGAGAGCCGCACCCTCGACCGCTCGCCGCGCCCGTCGGCCGCCCGGGTGACCGGACTGTGGATGCTGCAGACCGCCGGCGAAGACGAGGCGCTCGAGTGGGCCCGACGGCTGCCGCTGACGCGCGGGAGCGTCGAGGTGCGCCGGGTGGCGGGCGACGTGGGCCGATGACCGACGAGGGCGAACGACTCGAGGAGACCCGCCGCACGGTCGAGTCGGTCTGGCGCATCGAGTCCGGACGCCTGATCGCGGGGCTCGCCCGGACCACCGGCGATGTCGGGCTGGCCGAGGAGCTTGCTCAGGATGCGCTCGTCGCCGCCCTCGAGCAGTGGCCGGCCACGGGCATCCCGCGCAATCCCGGGGCGTGGCTGACGACGGTCGCGAAGCGCCGCGCGGTCGACGGCTGGCGCCGTCGGGAGCGCCTCGACGACCGGTACGCCGCGATCGCGCACGACCTCGAACAGGAGCTCGGCTCGGACGATCCGGCGCGCGTCGCGCAGGAGCCGATCGGCGACGACCTGCTCCGGCTCGTCTTCGTCGCCTGCCACCCTGTGCTCCCCCAGGCGTCGCGTGTCGCGCTGACCCTCAAGTTGCTCGGCGGCCTCTCGACCGAGGAGATCGCCCGGGCCTTCCTCGTCCCGCCGGCCACCATGGCCCAGAGGATCGTCCGCGCCAAGCGCACGCTCAGCGCTGCGGGGGTGCCGTTCGAGGTGCCCGAGCGGGCGGAGTTCCCCGAGCGGCTGGCCTCCGTGCTCGAAGTCGTCTATCTGATCTTCAACGAGGGCTACTCGGCCACGGCCGGCGACGACTGGATGCGGCCCGACCTGTGCCGGGAGGCGCTGCGGCTCGGCCGTGTGCTCGCTGAGCTGACACCGCGCGAGCCCGAGGTGCACGGACTCGTCGCGCTGATGGAGTTCCAGGCGTCGCGGCTCGGAGCCCGCACGGCCGAGGACGGCAGCCCGATCCTTCTCCAGGACCAGGACCGCGCTCGCTGGGACCGCCTCCTCATCGGCCGCGGCGTCGCGGCCCTGGAACGCTCCGACGCCCTGCGCCTCAGCAGGCGGCCGCCCGCCAGCCGCGGGCCGTACGCGCTGCAGGCGGCCATCGCGGCCTGCCACGCCACCGCACCGACCCCGGAGGCGACCGACTGGGAGGAGATCGTCGCGCTCTACGGCGCGCTCGGCGAGCTGCACCCGTCGGCCGTGGTCGAGCTCAACCGCGCGGTCGCCCTCTCGATGGCGTACGGGCCAGAGGCGGGGCTCGAAGTCGTCGACCGGCTGGCGATCGAAGGCGCCCTGGAGTCGTACCACCTGCTCCCGTCGGTGCGCGCCGACCTGCTGCTCCGCCTCGGGCGACGCGACGAGGCACGGCATGAGTTCCAGCGCGCCGCCGCGATGACCGGCAACGCCCGCGAACGGGAGCTGCTGCTGGCGCGGGCCGAGGAAGCCTGAGCCCGAAGAACCCTGAGCCCGAAGAACCCTGGGGAACCGCCCATCCCCTGGCCTCCTCACCGCTTCCCGGGGTGAGACTGAGAGCATGCGCGTGCTCCTCAAGCTGACCCTCGACTGCGATCCGGATGCCGCCTGGCGTGCCCTCCAGAGCCCGACGGCATTCCGCGAGGTAGCCCTGCCGTGGCTCGACTTCCGGTCGGACGAGCCCGGCGGGTTCCCGACACGGTGGGGTTCGGAGCACCGAGTCCGGGTGAAGGCCCTCGGTGCGTTCACCGTCGGCACGCAGGCCATTCGGCTGGACACCCTGCGGTCGACCGATCCGCGCGAGCAGGCGACGCGCATCCTGCACGACAGCGGCGGGGGAACCGGCGGGATGCTCTCCGCGATCCCGCGGCTCGACCACCGGATGGCGATCGCGCCCGACCCGGCCGGTCCGGACGAGAACGGGCGGCTGCGGACCCTCTACCGCGACCAGCTGATCGTGCGTGCCGGAGCCCTCACGCCCTTCGCCTGGTACGCCTTCTGGCTGTTCTGGCAGTGGCGCGGCGTGCGCCTCCGGCAGCTGGCGCCCACCTGGGCCTACGATCCCGAAGTGCGGACCCCGGCAGACGCGGAGCCCGCAGGCGACACCACGACCCCGGAGGAACGATGACGAACGCCGAACCCGCCACGGGCGGAGCGGAGGGCAGCAGCGCGGCCGCGCGGCCCGCCCGCGCTGTCACCGCCGTGCAGACCGCGGACTGGCGACGGCGTGTGTTCGCGCTGTACGCCTCCGTCCGGCGGCTCGCCGCCCACGACCCCGCGGAAGCCCACGCGCACTGGGTGTCGTGCCGCAACGACCTGTTCTCGTCGCATCCCGCTTCACCACTGTTGCCGGAGGACCTGGAGGGCTTCACCGGCCTGCCCGTCACCCGGTACGACCCCGACTGGCGGTTCGAGCTGCCCATCCAGCCGGCCGTCGAGGAGGTGCGGATGGATGTGGAGACGGGCACCGACGGAGTGGTGCCCTTCGAGCTGCTCGGCACGGTCCGCGTCCCGCTGGCGGGCACGCTCGACGTGTGGCGGCTCTCGTCGTACGGCGGCGGGCTGTTCGTGCCTGTGAAGGATGCGCTGGCCGGGCGGCCCGGCGGAACCTACGGCGGCGGCCGCTACCTGATCGACACGATCAAGGGCGCCGACCTCGGGCTCGACACGGACGACGGCGAGGCCTCGCTCGTGCTCGACTTCAACTTCGCCTACAACCCGTCGTGCGCGTACGACCCCGCGTGGGCGTGCCCGCTCGCGCAGGCCGGCAACACCCTCCCCGTCGAGATCCCGGTCGGCGAGCGCTACGCCGGCGCCGCCGCCCACAGCTCCTGACTTTTTCGGCCTCCCGACGCCGATTCGTGCGAAAAACTCAGGAGCGGATGGCCTGTGGGATGAAGGTCAGCGGGAGACGAGGGTGAGGCGCTGGGTCGGGCGGGTCATCGCGACGTAGAGGGACGCGGCCCCGCGCGGCGACTCGGTGGCCAGCGCATCGGGGTCGGCCAGCACCACGGCGTCGAACTCGAGACCCTTGGCCTCGTAGCCGGTCAGCACGGCGATCGGGCGCCCGAGGCCGGTCGCGCCCCGGCCGGCGGCGTCGCCGAAACGCTCCTCCACCGTCGCGGCGACCGCTGGGAGGTCCGCCTCGGTCGTGATCACCGCGAGCGTGCCGCCCGCATCGATGCCGCGGTCGTGCGCAACGGCGTCGGCGACGGCGGCGGCGAGCGTCGCATCCCCGCCATCCGCATCCCCGCCGTCCGCCCGGACCCGGCGAATCGGCCAGTCGCCCTCGCGGACGGCGCGCGTCGGCGTGATCGGCAGGCCGGCGGAGGCGGCGATGCGCTCCGCTTCGCGGGTGATCTGCGCGGGCGTCCGGTAGTTGACCGTCAGCTCCTCCAGCCGCCAGGCGTCCTTGAAGATCGGGTTCAGCGCATCCTGCCAGCTGGTCGCACCGGAGGCGGACGCCACCTGGGCGATGTCGCCGACGATGGTGAACGACTTCATCGGGCAGCGTCGCACGAGCACCCGCCACTGCATCGGCGACAGCTCCTGCGCCTCGTCCACCACGACGTGGCCGTAGGTCCAGCTGCGGTCGGCGGCGGCGCGCTCCGCGGTCGTGCCGCGATCGGCCTGCTCGGCGAAGCCGTCGGCCAGCTGCTCGGCGCTGACCAGCCCCTGCACGCCCATGTTGCGGATGGCCGCGCGCGCGTTCTCCAGGTCGCGCTTGCGCTGACGGTCGCGCTCGCGGTCGGCTGGGTCCGGCCGGCCCGGGAAGTCGCCCAGCAGCTCGGCCGCTTCGTCCAGCAGGGGGACGTCCGAGACGGTGAACGGCTCGGTGCGGTCGCGGCGGAGCGCATCCCGTTGCTGCTGCGACCAGCGCGGGGTCAGCTCCGCCAGCCACGCGGGGCGCGCATAGAGGTCCTGCAGCAGCTTCTGCGGTGTCAGCGGAAGCCACGCCGTGTTGAGGAGCACGCGGACGTCGTACGAAGTGCGCAGGTCCTCCCGGAGCACCTTGAGGTCGGCGTCGTCGATGGTCGACCCCGAAGCGCGCAGCTGCGCCGCGAGCTGATCGGTGAGCTCCGAGAGGGCGTTCTTCACGAATGTCACCCGCGCGACGTTGTGCGGCTTTCCGGTGCGCTGGGCCTTCGCGATGGCGCGCTGGATGAGGTCCGGCGGGACCACCAGACGCTCGTTGTCGACGACGATCGTCTGCTCCTCATCCGGCGCCTTCTGCCGCGACTTCACGGCCCGCGAGAGCAGTCGGGCCATCTGGGCCGAGCCCTTCAGCACCGCGGCCTCCGGAGCATCCTCGGCCGTCGCCTCGACACCCGGGAACAGCTCACCGAGCGTCGACATCACCACGCCCGTCTCGCCGAGCGACGGCAGCACCGCCTCGATGTAGCGCAGGAACGCCGTCGACGGACCGACGACCAGCACACCGGAGGTGCTCAGCCGCTGGCGGTTCGCGTACAGCAGGTATGCGGCGCGGTGCAGAGCCACCGCCGTCTTGCCCGTGCCCGGCCCGCCCTGCACGACCAGCGCGCCACGGAGGTCGGAGCGGATGATGCGGTCCTGCTCGGCCTGGATGGTCGCGACGATGTCGTGCATCCGGCCGGTCCGCTGTGCCGTCAGCGCGGCGAGCAGGGCGCCCTCGCCCTGCACCTGCTCCTCGGCGCGGTCGCCGTCGAGCAGCGCCTCGTCGAAGACCTCGTCGTCGATGCGGGTGACTTGGCGGCCCGACATGGTCAGGTGGCGCCGCGCGCGGACCCCCATCGGCTCGCTCGCCGTCGCCTGGTAGAAGGCGCCGGCCTGCTGGGCCCGCCAGTCGACGAGGAGGGAGCGCTGGTCGTCGTCGCGCAGGCCGACGCGCCCGATGTAGCGGTGGTCGGAGCCGTCAACGGGCTCCTCCAGCAGCAGGCGGCCGAACACGAGACGCGCATCCACATCCCGCAACTGCGTTAGCTGGTCCTCGTAGAGACGCGCGAAGGCGTCGCGTTCGCTGCGCGCCTGATGGTTGCTCCCGACGCTGTCGCGGCGCACGCGGGCCAGCCGCTCCTCCGTCTCGGCACGCAGTTCGTCGAGCCGCTGATACAGCCCAGCGACCACGGCGCGCTCGCGTTCGAGCTCCGATTCCAGCACGCCCATGGCCACCTCTCGTTTCCGGGCCGACAGTCTACGACCTCCGGATGCGAGTGCGCTCCCAGCACTCGTACGGCCGGATGCTCTAGGGTGGAGGAAGCGGGCGACGATTCTGCCCGCGGCGTCGTAGAACGCTTCGCGTCGCGCCGGGCCATGTCCCCGCCACGCTTCTCTTCATACGGCGAACGATCGCGCCGCTCGGTGCGCTCGCCATTCACCCCGGTCCGCTACTGCCGACCGGGTCCATGCCTGAAAGGCACATCCTTGACTCTCTCCTTCGCCGAACTCGGCGTACCCGCTCCGCTCGTCGCCGTCCTGACGGCCGACGGCAAGACCACCCCGTTCCCGATCCAGGCCGACACGCTGCCCGACGCCCTCGCGGGCAAGGACGTGCTGGGCCGCGGCAAGACCGGTTCGGGCAAGACCATCGCGTTCGCCCTGCCGCTCGTCGCGCGCCTCGGCACCGTCCTCGCCGGCGGCCGCCGTCGCCCCGGACGCCCGCTGGCCCTCGTGCTCGCACCGACCCGCGAGCTGGCGACCCAGATCGCGACCACCTTCCGTCCGCTCGCCGACGCCTACGGGCTGCGCGTCTCCACCGTCTTCGGCGGCGTCTCGCAGAACAAGCAGGTCGCCGAGCTGAAGGCCGGCGTCGACATCCTCGTCGCCTGCCCCGGACGCCTTGAAGACCTCATGAAGCAGGGATACGTGAACCTCGACGCCGTCGAGATCACCGTGCTCGACGAGGCCGACCACATGGCCGACCTCGGCTTCCTGCCGGTCGTCACGCGCATCCTCACCGCAACGCCCACCGACGGGCAGCGCCTGCTGTTCTCGGCCACGCTCGACAACGGTGTGGACAAGCTCGTCAAGCGCTTCCTGCACTCCCCCGTGCTGCACTCCGTCGACGACGCGAACAGCCCGGTCGAGGCGATGACCCACCACGTGCTGCAGGTGGAGACGCCGGACGAGAAGAAGGACCTGGTGGAGGCGCTCGCCTCGGGCACCGGCCGCCGCATCCTCTTCACCCGCACCAAGCACCAGGCCAAGAAGCTCGCCAAGCAGCTCACCGCGTCCGGAATCCCGGCCGTGGACCTGCACGGCAACCTCGCCCAGGGCGCCCGCGACCGCAACCTGGCCGCCTTCGGCGAGGGTGACGTGAAGGTGCTCGTCGCCACCGACGTCGCCGCCCGCGGCGTGCACGTCGACAACGTCGAGCTGGTCGTCCACGTCGACCCGCCGGCGGAGCACAAGGCGTACCTCCACCGTTCCGGCCGCACGGCCCGCGCGGGCAGCGCCGGTGACGTCGTCACCGTCATGCTCTCGAACCAGGCTTCCGATGTGAAGACGCTGCTCCGCAAGGCGGCCATCGACGCCACCCCGCAGCGCGTCACCGCGACCTCCGCCGCCGTCACCGCGCTCGTCGGCGACGTCGCTCCCCGCGTCGCCCCGTCGCTCCGCGAGGAGCGCACCGGTGGCGGCGTATCGCAGGGTGCGAACGCTCAGCGCAAGCGCGCCCGGCGCGCCGGTGGCCAGGGCGGCGGCTCGGCCTCCGGTTCGGGCCGTGGCGGGCAGGGTGCCGGTTCGGGCCGTGGCGGCCAGGGTGCCGGTTCGGGCCGCGGCGGCCAGGGTGCGGGTTCGGGCCGTAGCGGCCAGGGTGCCGGTAACGGCTCCGGTCGCGGCGCAGGCAACGGCTCCGGCTCGCACGGCGCCACCGCGGGCGGCGGCACCGGCGGCGGCTCGCGCCGTCGCGGCGGCTCGCAGCGTCCCGCGGGCGCTCAGTCGGCCGGCACCTCGCGCTCCGGCGGAGCACCCCGGGCGACCGCGGGCCACGGCGACACCTCGGTGCGTCGCGGCAACGGCTCCCGCCGCGCGCAGGGCTGACGCCCCGTTCCACACTCGCTCAGACGCGGGCGTTCCGACGGAACGTCCGCGTTTGTCGTCTCTGCCCGTCTCGCCCGTCTCTCCCCCGCTAGCCTCCTCCGTCGGAGATCAGCCGCCCACCGTCGGAGATACGGCTCCCGCCCCCGGCGAACCTCCTGCCCCACCGCGGCCTGCCGGAGATTTTCGACACTTTCTCCGACGCAAGCCCGCTCCGCGGGCGGGGCTCCCGTCGGGTCATTCCGGCACCGTCGGACTCCGGCGAGCTTCCGTCGGAGATTCGAGCCTTTCGTACGCGAACCTCCTGCCCGACCGCGGTCCCTCGGACATTTCGGCCACTTTCTCCGACGCAGGCCCATTCGCGGGCGGGGCTCCCGACGCGGCACTCCGCCACCGTCGGACTCCGGCGAGCTTGCGTCGGAGATCCGGGTGCCGCTACGGCGAATCTCCTGCCCGACCGCGGCCCGTCAGAGATTTCGGCCACTTTCTCCGACGCAGCCCACACGTGCGGGCGGGGGTTCCCGTCGCGGCACTCGGGCACCGTCGGACTCCGGCGAGCTTCCGTCGGATATTCGGGTCCCGCTACGGCGAATCTCCTGCCCGACCACGGCCCGTCGGAGATTTCGGCCACTTTCTCCGACGCAAGGCTCTCTGAGGAGGGAGGGCAGAGACGGCCCGGCGTCCCCACCGCGCACAGGCGGCCGCGGCCGCGGTTACGCGGCCAGGCGCTCGACTCCCGCGATCACGCCGTCGATCAGCACGGCGTAGCTGCGGTCGAGGTCGTCCGGCAGGCCGAAGCCTCCGCCCAGTTCGAGCGTGATGAAACCGTGCACGGCGCTGCGCAGCATCCGGATCGCATCCACCAGTTCGTCATCGGGCAGCCCGAAGCCGCGCATCACCCCGGCGAGGACGGTCAGCGTCTCGTCGGCACGAGCGACGAGCTGCGCGTCGGCGGGGTCGGAGCTCGGCGCGAGCTGGGTGGCTGCGTACCGCCCCGGGTGGCGGTGAGCGAACGCGCGGATGGCGTCCGCCGCGGCCCGCACTGCATCCGGTCCCGCGCGACCGATCGTTGCGGCGGCGAGCACCCGGGTCAGTTCCGCCACCGAGGCCGTGGCGACCAGCCGGCGCAGATCATCCAGCGACGACACGTGCTTGTACAGGCTGGGGACGGCTACCCCCGCCCGACCGGCCACAGCGGCCAGCGTCAGCCGGTCGAAACCCGCGGTCCCGCCGTCGTCGACGAGGTCGATGGCGACGGAGGCCACCGCCTCCCGCGTCAGTCCGGCCCTAGGCACGGGCGGCCCACACAGCGTCCGCCGCGCGGCGTGCCGCGAGGAAGTCCAGCGTGCCGGGAACGATGACGTCCGGGCGCTGCGCGTGCGGATAGTGCGCCGCCTCGGGGACGCGGACGACGTCGGCGCCGATCGACTCCATCCAGGAGCACTCGGCGGCGACATCGCGGAAGTCGGGATCGAGATCGCCGACGAACGCCAGCATCGGCGCACGGACGTCACCCAGCCGCGGCTCCACCACCGAATGGGTGAGTTGCAGGGTGAGACGGCGGAAGCTGCGCAGTCGGCCGGGTTCGGAGAGGGAGGCACGGATCGCCGCGACGTGCTCGCCCAGCCACGGTGCGGTGCGGCCGCGGTTCAGCGTCCGGCGGTAGTACCCGGCCCACAGGGCGGCGCCCCACGGCTTGGCGAACATCCCGCGGTACAGCAGGTGCAGCAGGCCCGTGGCGAACCGGCCCATCGCCGGGTCGCGCAGCAGCGGACCGTAGAGAACGAGACCGGAGACGAGGTCCGGGCGTTCCGCCGCAGCCCATGCTGCAGCAGCGGCACCCATCGAGTTGCCGAGCACGACGGCGGGACCGCCGAGTTCCTCGATCAGGGCGATGAGGTCCTGGGCGGTGGCGATGTCGCCGAACTCCGTGAAGGTGGTGTCCGAGTCGCCGTGAGCACGGAGGTCCGTCACGGCCACGCGGTACCCGGCGGCGACCAGCGGAGCGACCAGTTCGCGGTAGCTGGAGCGGAGGTCGCCCATGCCGGGCACGGCGACCACGAGAGGGCCAGCGCCCTCGACGGTGAAGCTGACGCGCCCATGCGGACGCTCGAGGTAGCGCACCTGCGACTCGATGGAAGTATTCATAGCCGTAAAGCTAATGCCATTAGCTAAAAGACGCAACAGGCAATTCGAGCCCGGGCCCGCCGCCGGTCAGGCGATGCGGCCGAGCGACGCCATGGCCGCCTTCACGAGGGCACCGCGGCCGCCTTCGAGCTCCTCGGACACCGTCAGCGAGACGGCTTCCTCCGGTGTCATCCACGTCAGCTCCAGGGCGTCCTGTCGCGGATCACACGTGCCGGTGACGGGCACGACGTAGGCGAGCGACACGGCGTGCTGCCGCTCGTCGGTGTAGTGCGAGACGCCTGGCATCGGGAAGTACTCGGCCACCTGGAACGGCACCGGACTCGCCGGCAGCTGCGGGAAGGCCATCGGCCCGAGATCCTTCTCGAGGTGACGGAACAGCGCCTCCCGCAGCGTCTCGCCGTACATGACGCGGCCGGAGACGAGCGTGCGGGTGATCTGCCCGACGGCGTTGGCGCGCAGCAGGATGCCGACCTCCGTCACCTGCCCCAGGCCGTCGACTCGCACAGGCACGGCCTCCACATACAGCAGCGGGAGCCTGCGGCGGATCTGCTCCAGCTCGATGTCCGACAGCCAGGCCGGACCCGGCTGCGGGCCGTCGCCGGGCAGGGGGTCGGGCGTGGGGTCCGGATCCGGGGTGCGAACGCTCATGCATGAATCCTACGGACGAGATGGGCGACCACCTACGGCAGCCAGGTCGATCTGTGGATGACGCCACTCCGACGGGGGCTGTGGACGACTCCCGTTCCCAGCACACAATGGAGGGTGCCGTTTCCCGCTCCCGACCTGCGCATCGACCGCGATGCCGTCCTCTGGTCCGCCTCGGAGCGCGATCGCGCCGGTCGACCGCTGCTGGTGCTCCTTCACGGCTATGCCTCCGATGAAGCCGACCTGTTCGGCATCGCGGCCTACCTGCCGCTGGAGCCGGTGATCGCGTCGCTGCGCGCACCGATCCCCGAGGGCGCCGGCTTCGCCTGGTTCTCGCGCTTCACGAACGTGCCCGGCGATCCGCTCGCCGGCAACGCTGATGCCGCCGCGCGCGCCGTGCTCGACTGGCTGGATGAGCAGCCGCGCGTGCCCACCGGCCTCCTCGGCTTCTCGCAGGGTGGCGCGATGGCCCTCCAGCTGCTGCGCCTCGCTCCCGAACGCTTCGACTACGCGGTGCAGCTCTCCGGGTTCGTCGTGAAGGGCGACCAGCCGCGGGACGCGGAGCTCGCCGAAGCGCAGGTGCCCGTCTTCTGGGGCCGCGGAACGCTGGACGATGCCATCCCGACCGCGTCCCTTGACCGGACGTCGGACTGGCTGCCGGAGCACTCCGCACTCGACGCCCGCATCTACGAGGGGATGGGGCACGCCATCTCGCCGCTCGAACTCGGCGACATCTCGTCGTTCATCCGCACGAATCTGCCTCGCTGAGCGTTATCCACAGGTCTTGCCGGAGCCCCTGACAGTGTCGGTGGCCGGGTGCAGGATGGAGGGATGGCCGATGTGCTGGATCGATTCTCCCCCGCGACCCGGGAGTGGTTCCGGGGGGCCTTCGCCGCGCCCACGGCCGCGCAGGAGGGCGCCTGGGAGGCCATCTCGCACGGCAAGCACGCACTGGTCATCGCGCCGACCGGTTCGGGCAAGACTCTCGCCTCCTTCCTCTGGGCGATCGACCGACTCGCGAACGACCCGCGTCCCGCCGACGCGAAGCCCGGCACGCGCGTCCTGTACATCTCCCCGCTGAAGGCTCTGGGCGTGGATGTGGAGCGCAACCTGCGCGCTCCCCTCGTCGGTGTGACACAGACGGCCAAGCGACTGGGGGCCGAGCCACCGCACGTCAGCGTCGGGGTGCGTTCGGGCGACACACCGGCCTCGGACCGGCGGGCTCTGCTGAGCAATCCGCCCGACATCCTCATCACGACTCCCGAGTCGCTGTTCCTGATGCTCACCTCGCAGGCGCGCGAGACGCTGACCTCGGTCGAGACGGTGATCGTCGACGAGGTGCATGCTGTGGCGTCGACCAAGCGCGGGGCGCACCTGGCCCTGTCGCTCGAGCGGCTCGACCAGCTGCTGGAGCGTCCGGCGCAGCGCATCGGACTGTCGGCGACCGTCCGGCCGCCGGAGGAGGTCGCGCGATTCCTCGCGGGGAGCGCACCGGTGGAGGTCGTCGCGCCGCCGGCCGGAAAGCGCTTCGATCTGCGCGTGGTGGTCCCCGTCGAGGACATGAGCGAGCTTGGCACGTCCACATACGCCAGCGAGAATCCGGGCGACGGCTCTCCGCCCCAGGCCGGTTCGATCTGGCCCCACGTCGAAGAGGCGATCGTCGACCGCGTGCTCGAGAACCGCTCCACCATCGTCTTCACCAATTCGCGCCGGCTCGCCGAACGTCTGACGGCCCGGCTGAACGAGATCTACGAGGAGAGGATCCTCGGAGGAACGGCCGGCGAGGCGCCCAGCCGCGCGCCCGCGGAACTGATGGGAGGCTCGGGCCAGACCCGCGGGTCGCAGGCCGTCGCCGATGCGGAAGCGCTCGTGCTCGCACGCGCCCATCACGGCTCGGTCAGCAAGGAGCAGCGGGCGCTCATCGAAGACGATTTGAAGTCGGGTCGCCTCCGCTGCGTCGTCGCCACTTCGAGCCTCGAACTCGGCATCGACATGGGAGCCGTCGACCTGGTCG
The DNA here is from genome assembly GCF_031455295.1 of Leifsonia sp. 1010. Taxonomy (NCBI): domain Bacteria; kingdom Bacillati; phylum Actinomycetota; class Actinomycetes; order Micrococcales; family Microbacteriaceae; genus Leifsonia; species Leifsonia sp. 1010. The sequence continues at coordinate 73,058 of NZ_JAVDSL010000001.1, forward strand.
TCCAGGTGGAGGCTCCGCCCTCTGTCGCGAGCGGGCTCCAGCGCGTCGGCCGGGCCGGACACCAGGTCGGCGAGATCTCGCGCGGCGTCGTCTTCCCGAAGCACCGCGCCGACCTCATCCACTCGGCAGTCGCCACGGAGCGGATGACCGCCGGGTTGATCGAGTCGCTCTCCGTGCCAGCGAACCCGCTCGACATCCTCGCCCAGCAGACGGTCGCTGCAGCGGCCCTCGAATCCATCGACGCCGACGACTGGTTCGACACGGTGAGGCGCAGCGCGCCGTTCTCGACGCTGCCCCGCAGCGCCTACGACGCGACGCTCGACCTGCTGGCCGGTCGCTATCCATCGGACGAGTTCGCCGAGCTCCGGCCCCGCATCGTCTGGGACCGCGACACCGGTGCCATCACCGGGCGCCCGGGCGCGCAGCGTCTGGCCGTGACGAGCGGCGGGACCATCCCCGACCGCGGCATGTTCGGCGTCTACATGGTGGGTGAGAAGGCCAGCCGAGTCGGCGAGCTCGACGAGGAGATGGTCTACGAGTCACGGGTCGGCGACGTGTTCGCCCTCGGCTCGACGAGCTGGCGCATCCAGGAGATCACGCACGACCGCGTCCTCGTCACGCCCGCGTTCGGCGAGCCCGGCCGGCTGCCGTTCTGGAAGGGCGACGGGATCGGACGTCCCGCCGAGCTCGGCCGCGCGGTCGGCGCGTTCATGCGCGAGTTGAGCACGGCCGCACCGGCGGATGCCGAACTGCGCTGCGTCGAAGCCGGCCTCGATGCCTGGGCGACGAACAACCTGCTGTCATTCCTGCGCGAGCAAAAGGAGGCGACCGGCCACGTTCCGACCGACAAGACGCTCGTCGTCGAGCGCTTCCGCGATGAGCTCGGCGACTGGCGGGTGGTGCTGCATTCCCCGTTCGGCATGCAGGTGCATTCGCCGTGGGCGCTCGCGGTGCAGGCACGGGTGCGCGAGCGGTACGGGGTCGACGCGGGGGCGATGGCGGCCGACGACGGCATCGTCGTCCGCATCCCCGACACCGAGGCGCAGCCGCCCGGAGGTGAACTCTTCGTCTTCGAACCGCAGGAGCTGGATGAGCTGGTGACGGCGGAGGTCGGTGGCTCGGCCCTGTTCGCCTCGCGCTTCCGCGAGTCGGCTGCCCGGGCGCTACTCCTGCCCAAGTACAACCCGGGCAAGCGGTCGCCGCTCTGGCAGCAGCGGCAGAAGGCGGCGCAGCTGCTGGATGTGGCGCGCAAGTACCCCAGCTTCCCGATCATCCTCGAGACCATCCGCGAGGTGCTGCAGGACGTCTACGATCTCACGGCGCTGACGGATGTGGCCAAGCAGATCGAGCAGCGCAGCATCCGTTTGGTCGAGGCGTCGACGGAGACCGCCTCTCCTTTCGCTCGGTCGCTTCTCTTCGGATATGTCGCTGCGTTCATGTACGAGGGCGACAGCCCTCTGGCCGAGCGTCGGGCTGCGGCGCTCTCTCTCGATGCCGGACTGCTCGCGGAGCTGCTCGGCCGGGCGGAACTCCGCGAACTGCTCGATCCGACGGTCATCGAGCGCGTCGAGCTGCAACTGCAGCGGCTCGCACCCGAACGCCGCGTGCGCGGGGTCGAGGGCGTCGCCGACCTGTTGCGACTGCTGGGTCCGCTGTCGGTGGAGGAGGTGGCCGAGCGTCTCGAAGCCGAAGGCGAGAGGGGTGCCTCCGCCCGTTCGGCGGAGTCTGGCGAGACGGGCGAAGGCGGCGAGGCCGGCGAGACGGAGCTCACGGCACCGCACGCCGACCGCGCGACGGCGGCCGGTCACCTCGCGACCCTGGTCGACACGCACCGGGCGCTCGCGGTCACCATCGCGGGAGTCGAGCGTTTCGCCGCAATCGAAGACGCCAGTCGCCTCCGCGACGCCCTCGGAGTCCCGCTGCCGATCGGCGTCCCCGTGGCCTTCATCGAACCCGTCGACGACCCGCTCGGCGACCTGGTGAGCCGATTCGCGCGCACGCACGGACCGTTCGAGACCGCCGACATCGCGGCGCGGCTCGGTCTCGGCCCGGCGATCGTCCACGACGCGCTGCGACGGCTCGCCCGCGACGGGCGCGTGGTCGAGGGCGAGTTCCGCCCGCACGCGCACGGAAGCGAGTGGAGCGACGCCGAAGTCCTCCGACGGCTGCGTCGCATGTCTCTGGCGGCACTGCGCCACGAAGTCGAGCCGGTCGACACCGCGACCTTCGGGCGATTCCTTCCCGAGTGGCAGCACGTCGGCTCCACCCTGCGCGGGGTGGACGCGGTCGCCTCGGTGATCGAGCAGTTGTCCGGTGCGCGCATCCCGGCGTCGGCGTGGGAGTCGCTCGTCCTTCCGAGCCGGGTGGCCGACTACAGCCCCGCGATGCTCGACGAGCTGACGGCCACAGGCGAGGTGATCTGGTCGGGCGACGGCAGCCTGCCTGGCGACGACGGCTGGATCAGCCTCCATCTGGCCGATTCGGCCCCGTTCACGCTCGCGCCGCCCTCGGATCACGAGCCGGATGAACTGCAGCGCGGCATCCTGGATGCGCTCGGTCGCGGAGGCGGCTACTTCTTCCGCCAGCTGTCCGACACGCTCGGCACCGAGCGCGGCTCGGCGATCGACGACTCCGAACTCGTGACGGCGCTCTGGGACCTGGTGTGGGCGGGCCGCATCACGAACGACACTCTGGCGCCTTTGCGCACTCTGACAGCAGGCGGCTCCGGGGCGCACAAGCGGCCGCGCCAGCCCACACGGGCGCGCATGTACCGCGGCCGCGTTCCGACGCGAAGCGCGATGGTGACGCGGATGGGTCCGCCGACCGCGGCCGGGCGATGGTCGCTGCTGCCCGAGCGCGACCTCGATTCCACCGTGCGCGCGCACGGCCAGGCCGAGACCCTTCTCGACCGCTACGGCGTCGTCACCCGCGGATCCGTCATGAACGAGGGGACGCCCGGAGGTTTCGCGCTCGCGTACAAGGTGCTCAGCGGATTCGAGGAGACCGGGCGGGCGCGCCGCGGGTACTTCATCGAGACGCTGGGCGGCGCTCAGTTCGCCAACGGCGCGACGGTCGACCGGTTGCGGTCGTACGCGCGCGACCACACGCAGCAGCGCCCATACGAGGCCGTCGCGCTGGCCGCGACCGACCCCGCGAACCCGTACGGCGCCGCGCTTCCGTGGCCGGCGGTGCCGAGCGAGAGCGGCACAGGCCATCGCCCGGGGCGCAAGGCCGGAGCGCTGGTCGTGCTCGTCGACGGCGAGCTGACGCTCTACGTCGAGCGCGGAGGGAAGAGCCTGCTCTGCTTCGTGGCAGAAGGTGCCGGCTCCGACGGCACAACCGGGGCCGATCAACCGACGGTGGAGTCGGGCCTCGTACTCGCCGCCGCGGCCCGCGCCCTCGCCGCGCTCGTCACCTCGCGCCGCGTCGACAAGCTCGCCGTGGAGACCGTCAACGGCGGATTCATCCTCGGCACGCCCGTCGGCGATGCGCTGTCCGAGGCGGGCTTCCTCGCCACCCCGCGCGGATTGCGGCTGCGGTCATGAGCGACGACACCCGCTCCGGAGCCGCGCATGCCTGAGGGCGACACCGTCTACCAGGCGGCTGAGCGCCTCCACCGCGCCCTGGCAGGCAAGATCCTCACCCAGACCGACTTCCGCGTCCCCGCCTACGCGACCGTCGACCTCTCCGGCGAGCGTATGGACGAGGTCGTCAGCCGCGGCAAGCACCTGCTGATGCACGTGGGTGACCACACCATCCACAGCCACCTCAAGATGGAGGGGTCATGGGAGGTGTACCCGCCCGACGGCCGCTGGCGGCATCCCGGCTACCAGGCGCGGGCAGTGCTTCGCACGGCCGACGCGCAGGCCGTGGGGTTCCAGCTCGGCGTGCTGGAGGTCCTCCCCCGCGACCGGGAGGACGACGTGGTCGGGCATCTCGGCCCGGACCTCCTCGGCTCTGACTGGGACGCCGAGGAGGCCGTCCGTCGGATCACGGAGAATCCGGACGTGCCGGTGGCTGTCGCGCTCCTCGACCAGCGCAACCTCGCCGGCCTCGGCAACGTGTACGCCAACGAGCTGTGCTTCCTGCGGGGGATGCTTCCCACCCGACCGGTTCGGGATGCGGACATCCCCGCGGCCGTCGACCTCGGTCTCCGGCTCATCACGGCAAACCGCGACCGGCCGCTCCGGGTCACCACCGGCGACACCCGCCGCGGACGCAACACGTGGGTCTACGGCCGCCGCGGCCAGCCCTGCCGTCGCTGCGGCACGCGCATCCAGTCGTCGTCGCTGGGCCGGACGGACCTCGAAGAGCGGGTCACGTACTTCTGCCCGGTCTGCCAGACGTAGCAGACCGGGCAGAAGCCGGACCGGGCAGAAGCCGGAGAAGGAACGGAGAGGCGCGTCAGGCCGCGGCCTCGTCCTCATCCTGCTCGGCGGCGGCACCCGTGCGCACGGTCTCGAGCGCGGCGGACCAGGCCTCGACCTGGTCGAACAGCGGGGTGAGAGCGGCGGTCTGCTGCTCGGTCGGCTTCAGCTGCCAGTTCTCGAAGTCGTGAGCGAGGCTGAGGCCCACGTGTGCGCTGACCGTGGCGACCTGGAGCTGCGACAGCACCAGACGCAGGTGCTCGACGGCGCGAGCGCCACCGAAGACGCCGTAGCTGACGAACCCGGCGGCCTTGTTGTACCACTCGGCCCCGACGTAGTCGATCGCGTTCTTGAGGGCGCCGGAGGTGCTGTGGTTGTACTCGGGGGTGACGAACACGAAGCCGTCGAACTCGGCGATCTTCGCCGCCCACGCCTTGGTGTGCTCACCGGCGTACTGCCCCATGGCGGCGGGCATGGCCTCGTCGAGGTGCGGGAGGTCCCAGTCCTTCAGGTCGACGAGCTCGTACTCGACGCCGGAGCGCTTCGCGGCGTTCTCGTAGACCCAGCGGGCGACGGCCTCGCCGTTGCGCCCCGGACGCGTGCTTCCGATGATGATGGCGATCTTCGTCATGTCAGCCTTTCGTTTTTGATGACGTGTCATCCAACACGAACCAGCCGCGCTCGAGATTCATTCCCGGCTAGGCTCGCCGCATGTCCGACCAGCGCGAACACCGCAACGACGACATCCATCTGCCTGAGGATGCATCCGAGAATGAACGACGCCAGGCGGGCGACCGGCTGCGCGAGCGGATCTACGTCACCTTCACGGCCCTCGCGATCCTCATGGCGATGAACTCGCACGGAGAGGCCCTCGACTCGCCCACCGTGCTGTGGACACTGATCATCTCCGTCATCGGAGTGCTGCTCGCCGGCCTCGTCTCGGACCTCGTGTCGCACATGATCGTGCACAACACCCTCCCGTCGGTCGCCGAGTTCCGGCACATGCTGGCGGTGTCGTCGCGCGCGCTCGGTGTGCTGGTGGTCCCGCTCATCGCCGTGGGGCTCGCGGTGTTCGACGTCATCGAGGACCGCACGGGCCTCACCATCGCGATCGTCGCGCTGATCGCCTCGCTCGCGGTGATCACGCGCATCGCCGTGTCGCGCACCGGACTCTCCGGCTGGCGGCAGCTCGCGGTGCTCGTCGTGGTGGTCGCGCTCGGCGTGCTCGTCGTCTTCCTCGAGGCACTCGCCCACTGACCCTCGGCGCGTGTCAGGATGGCGTATGGCCACCGTGCGCACCCGTCCCGACCCGCGGAAGCTGACGGACGACGAGCTGGAGCTGTTCCGCTCCTTCCATCTGATGCGGCGCGGATTCGACCGGACGTTGGATGCGCAGCTGCAGCAGGACGACGGCATCTCGATCTCCGAGCTCGAAGTGCTGATGGCCCTCGTCCGCTCGCCGGGGCGCCGGCTCCGGGTCCGCGATCTGGTGGATTCGACGGGCTGGGAGAAGAGTCGCGTCTCGCACCAGGTGACCCGCATGGTCGCCCGCGGATTCGTCGAGCGCCAGGAGTGCGAGGAGGACCGCCGCGCGATGTGGATCCACCTCACCGGCGAGGGCCGGCGCGTGGTGGTGCGGGCGCTGCCGAAGCACTCGGCGACCATCCGCCGCATCCTGTTCGACGCCCTCAGCGCCGAGCAGCAGGAGCAGCTGCTCGGCATCGCCCGAACGATGAACGCGGCGATCGAGGACGAGGACTGCGAGCCGCCCGCCGACTGCGACGGCTGAGCGTTCTCGCAGGAGGCGGACCGCCGCATCCGGGACTCCGCTGGGAGGCTGGGGCGGAAAAGCTGGTGATTCCTCGGGAACACCGCGCGAAACCAGGCGGTTCCAAGCCGCCGCCCCCTAGCGTTTCGGTGTGCGACGCCCGAACTTCCCCGCCTCAGATCCCGGTGCGGACGGCAGCGACCAGCAGCTGCCGCCCACCCAGGTGTTCGGACGCGCGCCGTCCGCCGACCCGCGCCGCCCCGTGCGCGCAACGCGTCCGGCCTCCGGTGTGCCGACGGGGAGCGGCGGTGCCACGAGTGGTGGCGCCGCAGGTGGCGCACCGTTCGACCCGTTCGGGATGGGCGGCGACGCCCCGGGTCTCGGCGGTGACGGCGCCGGACGCCGCGGCGGCAACGGTCGCGGCAACGGCGGCAGTGGAGGCAGCGGAGGCGGCGGCCGCAACGGCGGCGACAACGGCGACGGAACCGGCGGCGACGACGGCGGCATCCCCACTCCGCCCCCGGGCGGGCGCCGCGACAAAGCGCCGCGCAAGCGCCGCCGCACGAAGCGCATCATCGGCTGGACCGCCGCGGCCCTCGCGGTGATCCTCGTCGTGGTGGGCGGGTACGCCGCCTACAGCTACTTCCGGTTCGTCGGCGGAGTGAAGCACGTGGATGTGATCTCCAAGCCCGCGAACGATGTCGACGGTCAGGACCAGAACATCCTGCTGGTCGGCGACGACCACCGGCCCGACGGCGCCTCGCAGGCGGAGCTCGACCAGCTGAGCACCACAGACGACGGCGGCGGCACCAACACGGACACGATGATGATCCTGCACATCCCCGCGAACGGGAAGTCGGCGACGCTGATCTCGCTCCCGCGCGACTCCTGGGTGGAGGTGCCGGGCCACGGGATGAACAAGCTCAACGCCGCCTTCTCGCTGGGCGGCGGCGCGACGGATGCGGCGAGCGGCGCGAAGCTGCTCATCCAGACCGTGCAGAACCTCACGGGCCTCAGCATCGACCATTACGTGCGCGTCTCGCTGCTCGGCTTCTACACGATCGCGCAGGCGCTGGGCCCCGTGCAGGTGTGCCTGAACAACGCGGTCGACGACCCGTACTCCGGCGCCAACTTCCCGGCGGGCGTCTCAACGCTGGACGCGAAGCAGGCGCTGTCCTTCGTGCGTCAGCGCCACGGACTCCCCCGCGGCGACCTCGACCGCGTCGTGCGGCAGCAGTACTTCCTCTCGGTGGAGGCGCACAAGTTCCTGTCGGCCGGCACGCTGCTGAACCCGGGCAAGCTGACCAAGGTGCTGGATGCGGTGAGCGGCTCCCTGGAGACCGATCCCGGCCTGAACTTCCTACAGCTCGCGGCCCAGCTGCAGGGGCTGACCGGCGGGAAGATCCAGTCGGCGACGATCCCGATCTCCGGCACGCCGACGATCACGGTCGACGGCGACGACATCTCGATCGTCGAGGTCGACACGGCCGCGATGCCGGCGTTCATCCAGAGCCTGATGGGCACCCCGAGCGCCTACGAGAAGGCGACGGCGGCGAAGCCGGCGGACACCTCGGTGACCGTGCTCAACGGCGGCAGCCAGAACGGCGCTGCGACGACCGCCAGCCAGACCCTCGCGGGCGCCGGTTTCAAGACCGGCACTCCGGGCGACGCCGACACCCGCGCGACGACGGTGATCCAATACCCCTCCGGACAGGAGGCACAGGCCAAGGCCGTCGCCGCCTACCTGCCGGGCGCGAGCGTGCAGGAGACCTCGTCCGTGAGCACCGTCACAGTCGTCCTCGGCGACGACGGCATCATGCCCACGGCTCCCTCTGCGGGTGGTGGCACCGCTCCCGCCCCGGCCCCGACTCCCGCTCCGACCGGCCCCGCCACGAACTACAGCGACACCGTCTGCATCAACTGATCGCGGACGCCTCCCGACGCAGCCTTCTTTCGGACCGGTCCGGGCCGGAGTTACGGTGACCCCCACGAGCCCAGCCTGACCAGCGCTCGTCCGGGGGGATGCACCATGTTCACGCTTCCGTTCGCTTCCTCGAACAGCGAATCGAATCCAGGAGGGGCGCGGCGGAAGCCTCGCGCGACGACCGTCTGGGCCACCGTGGTGGCGCTGATCGCGGGGATCGCCATCCCCGTCACGGGCGGGTCCACCGCGACGGCGGCGCCCGGGAGCCTCGTCGCCGGCGTCGTCTGGGCGGACGTCAACCGGGATGGCGTGCACCAGAGCACCGAGCCCGTGAAAGCCGGGATCCCCATCCAGCTGTTGACCTCTCCGGGCGGTGTGGTCGTCGCGACGACCACGACCAGCGCGGCCGGGGTGTACCGGTTCCCGGACGTGGCGGACGGCACCTTCGTCGTGCGCGCGGACGCGAGCGCCGCGTTCCACTTCCCCGCGACCGCCTCCGGCGAGAACGACTTCGTCACCACCGGGCCGCCTCCGGTCGGCCAGCCGGAGCGCGGCGTGACGGCGCCGCTGACCATCGCCGGGACGACGCAGGCCGTGGGGATCGACGCGGGGATGCAGCCGATCGCCGACCTCAGCGTCGCGCGGCTGCCGGTCGCGGAGGGATGCGACGGGTTCGCCGTCACGGGAACCCCGCCGTTCGACGCGACCGACGCCCCGGGGAAGGACTCGGGCCCGGGCAACTGCATCGTGCGCGTCATGGACACCGTGTCGCAGAACTATTCCGTCGCCCTGACCGGACTCCCGACCGGGGCCTCGGTGCCGAACGTGGTCGCCCGTTTCACCGTCTCCTCGCCCGACGGAGCGAAGCTCGAACTCGTCGGGCCGGGAACGAACGGGCTCCCGGCTGGATGCCTGGGGGCGGCGAACGGCGCCAACCCGCCGTCGTCACGCACCGTCAATGCCGACGGGTCGATCACCGTCATCTGCAACATCGGGAGCCTGTCGTCGAATGTCGCCGCGCTGCAGCTCGCCTACCGCTTCGCATCGAACACGCCCATCCCGTCGCACGCCGGGATCACGATGTCGGCATTCGCGCCCGCGGGCGACGCCGGGACGTCGGCCACCGTCGACGGCCCGCAGGTCGAGGTCACCGGGACGGCGCAGTGGGACCTGGAGAAGATCCCGTACCCGCCGTCCGGCGTCGGCAATGCGGGGCCGGACTTCACCATCCGCACGTACAACGGCGTCGCCGTCTCGGGGTACCTCGTCCGCTACAAGTTCAACGTCGTCGACACCCTCCGCGGAGCCGGTGCCAGCGATCTGGTCTGGCCGGCCTCCTTCACCGACGTGATGCCCGAGTTCCCGAACGCGCGGATCACCCAGTGCCGCTCGGCCGAACCCGCGGACAACTCGCTGTCGTCGCCGTGGACGCTGACCTGTCCTCTGGAAGAGGTCCAGGGAACCGACGGCTGGCAGCTCAGCATCCGGCCCAATAGCGGCCGCGGGAGCGACACCGGCGAGGGCCACATGATCATGACGATCTTCGTCCCCCTCGACGACATGAACAGAGCCATCGACCCCTCCTGGCAGCCGGGACAGCCCAACCCGACCGGCACGTTCGACTTCCAGAACCGTGCTCAGGACACCGACCGCTGGGTGATCAACGGCGGCGCGCCGAACTACGGCCCGGACCACGAACCAGGCTCGAACGGCACCGGTAACAACCTCGTGACGATCGTCAGAAACGCGGCCGCACCCACGTGGGACCTGCAGAAGAGCTTCTTCGGGGGGCCGTCCTTCGTGACGCAGACGGTCAACGGCGTCCCGGTCAACGGCTACCGGGTCGACTACCTCCTCAACATCGTCGATCTGGCCGGCCCGGACAATGTCGGACCGTGGCTCGATCTGCCCGTCACGTTCAAGGACAGGCTGGTCAGCCATCCAGGCGCACTCCTGACGAGCTGCGATGCTCTGCAGCCCGACCCCAACGCGGCGACCGTCACGTGCGACATGGGTGCCCAGCCTGCGGCCGGGTGGACCATCAGACCGACGCCGAACCAGCGCGGGTTCAACGATCGCCGCATGAACATCGTCGTCCGCTTCTTCATCCCGATGAGCACGCTGCCGGCCGACCCCTGCCAGTCGAACGTCACCCTCGATCTGCGCAACGAGGCGATCGACTCCGACCCGTGGACGGCGGGCGGCGACCTCAACAACGGCACAGGCTTCGAGCCGGGATGGAACGGCACGACCGCGACCGGCAACAACCTCGACGTGCGCAGCGTGCGCCCCTCCGCCGGGGAGTGCGGCTCCCTCACCGGCAACAAGCAGTACATCCGCAACGGCGCCACCTACAACGGTCCGACCTTCGGCGGCGACGTCGTGCAGTCGTTCGTCAGCCTCTCGGCGAACAACAACCGGGTGTCCGTGCCCGACCTCAAGCTGTGCGACGTGTTCGACGTCTCGGTGCTGAAGCTCGTCGCGGGCACGCCACGGATGGGGACGTTCCCCTCCGGCACCAACGTGAACCCGGCGAACTACGTCATCGAGTACGCGGTCGGGCCCAATCAGGTGAAGACCCAGAACGGACCGTTGACCGGCGGCCTGTACCCGATCGACGCGTCGTCGATCACGGGTGCGGCGACGGACTGCCGCAACGCGCCGGGCCCGTGGACGACCGACCCGGCGGCGGCCTTCGGTGCGAACTGGCAGGACGTGGTCAACATGGTGCGCATCCGCCCGGTCGACCCGACCCGGGTCGAGACAGGGCCGTTCGCCGCGCACCTGATCTTCGAGCTCGAGACCCGGACCTTCTACAACGGCGGCCCCAACGCCTCCGAGGCGATCCCGTCCGGCGTGCGCGTGACCAATGTCGGCGGGTGGCCGACCGGCGCCACTGGCAACGGGTGGGGCACCGTGTCGCGCCAGATCCCGTTCTCGGGGATGCTGCTCGGCGTCGCCAAGGCGATCGTCCCCACGCAGTATTTCCCCGGCGACACCGCCATCTGGGATATGACGGCATCGATCAGCCGCACCACGGTCGGGGCGACGCTGCAGAACCTGCGGCTCGTGGATACGATCCCCGCCGATCTGCACTTCGACTCGGTCTGCACGCAGAACCTGCTGCCGCCCGGAGTGACCGTGAGCTACGACCAGCAGACGCGACGCGTCACCTTCATCGCCGGAGACATCCCGATCGTGAGCGCGCCGAGCCAGACCGTCTTCAGCCCCACCCCCGGAGCTACCCGCGGACGTCTGCGGATCTGCACGACGGTCGACAGCCTCGCGCAACCCGGAGACACGCACGTCAACACCGTGCAGGCGCTGGCGGACAACGCGGAGAACGCGCCGACGGCGCAGGCGACGATCCAGATCGTCGGATCGGGCCAGCTCGGCATCACGAAGAGCGTCGACAAGCCGTTCGTGGCGAGCGGCGAGACGTACACCTGGTCGTTGGAGTGGGGGAACACCTCGACGCAGATCGCCTTCCAGCCGCCGGACGTGATCGACGTGCTGCCGTGGAACGGCGACGGCGACCCCGCATCCGGTTCGGCACGATCGCAGTACGCATCGGACTACAGCGGAACCGCGCGGCTGTCGGGGCCGCTCGCGGCGCCGACCTACCTCCGCGGCGCCACCGGGGCCGTGCCGGGCACCTGGTACTACTCGAGCGCTCCCCCGGCGACACTCGTCCACGATCCGCGCGACGCGTCCAACGCGAACCCCGCGGCACCGGGAGGGCTCTGGCGGACAGCGGGCGAGATCACCGATTTCAGCACGGTCACCGCCGTCCGGTTCGTCTCCAGCGGGTTCCTCGGTGTGCAGACACGGGTGCGCGCATCCATCCCCGCAGTGTCGACCAGCAACGACCTCGACAACGTGTACGTGAACCGGGCCATGATCTTCTCGGCCACGTTCGCGAACCAGCCACTGCTGTCGAACGAGCCCTACGTGCTGATGCCGGGCTTCTCGCTGGGCGACCTGGTCTGGCTCGACAGCAACGGGGACGGGAAGTTCGACGGCGGGGAGCACGGCATCCCCGGCGTCGCCGTGCAGGTGCTGACCGAGAACGGGGATGTCGTCGGCACGGCGACGACGGATGCGAACGGCCGCTGGTCGGTGACGTCGCTTCCGGCCGGCCGGTACGTCGTGCACCTTCCCGCCGCGATGTTCGCGGCGGGTGGCCCGCTCGCCGGGACGGTGGTCCGCACCACCGCATCCAGCCCGGCGCTGACACCGAACGAGGATGCCGACAACAACAACACCGCCTCCCCCGACCCTGCTGCGACAGGGCTGACGAGCACTCCGGTCACGCTGGCGAACCAGTTCGCGGCCGGCGCCCTCGTCGGAGGCAACGGCCCCTCAGGTGACGACGTCGCCGGACTCGCCGGGGAGCTCATCCCCGACTCGTTCACCGCGTTCACCGTCGACCTCGCCGTGCTGCCGGCGCCCGGCATCCACATCGAGAAGGCCACCAACACGGAGGACGCCGACGACGCTCCCGGACCGCTCGTCCCGGTCGGCGGCGCCGTGCAGTGGACGTACGTTGTCACGAACTCGGGCGCCGTCGACCTGACCGACGTCACGGTCACGGACGACCAGGTCGCGGCCGCCGACATCGACTGCGATGCCACCGGAGGCAACGTCGTCGCGGGGCCGCTCGCACCCGGCGCGTCCTTCACCTGCGTCGCGACCGGGACGGCGACCGCCGGGCAGTACGCCAACACGGGCACCGTCACGGGTCTCGACCCGGCGGCAGTGCGGGTCGACGACGACGATCCGTCGCACTACTTCGGGATCGTCTCCGGCATCGACGTGGTCAAATCGTCTACCACCACCGACGTGGTGCAGGTCGGGCAGCAGATCCCGTACAGCTTCCTGGTCACGAACACCGGAAACAGCCCGCTCACCGGCATCACCGTCGAGGATGTGGTCGCCGCGCCGTCGGATCCGGCCGGCCTCTCGGCGGTGGACTGTCCCGCGAGCGCCCTCGCCGGCGGCGCCAGCATGACCTGCACGGCGACCTACACCACCACGCAGGCCGACCTCGACAGCGGCTCCGTCACGGACACCGCGACCGCCACGGGCACGCCACCCGCCACGCCGGATGAGCCCAACCCGCCGCGGGTCGCCTCGCCGCCGGTCACCGTAACGCTCCCCGTCACCCACACGAGCTCGATCACCGTGCTAAAGACCATGGCGCAGCCGAGCACTGTTCCCTTCACGGCGGGCCTGCGCATCCCCTACGACTTCCTGGTGACGAACACCGGGAACACCGTGCTCACGGACATCGTCGTCACCGACGTCCAGATCGCCCCGGCGGTCCAAGCCGCCCTCTCGCCGGTGGACTGCCCGGCGACCACGCTCGCGCCGCAAGAGGACATGACCTGCACCGCCACGTACGAGGTCAGTCAGGCGGACGTCGACAACGGGTCGCTCACCGACACGGCCGTGGCCACCGCCGTCCCGGCGCCGAGACCCGATGCTCCGAACCCGCCGGCGATCGCCTCCCCGCCGTCCAGCGTGACGATCACGGCGAACGATCTCCCGGGAATCCGCGTCGAGAAGTCGTCCATGACGACGAGCGTGGTCCGAGCGGGACAACGGATCCCGTACACGTTCCTGGTCACCAACACCGGCAATGTCCCGCTGACCGGGATCACCGTGGACGACCAGGTGGCCGCGCCGTCGTCACCGGGCAACCTGTCCCCTGTCGACTGCCCCGCCGATCCCCTGCCCGTCGGAGGGCAGCTCACGTGCACCGCGACGTACACCACCACCCAGGCCGACGTGGACAACGGCTCCGTCAACGACGCTGCCACCGCCTCCGGCACCCCGCCGACCCCGCCGGGCGGTTCGACGCCGGACCCGATCCGTTCCTCCGCCTCGACGGTCACCATCGCGGTGGCCGACGATCCAGGGCTCAGCGTGGTCAAGACCTCGGACACCGCGGCCGTGACGATGGTGGGTCAGCAGGTCCGCTTCGCGTTCCTGGTGACGAACACCGGCAACGTCACGCTCGCCGACGTCACGGTCTCCGACACCGTCGCTGCGCCGTCCGATCAGGCGGACCTGTCCGCCGTCGACTGCCCGGCGAGCATCCTGGCGCCCGGGGAGCGGATGACGTGCTCCGCCACCTACACGACCACGGCCTCCGACCTCCTGCTCGCCGCGGCGATCTCCGACCGGGCCACCGCGGCCGGGACCGCCCCCGACGGCACGCGCATCGGTTCGCCCGAGGCCGTGCTCACGCTGCCCGTACGTACGATCCAGAACCTGCCGGTGGTGAGCGGCTAGCGCGTCAGGTACCGGTCACCCCCGCAGTGGCCTCCCGGTAGGCGACGGTGGCACCGCGCAGGTACGTCTGCAGACCGGCCAGCTGGTGCGCATCCAGGCTGGCGACGACCTCGCCGATCGGCTGCCGGACCTGACCGAGGATCCGCGCCAATCCGTCGGGAAGGGTTCCCGTCGCTTCGATGACGAGCCGGCGGCGGTCCTCCGGGTCGATGACGCGGCGAGCCGCTCCCACCGCTTCCAGGCGATCGAGCAGCCGTGTCGTCGCACCCGTGGTCAGGCCGAGCCGCTGCGCCAGCTGCCCGCCGTTGAGCGGACCCTCGAGGTCGAGGATGTTCAGCGCCTGGTAGTCGGTCGCGCCCAGCCCGACGGCGTCGGCGGCGGCGAGATGGAACGTGACGACAGCAGCGAGATACCGGCGGTAGTCGTCGGACAGGGCAGCGGGGTCAGTCCAGTCCGACAGCGGCATCCGGGCCTCGCTCGAGAGGATGGTCTCGGCCTGGGATGCGGGGGACGCGGCCGCGTTCTCCGAAGAGTTCACCGACGACGCGACCTACGTGATCTACGTCGGGCTCGTCTACACGGGCCGGAGGGCGATCGAGGAGGGACATGTGCCGGTCTTCGAGAAGTGGCAGAAAGGAACGCGGATGTCCATGCTCGTGCGCGAGATCCGCTTCCTCGGTGACGCGACCGCCGTCGTGCTCACCGAGGGCGGCATCGGGAAGCGGACCATCCGTCGCGACAAGGTGCAGACCTACACGTTCGTCCGGGAAGCGGACGGGCGCTGGAGGTGCACTGCCTTCCAGAACACCAGGAAGAACTCGCTGTTCATCCGGATGAACGCGCTGAGCTCGCCGCGACCCTGAGCCGGGAGGAGACGGGCCGCCGGACGCGCGTCAGTCGAACAGGCGACGGAACACGTTGGTGTCCGCCAGGTCGATCAGCTCGTCGCCTCGGCCGTTCATGATCGTCCGCAGGGCGTACAGCGTGAAGCCGCTGACCTGCTTCGCGGTGATCGCCGGCGGGATGCTGAGCTCCTGCCGGGCGGTCACCACATCCACCAGGGCGGGACCGTCGTGGGCGAACGCCGTCCGCAGCGCGCTCTCCAGCTCATCCGGCTTCTCCACCCGCTGACCGTGCAGGCCCGCCGCCTGGGCGATCTGCGCGAAGTCGGGATTGTCGAGACTCGTGCCGAAGTTGACGAACCCGGCGGCCTTCATCTCGACCTCGACGAAGTTCAGCGAGGAGTTGTTGAAGACCACGATCTTCACCGGCAGCTTGTTCTGCCGCAGCGTGAGTAGTTCGCCGAGCAGCATCGCGAGGCCGCCGTCCCCGGCGAGCGCGACCACCTGTCGCCCCGGGAATGCGGTCTGCGCACCGATCGCCTGAGGCAGCGCGTTCGCCATGCTGCCATGGGTGAACGAGCCGATCAGTCTCCGGCGCCCGTTCATCCGGAGGTAGCGGGCCGCCCAGACGACCGGCGAACCGACATCCGGCAGGAACACGGCGTCATCCGACGCGAGCTCGCTGATCAGCCGCGCGACGTACTGCGGGTGGATGGGCGTGCGGTTGCGGTCGTTGACCGCCAGGTCGTCGAGGCTCTTGCGCGTCTTCGCGTAGTGACTGAGCGATGAGTCGAGGTGCTTGCGGTCCTTGCGGTCCTTCAGGAGCGGGAGCAGTGCATCCACCGTGTCCCTCACGCTTCCGACGAGGCCCAGGTCGAGCGGGACGCGCCGGCCGAGGTTCTCGCCGCGGATGTCGACCTGCACGATCTTCGCCTTCGACGGGAAGAACTGCTGGTACGGGAAGTCGGTGCCGAGCATCAGCAGCGCGTCGCACGACTCCATCGCGCGGTAGCCGGACGAGAACCCGAGGAGGCCGGTCATGCCGACGTCGTACGGGTTGTCGTACTCGACGAACTCCTTGCCGCGCATGGCGTGGACGATCGGCGCCTGCAGCTTCTGCGCGATGGCGAGCAGCTGGTCGTGCCCGCCCTCGGCCCCTGCGCCGGCGAGGATGGTGACGCGCTTCGCGTCGTTGAGGATGTCGGCGGCGGCCTGCAGCTCGGGATCGGTGGGCCGGGTCACACGCGGCGAGAAGGTGATCGGCGCCGACTTGCGGCGGCCCGCACTGTCGGCGAGGAAAATCTCGCCCGGCACGACGATCACCGCGACGCCGCGGCGCTCAACAGCGGTGCGCATGGCGATCTCGAGGATGCGGGGCATCTGGTCCGCCTGGCTGACGAGCTCGGTGTAGACGCTCGCCTCGCGGAACAGCTCCTGCGGGTGCGTCTCCTGGAAGTACCCGCTGCCGATCTCGGCTCCCGGGATCTGCGCGGCGATCGCGAGTACGGGGACGCGGCTGCGGTTGGCGTCGTACAGCCCGTTGATGAGGTGCGTGTTGCCGGGCCCGCAGCTGCCGGCGCAGACGGCCAGCTCGCCGGTCAGCGCTGCCTCTGCGGACGCTGCGAAAGCCGCCGCCTCCTCGTGCCGCACGTGCTCCCACGTCACGCCGTCGTTCCGCCGGATCGCGTCGGTGAACCCGTTGAGCGAGTCCCCCGGAATGCCGTAGACGCGCGTCACCCCCGCATCCCTCAGAATCTCGACGGCGGTATCGGCGACAGTGGGCACGGCGGTCTCCCCTCGACTCGGATGCGGTGCTTCCGGCCCGCAGCGAGCGGCCCGGCACAGGCAACGCTACGCCGCGCAGGTGAATCGTCGCATCCTCCTCAAAGCAACTGTGCGTTAACGTGAGCGCATCATGGTGAAGCAGGAGCGGGCGCAGGTGACGCGCGGGACGATCGTCTCCGGAGCCGCCGCGGTCTTCGGCCGCCGAGGATACGGCCTCGCCTCGATCGCCGACATCGCCGCCGAGGCGGGCGTGACCAAGGGGGCGCTGTACTTCCACTTCCCGTCGAAGGACGAGCTGGCCCGCGCGGTCATCACCGAGCAGCACCGGCGCACCATGGTCGCCGCGGCCGAGGTCGTCGAGCAGGGGCTCCCCGGACTGGAGACCATGGTCCGGCTGAGTTCGGTGCTCGCGCACCAGCTGCTGACCGATCCCGTCGTGCAGGCCGGCATCCGGCTCACGACCGACGTGTCGATGTTCGATCCGCCGGTGACCGAGCCGTACGAGGACTGGCTGCGCACGACGGAAGCGCTGTTCCGCCAGGCGGTCGACGAGGGCGATCTCCGATCGGATCTCGACCCGGGGATGCTGGCGAGCGTTGTCGTTCCGGCGTACACGGGCGTCCAACTGGTATCGGAGACCGTCGCGCGGCGCACGGACCTGCTCGAGCGGGTGCGCGACCTCTGGACGGTGCTGCTGCCGGGCATCGTGCCCCCTGCCGAATACGAGCGACTTCGCAGCCTCCCCGAGCTCATCCGCTGACGGCTTGGACTAGCGGAACTTCGACGCGGTCGCGTCATGCTTCCCCGTCATCAGCGTCTTGCTAGATGAGGAGCGAAGCTTCTCCGGGTCGATGACGTCCCCCGGTCCGTTTCAGTCGGACCCCGGGCACGCTTGTCGCCGTCGTGTAGATGAGCGGAGAAACCGTGAAGAGAACGATGAAGTTCGCGGGGATGGGAACGGCCATCGTCTGTGGTGTGGTGGCCACTCTGGTGGGCGCGGTGCCTGGCAACGCAGCGGAAGCACCGGATCCATTGCTGGCAGTGGCGGAGGCCACACCGGCGTCCGTCGCAACTGCGGCGAATGTGCCGACAACAGAGACTGGCGCGCTTGCGGTGAATGCCACAGTCGCGGACATACAGCTGGCGATTCCTGTCGACCCCGCGATGGGCATTTCGCTGGGAACCGGGTCGACTTCCGTGGCGATAGGTCTGCCGTTTGCGAGCAGAGCGAACGATGCCACAGCCGAGAAAGCGGGTGTGGTTTCGTACGACAACAACAACGGATCCACCACTGTCCCCGTGATCCAGCGCGACGGCACCGTGCAGATAAACACTGTGATCAGCGGCGCGGCCTCGCCCAAGCGATTCGACTATCCGATCAGTGTCCCCGCCGGTCACACGCTCCGGCTGGAAGCGAGCGGTGCGGTGAGCATCGGCGATGGGAACGGAAACTTCAGCGCCGTCATCGCGGCGCCCTGGGCGAAGGACGCCAACGGTGATTCCGTCCCGACACACTACGAAGTGCAGGGGAACACCCTGACACAGGTCGTTGATTTCACCGCGGCGACCGCCTTTCCCGTTGTCGCCGATCCCAGTGTCAGCTGGCTTTGGTGGGGGAGAACGGTGAAGTACACGAAGTCCGAGACCAAGCAGGTCGCAAGCTTCGCAAGCAGCGCCCAAATGTTCTCCTACCTGTGCCTCGCGGGGGGCTTGGCCGGCGCCGCGTGCACCACGGTGGCGAACTTGGGGCTTCAGATCGTGAAGAACGCTGCAACGAACGCCTCTCGTGCGGGTCGTTGCCTGCAGCTGAACATTCCGCACGTGGGACCGGGGTTGCTCTATGACGTCACGTGCTGATGGACAGAAGTCGTCGGTGTACGACCTCCTTGAGGACTTCTTCACTGCGGTGCTGCTGGGGGCGGGCCTTGCGGCAGTGCTCGTGATGATCGATGCGACGTCGCGAGCGGTGATTGCAACGGCACTTGGAGCGCCCGGGGTGTATTTCCTGGGCCAACGGTTCCGCCGTTCGCGCGCCCGAAGAACGACCACCTGACAAGGGATGCGAGATGCGCGGTGCGACGGGTGCGTCGCACCGCACCCCGAAGCCGCACCGACCCGGCCGCAGCGCCCCCAATCCGCTACGGCCGTGCCGGAATGCATGCTAATTGTACGCCAGAACCGGACGATCGGTATGGACTCTCGGGTGACGCCCGGCGCGGGCCTGGAGAAGCCGTCCCCTAGACTTGGCCGATGGGGAACGCCGGAGACGGCGGAAGCATCATGGGGAGGGGCAGCATGTCGTCTCGGGGCAGCAAGCAGAAGAAGCGCGCGACGATGCGGCTCGTCTACATCGACTTCTGGTCGGCCCTGAAGATGTCGTTCCTCGTCAGCATCATCGTCGCGGCCATCACCGTCGTCATCGGCCTGCTCATCTGGAGCGCACTCGAACGATTCGGTCTGGTCGCGGCCGCGAGCAACTTCCTCGAGGACATCGCGGGGGCGCAGGGCGCCAATCTCGTCGCCGGTCTGACCTTCCCGAACGTGATGACGTTCACGCTCGTCGTCGCACTGCTCGAGGTGATCGTGGTGTCCGCCCTCGGAGCGATCTTCGCCGCCCTCTTCAACCTCGCCGTCCACGTGGTGGGCGGCTGGAAGGTCACCTTCGGGAGCGACTGAGCTCCAGCCCGCCGACCAGCAGGTCGACGCCGAAGGCGAACGCGGCCGCGGGGTCGTCCTCGTCGAGCGGTGAGCTGTCGCCGGCCGCCAGCACGCCGAGGGAGTCGTACTGCAGGCGCTGCTGCTCGTGCGAGACATGGCCGAGCACGAAATGCAGCAACGCGGTCGCGGCACGTCGGGAGGTCTCTGCATCGAAGCCGCCGCGGGCGACCGCTCGGGCCAGACGGTCGACGGTGTCGGGCGAGCCGAGGCCGAGCGCCAGAGTGCTCGAGACGACCTCGGCGCCGTCGCGGTACGCGAGGAGCGCGTCACGCAGGGCGGCGGCCTCCGCACGCACCGAATCCGCCCAGTCGGCATCCTCTCCGGGCCCGTCGACGGCCGCGCCGGCGGAGGGCCGCGTGGCGACGATCCGATCGGCGAGCTCCGCGAGGAGCGTCTGCTTGTTCGGGAAGTGCCAGTACAGCGCGCTGGGCTGCACGTCGAGGGATGCGGCGAGCCGTCGCATGGTCAGATCCGGCAGACCGAGGTCGTCGAGGACGCGCAGGGCCGCCTCCACCACATCGTCGCGCGAGTGTCGTCGTCCGGTTTCGTTCCCTGCCACGTTCTCACTATAGTGAACACCGTTCAGGTGAACACCGTTCAGGTAAGGATGTCCGCATGACCCCCACGACTCCCGTCGCCCCTCGCCGCCGCCTCGACGCGACCGACCTCGCCCGCGTCGCCGTCTTCGCCGCGCTCGTCGCCGTGCTCGGCCTGCCGTCCGGCGTCACCGTGTTCGGCTCGGTGCCGATCACGGCTCAGACCCTGGGCGTCATGCTGGCGGGCGCCATCCTCGGCCCGTGGCTCGGCGCCCTGAGCATGGCCGTCCTGCTCGCGCTGGTCGCGGTCGGACTCCCCCTCCTCGCGGGCGGTCATGGCGGAATCGGCGCTTTCGTCGGGCCGTCGGCCGGATACCTGTTCGGCTGGATCGCCGGCGCGTTCGTCATCGGCCTGATCGTGCACGCCGGTCGTCGGGCCCCCGTCTGGTGGCGCACGCTGCTCGGGATGATCGTGGGCGGCATCCTCGTCGTCTACCTGTTCGGTGTGCCGGTGCAGAGCCTGGTGACCCGTCTGCCGCTCGACGCGACGGCCCTCATGAGCCTCGTCTTCGTCCCCGGCGACCTGGTCAAGGCGGTCATCGCGACGGCGGTCGTCACGACGTTGGTGCGCGCTTACCCCCGCGCGTTCCGCCGCAGCTGGGTGAACGACCAGCCCGACGTTGCGGCGAACGCGTCGGCGCCCGCGGAGTCCCGCGTCCCGTGACCGATGCCATCCCGGCGGCCCACGCCGCCTCCGACGCCGTCCCCGCCCTGCGGCTGGACGGCGTCGGCGTGCGCCTCGGACAGGTGGATGCACTCCGCGACGTCAGCCTGGCGCTCGACGCCCGCACCATCGCGGTGGTGGGCGAAAACGGCTCCGGCAAGTCGACCTTCGCCCGGCTGCTCGCCGGCCTCGTCGCGCCTACGACGGGTGTCACGCGCATCCTGGGCCTCGATCCCGTGCGGCAGGCGGCCGAACTGCGGCGCCGCGTCGCCGTGGTGTTCAGCAACCCGGACGCGCAGATCGTGATGCCCACCGTCGCCGAGGATGTCGCGTTCTCTCTGCGGCCCGAGCGCCTCAGCCGCGAGGAGCTGCGACGTCGAGTGGATGCGGCACTCGAGCGGTTCGGGCTTTCCGCACTGAGCGAGCGGTCGTCGCACGACCTCTCCGGCGGCCAGAAGCAGCTGCTCGCCCTCGCCGGCGCGTTCGTCCGCGAGCCCGAACTCGTGGTCGCCGACGAGCCGACGACGTACCTCGACGCCCGCAACGCCCGCCGGGTGTCCGACCACCTGCTCGCCGACACCGGGCACCGGCTGGTGCTCGTCACGCACGATCTCGCCCTCGCGGAGCGCTGCGAGGCCGCCGTGCTCTTCGCGGCGGGCCGGGTCGAGGCGGTCGGCCGACCGGCGGAGGTCATCGCCGAGTACGAGGCGGCGCTGGCATGCTGAGCCTCTACCGCCCGGGAGACGGCTTTCTGCACCGCCTTCCCGCCGGGCCGAAGCTGCTCCTGCTGCTCGCGGTCGTGCTCGCCGTTTCGCTGCTCCCCTCCACCTGGTGGGCGGCTGCGGTCGCCGCCGGCGCCGCGATCGTCGCGTACGCGGCAGCGGGGCTGCGCGACGGGATGCTCGGGATGCGCGAACTGGCCCGCCAGGTCGTGGCGCTCCGCTGGCTCATCGTCGTGACCATCGCTGCCCAGCTGATCTTCCTCGGACCGGAACAGGCGGTGTCGAACACTGCCCGCGTCACAGCCGCCGTCCTCCTGGCCGGCCTGCTGGTGCTCACCACGCGCGTCAGCGACCTGCTCGACGCTGTCGAGCGCGGGCTGCGGCCGCTCGACCGACTGCGGTTCGACTCCGAGCGGGCGGCGGTGCTGCTGACGGTCGCGCTGACGACCGTGCCGGTGCTCGGGCGCCTGGCCGGCGAGGTTCGGGAGGCGCAACGCGCCCGAGGAGCGCGGCCGGGGCTCCGCTTCTTCGCGGTGCCCTTCCTCATCCTGTCGCTCAAGCACGCCGACCAGCTCGGCGAGGCGCTCTCCGCAAGGGGCGTGCGATGAACGGCCGCCCCCGGGTGCTGGGACCCGTCGTCGACGACGAGACCCGCTGCATCCACTACCGCTCGCCGCTCGATGTGATCGCGATCCGGTTCGCGTGCTGCGGCGAGTACTACCCGTGCCACCTGTGCCACGCAGAGACGGCCGATCATCCCGCCCGACAGTGGCCGGCCGACCGCCGCGACGAGCGCGCGGTGCTGTGCGGGGTCTGCGGTCACGAGCTGACGATCGCCGACTACCTCGCCACCGGCGACTGCCCGGAGTGCGGCGCCGCCTTCAACCCGGGCTGCCGGCTGCACACCCACCTCTACTTCGAGAGCTGAAGCCGCCCGAAACGCGCGGATGCCGGGCACGCTCTCGCGTGCCCGGCATCCGTCAGGGTGCTGCTAGAACCAGCCGAACAGGCGGTCCAGGAGGTCGAGCAGCCAGTCGAGGACCGGGATGCCCGTGTGCGGCTTGTCGGCCTTGATCTTGAGGGTGGTCCAACCGATCACACTGTTGGACGCGTCCTGCACGGACAGCTTGTGCTGGCCGTTGTCCGCGTCCTTCGGCAGCGTGAGCGTCAGCACGCCGTCCGCCGGGACCTGGACCCATCCACCGCTCAGGTTCTGCGGCTTCGAGTACAACCAGACCGACACCCACTCGCCGGCGTGCTGCTTGCCGACCGTCACGCGCACGGTGTCACCCGGGCGGTAGGTGTCCTTGTCGACGGTGACCTTGTCCTCGAGCGCCTTCTTGAGCGCCGACTCCTTGGCCGCTTTCGGGTCGGTACCCGGTTTCGGGTTGGTCGGGGCGTCCGCCACGGTGAGCGGGACGCGGACCGTCGTGCCCGAATCGGGAGCGGTCAGCACCAGCGCACTGGCGCCCGCCGCATCCGCCGGGACGGTGAAGGTCACGGTCGCGTTGCCCGCGGCATCCACCGGCACGGAGCCGATCGCGGTCGATCCGTTCCAGGAGAGGTCGAGCTTCGTGTTCGCCGGGCTGCCGAGCGAGGTGAGGTTCAGCTTGGACACCTGGAGGGTGACCTGCTGGCCGCGCTGGAGCGTCCCGGTCGGCACGCCGCTGACGCCGACGCCGCGCTTGGCGAAGCTGGGCGAGAGCGGGCTGTTCTTCTGGATGTAGCTGATCCACGCGTCACGGTCGATCAGTCCCGAGTCCTTCGTGTTCGACCCCGCAGCGAAGGCGCGGAAGTTGTCGCCGCCCTGCAGGAGGAACGAGAAGGACCCGATGCGGTACGACTTGGCGGGGTCGATCGGCTGGCCGTTCACGACGATGCTCGTGATGCGGTCGCCCTCCGGCCGGGTGGCGTCGTACGCGTAGCTGACGTTCTTCGACAGTCCCAGGTTGAGGAACGGCCGGCTCGGAACGGTGCCGTCGGCGTTGCGCTGCCACTGCTGCTCGAGCGCCTGCTTGAACTGCGCCCCGGTGAGGGACGTGGTCCACAGGTTGTTCACGAACGGCAGCACCGCGTTGGCCTGGGCGTAGGTGACGGTCCCGTCGGTGCCGTAGAGGAGCTCCGCCCGCAGACCGCCCGGGTTGACCACGCCGATCTCGGCGCCGCCGAGCTCCTGCGAGGAGAGGCTGGACAGCAGCGAGTCGGCGACCAGGTTGCCGAGGGTCGACTCGCTCGAACGGTCGTCACGCGCTCCGTTGAGGTACGCGGTGGTGATGTCCTTCGTCACCGAGCCGACCTTCTGGTTGCCGATCACGGCCGCGTCGGCGAGCGCCTTGTCGACGATCGTCTTGACGGCGGCGACCCGCGGGTAGGCGGCGACGAGGGCGTCATCCGCGTCCGTGGTGCGGGCGACGTTGCGGGCGGTGTACGAGGTGACCGTCTCGGTCTCCGGGTCCACCGTCAGCTTCACCTGGCCGATGTTCTCACCGTAGCTGCCGGTCTGGAGGATCGGGCGGGTCTTGCCGTCCACTCCCGGAACCGGGGCATCCCACGCGTACTGCTTGTGGGTGTGGCCGGTGAAGATCGCCGCGACCTTCGCGCTCGTCTTGGTGACGATGTCGGCGAACGCTCCACCTGCCGCGACCTCCTGCTCGAGCGTCGCACCCTCCGGCGTCCCGAAGCCGGCACCCTCGTGGTACTCCGCGACCAGCACGTCGGCCTCGCCGTTGGCGGGGTCGCCGTCGGTCAGCTCACCGGCGACGCGGTTGACCGCCTCCACCGGGTCGCCGAAGTCGAGCGACGAGACGCCGCCCGGCGAGACCAGCGTCGGGGTCTCCTGCGTGACGGCACCGATGACGCCGACGGTCAGGCCGTCGACGGCGAAGGTGGCGTACTCGGGGAGGGCCGGGGTCTTCGTGCCCTTCTCGTACACGTTGGCGCCGAGGTAGGAGAAGTCGGCCGCATCCTTCACACGTCCGGTGAGGTCGGCGTAGCCCTTGTCGAACTCGTGGTTGCCCACGGCGCTCGCCTTCAGCTGCAGCGTGTTGAGCACGTCGATCGTCGGGATGTCGCCAGCGGTCGCCGAGGCGAACAGCGAGGCGCCGATGTTGTCGCCGCTGGAGAGGAAGAGCGAGTTCGCGTCGCCCGCCTCCGCCTTGAGCTTCTCGATCGTTCCCGCGAACTTCACGGTGTTGGCGTCGATCCTGCCGTGGAAGTCGTTGATGTTCAGCAGGTTCAGCGTGACCGGCTTCGGCGTGAGGCCAAGACCCACGACGATCGGGTCATGGTCGCTCGACCGGTACGGGTCGGCCGCGTAGAAGTTCGTGACGTTGTAGTTGTAGCGGCTGTACTCCAGCGCCACCGACTCGCCCGAGTTGATGTTCCACACGTCCGCGCCGGTGATGGCTGCGTTCGCCGCAGGCGACGCGAGCACGTGGTCGAGGGAGCCGACGGTCCCGCCGAACGAGTAGGTCGCCTTCGCCGTGCGGGTGCTGACCTGGTCGACGTAACCGGCGTCGGTCAGGACCTTGATCGGGTCCTCCTTCAGGTACGCGTTGAAGTCGCCGATGAGGAGCACCTTGTCGGTCTTCAGCGCGGCCTTGCGCTCGTTCGCGAACGCGACGAGGGCGTTGGCCTGCTTGACGCGGGAGGCGTTGGATGCGCCCTGGCCGTCTCCCTGGTCGGCGTCCTCACCGGTGCCGGACCCCTTCGACTTGAAGTGGTTCACGATGGCGAGGAATGCGGAGGAGTCCTTCGCGCCGACCTTCTTGAAGGCCTGGGCGAGCGGCTGACGCGCGTTCGAGAAAGCCGGGTCGTCGAGGATCTTCGCGTCGCCGACCGGGACCGCATTCGCCTTCTTGTAGATGAACGCGGTGCGGATGACGTCCTCCGTCGCCGGCAGGGTCGCCGGCGACTTCACGTACGCCCAGACCTCGGAGCCGGCCGCCGCGTTCAGGGCGGTGACCAGGCTGGCGAGGGCGGAGTCGCGGTTCTCGCCGAAGCGGGCCGAGTTCTCGATCTCCTCGAGCGACACCACGTCGGCGCTCAGGCCGTTGATCGCCGCGACGATCTTGTCCTGCTGGCGCTTCAGGTTGGTCGCGTCGGCGGCGCCGCGGGCGTCGCATCCGCTGTTGACCGTGATGGGGTTGCCGTCGCGGTCCGTGTAGAAGGTGCAGCCGCTGAGCTGGTCGCCCGTCGTGGTGAAGTAGTTCAGCACGTTGAACGTCGCGAGCCGCAGGTCGCCACCGACGCTCTCCGGGGCGGCGGTGCGGGTATTCGTGAACGCGACCGGCTGGACCGCGTCGGCGTTCGCCGGCGTGAGCTCGCTGGTCGGCTGGAACTTCCAGGCGTTGTTGCGGTAGTCGAGCACGACCGGCTTCGTGAACGCGACCGGCTCGCCGACGCGGACCGGGTTGCTCAACGAGAGGTACGGCAGGGGCTTCGACTTGTTCGCCGCGCTCAGGAAGTTGGTGGATGCGCCGTCGTCGAGCGTGACCGCGCGGGCCGCGTTGTCGGCGACGACCGCGGCGTACTCGGGCGAACCCGGACGCGCCGCCTCGGTCGGCTGCACCAGCGGCTTGTCACCCGCGGCGAGGCCGATCTCGCCGTACTGGTTGGCGGCGTACACGTCGGTGACGGTGAACGCGCCCTGCGGCGCGAGCAGCATCCCCTCGAGGCTCTCCCGCTGGGCGGCCGTGCCGGGCAGTCCGACCGTCGCCGGCACCGGTGCGGTGACCGTCGACGCGTCGAGCTTCGTCACGCCGGTCGCGGTGATCTCCGTGAGGCCGTTGAACTCGCTGACGGCGCCCGTGACCTTCACGTAGTCGCCCGCGGCGACCGTTCCGGCGAAGGACGAGCCGTAGACGAAGACGGCGTCGGAGGCCGTGTGCGTCGCGAGGTCGACTGCGCCGCCTGTCCCGGGGGTCTGGATGTAGAACCCGTTGAACCCGCCGGTCGCGTACTGCGCCGTCACGACACCGACGGTGGTGACCGTCGTGCCCGCCTTCGGGCTCGTGTCGCCGGTGCCCTGGATCTCCGCGATCGGGACGGTGGCGCCGTCACCCGGCGTGCCGGGGTCGCCGGGGTCGCCCGGGTCGCCGGGGTCGCCGGGCGCGCTCGCGGCGTTCTGCGGCGTGATGGTGGCGCTGAGGGTGAAGTCTGCGCTGTTGTCGTCGGTGTCGGCGAAGTTCGTGCGGACCAGCGACTTGACGTCGGTGTTCCCCGACGGTGCCGTGGCCTTCGCCTTCTCGAACGCGTTGGAGGTGCCGTAGCCGAGGAGGTCGGCGACGTCCGCGTTGCCGGTCACCGAGCCGGTCGGGAGGGTCAGCGCCGAGGCGGTCTTCGCGAGGACCAGGGTGCCGGTGGTGCCGCTGGGGTTGAGGGCGCCGCTCGTGACGTCCGGCGTCGGCAGGGCCTGGCCGTTCGTGCCGTTCGACCCGCCGGCGACGAGGTAATACCCCTTGGCGCCGATGGAGCCGGTCAGCGGAACGATGCCGGTGGAGGCGCTCGTGCCGGTGGCCGGCCGGTACTGGATGCTCCATCCCGCCAGGCTGACGGCGTTGTCCCCCGGGTTGTAGAGCTCGACGAACTTGTTCGTGAAGGCGGCGCCGGCGCTCCCGCCGGACAGATACGCCTCGTTGATGACGACACCGGTGCCGTCGGTGCTGGCGAACGCCGGGGTCGCGACGAGCGAACCGGCGGCGAGGCCGGCCCCCGCGAGCGCGGCGGCGGCGACGCGCGCCAGCCTGCCGAATCTGGTTGACATTGTTCTCCTCGGTCGGTGAGGTGTGGGATGAGTCCGCGCCCACCGTAGGGACGGCGTGGAACGGGACTGTTTCTCGTGTGTGAACGTACAGAAAACTCGTTCAGGGGTAGACCGCTCATTTGAGCACCGCACGGGGGAACGCGCCGATACGCCATGATGAGAGGCATGCGGATCGACGAGATCGCCCACTTCCGGGCGCTGGCCGCGGAGGGCCATCCGGCTCTCGCCGCCGAGACCCTCGGGGTGTCCCAGTCGACCCTCACACGCTCGCTCGCACGGCTCGAGCAGGAGATGGGCGTCGAGCTGTTCGACCGCCGGCGCGGCCACCTGGAGCTCAACCAGTACGGCGAGATCCTGCTCGCGCACGCGGTGCGGGCCGAGTCGGAGCTCGAGAACGCGCGAGCGCGCATCGAGGCGCTGCGCGACCCGTCCGGCGGCACCGTCTCGGTCGCCTACGTCTCGTCCTTCGGCGGGTGGCTCATCCCGAAGGTCATCAGCGAGTACCGCGGGCTGTTCCCCGACATCCGTTTCGTGCTGCGCGGGGGAACCGCGGACACGGTGCTGGATGCGCTCCGCGACGGCGCGGCCGATGTCGCGTTCCTCAGCCCGGACCCGCGCGACCCCGAGATCGAGTGGGAGCCGTTGACCGCCGAACGGCTGGTGCTCGGCGTGCCGGAGGGGCATCCCCTCGCCGGAGCGACGGCGGTCAGCGTTCCGGACCTCGAGCCATACGACCTGGTGGCCCTGCGCACCGGCTCGGGCCTCCGCCACATCGCGGACGCCTACTTCGCCGCGCACGGTGTCGTGATGAACCCGGTCATCGAGGTCACCGAGCTCTCGACCCTGCGCGGACTGGTGCGCGACGGCGTCGGTGCCGCGCTCATCCCCGACACTCCGGCCGAGCCGGGGATCGTGGCGGTGCCGCTGCGGGACGAGGCAACGCGCATCATCGGCCTGGCCCGCAACCGCACCCGCTCGCAGTCGGCGGCCGCGGCGCAGTTCGCGCGCTTCGTCCGCGAGGAGCTCGACTCGATCGGGTGAGTCCTCTTCGGCCCGGGCTCAGCGAGCGGCGGGGTCCTGGCGCCTGGCGAGGAATCCCTCACGCTCATCGAGGTGCCGGGCGCTCATCCGGTGGAAGTCCTCCTCCAGTGCGGAGACGACCTGCAGGCCAGCGTGAAAGCTCTCGTCCGTGTCCTGGACCACGCCCTGGAATCGGGACCGGAAGTCTGGGTGGTCGGTGACGCCCTGGCGCTCCGCAACCGCGTAGAACGTTTCCAGCAACGTCGTGATCTGCGAGCGGTAGAAGCCGAGGTGCTCGTCCGCCTCGTCGATCCGTCGTCGCGCGGCGAACGCCGCTCTGTCCTGGTCGGCTTCGAGGTCAGCGAGCGAGGTGTAGCCCGTCACGTGATGCTCTCGATTCCCCGCGCATAATCTTTCTGCGCAGCGATCTCGGCGATGCCATCCTTCACCTTCTGAGCGACGGCCCCCGAGAGGACGTCGTCGCTGTTGTCGGAGGCCAGCGCCGAGGAGATGTGCCTGGCAGCCTCGGCCACAGCCGCGAGTTGCTCGGCTCTGATTCTCGCGTAGCGCCGGGCGACGTCCGGCGGGAACACGGAATCGAGAAGGTCGACCCGAGCGCGGCGGATCTCAGCGTCCAGCGCGTTGTGCGTGGCATCCGGCCCCGCGTTCTGGGAGAGGATGTCGGCGATCGGGTTGCGATCGCCGGGGCGATGGTCAGGCACGCTGCCGTCCTTCCTGGGCTAGTGGCGACATCGAGCTAAGGGGAGGTGAACGCCGCCGCGGCATGGATGTCCTGAGCCAGCGTATTGACGATCGCGTTGCGGATACCGTCCTCCAGCGCCGTGACCATCCTGATCTGACGATTCACGAGCGAATCCACGGCTCCGATCGCGTCTCGGTCGAGATTGTCGTGGACAGCAAGCCGATTGACGGCCACGCTGTTCTCGATGTCCGTGACGGTCATCGTCGGATGAAGGGATACGTAGAGGTTCTTGGCGTCGCGCAGGGCATCCTCCATTTCGGACTCGACGCTGCCGTTGGCGTTCTTGATCGCCTTCAGCTGCTCCGTGAGCCCGCCGATCTTCTTCGCAAGCGCCAGCGCCGGCTCCATCGCCACGAGCACCTTGGGATACGGGGAGTCCTTCTGCATCTTCCACACGGCCTGGGCCGCAGCGGTCTGATCCAGGTTGTAGAGGATCACGCCGAGGTCGACCGCCGTGCATCCCGCGCCGATGATCTCGCCCGTGGGTCCGTAGCGAAAGGCCTGCGGCTCACCTTTGTCGTCCTTCCCGATGTTGTGATAGCCGAGAAGGGAGCCGTCGGGTTCGTCGTAGACGAACATGCCGGCACCGGTCAGGTTCCCGAGCGCGTTCCCGACCGTATCGAAACGGTTGACGTAGTTCTTCAACGGGTTCGTTCCAGCCAGGTTCTGCGACGTCAGCCAGTCCTTCGTCCTCGGCGTCAAGACCCGCCACGGATCCGGGCCGTTGAACGACGTCGCGGGCCAGCGATTCTCCGCCGCGACCAGCAGGGCGAGAAAGCCGCCAAGGGAATGTCCGACGGTCGCGAACGTCGCCTCCGGATGGTCCGCTTGCACGAGCTCTCTCACCTTTGCGGCGAACGCCTTCGCATCCTCCGCCTGAGCGGTCTGAGTCGCCAGCATCACACCGGCGTCCGCGGCGATGTCATGCGGATCGTCGAAGTTCGTCCCCGCGAAAGCGATGGAGACCTGCGAGTAGTCCTCGACACCATTCACGATCGGGACGACGGCCATGCCCTGGAACCCGTCGTTCACGTCGGCGGAGACGACGATGACCTTCCATTGTTGTTTGGACGAATCACTGTCGGTATAGAACGTCTGTCCAGCGCGGCTGGGCGGCCGCTGCACCAGCGGGTCGACCTTGTACACCCAGTTCGCTATGGACTCGTAATCCTCGGCCGTGGTCATTTCATAACCTCGGACGTGCCGTCGCTATATCGCACTGTCACCGACTCGGTAGCAGGCGAAGCGTCCGGATCGGGTAGTGGATCGCCTCCGACAACGCTGACGCCGAAGATCTCTTGGTACGTCTTACCTGCGATGGTGACGACCGCATTGGTCGACCACTCGCCCGAACCGTCAATACTGCCTTCCCTCGTATATTCGATGATCTCTACGGCCGGCCAATTCACCTTGAACTTCTTCGCCAGCATCCGCTGGTACCCGATGTTTTCGGCCGGTGTCGTTTTCTGTTTCAGGGCGTCTCCTATCGACGAACACCCGCTGAGGGCGGCGATGAGGGCGGCGATGACGGCCACACGGGCCACAACCCCACGCCCATGCTTCATGGAACCATCCTCATATGCAAGCATTCCGCGTACCAATGCCACGGCTTTCGGCGAGGCTAGCGCATCCGCACCCTTGCGGCGCCGATTGCGGCCATAGTGGTCGGCATCGACGGACTCCCACCCCCAGCGGACACGCCGCGTCACACGAGACGCACAGCGCGCTCCAATGCGCTTGACTATGCCCGCTCCACCTCACACAACACGTGTCTTGGAAAGGACTCCTCGTGACGTCTCCGCAGTACCCGACCACCTCCGCCGCTCCGACCGGCCAGACTCCGCTCTGGGCGCCGCTTTACGGGGCGACGATCGGACAGGCCATCAAGCGCTTCTTCACGAAGTACGCGGACTTCACCGGGCGCGCCAGCCGTAGCGAGTACTGGTGGTGGATCCTCTTCTCGGTCATCGTCGCCATCGTGCTCGAAGTGCTGGCCCTCGGCCTCGGCTTCGCGGGGGCGACCGTGAACGACGACGGCACCTCGACGCCCGGCCCGCTGTTCTGGATCCCCGGGCTGCTGATCGCGGCGTGGTCGCTCGGGACGATCGTCCCCCACCTGGCCCTCATCTGGCGTCGACTGCACGACGCCGACCTGGCCGGTCCGTTCTTCTTCCTCGGTTTCGTCCCGATCGTCGGCGGCATCACCGTGCTCGTCCTGACGATCCTGCCCTCGAAGCCCGAGGGCGCGCGCTTCGACCGCCCCCGCGCCTAGCGGAGGCAGGGCCGGCTCAGCTGCAGCGCTCGTCCAGCGGGAGTGCTCAGCAGGAGTCGGCCCACAGACGGCGCGGCCGCTCGGGGTCGGTGTCGTCCAGCAGGACGGATGCCACCTCGCGCGGCGCGCCGAGCGGATCCTTCTGCCCGGTGGTCACGAACGACCAGTCCGGGCTCCGCTCCGGGTCGTGCTCGACCCACAGGGAGAAGTTCCAGAATCCGCGGAACTCCGGGTTCAGCAGGCCGCGACCGCTGACCACCAGCACCCCGTCGCGCGAGCGGAAAGGCGCGACCACGCTCTCGCGGAACGCATCCGCCCCGGCCGACGGGTCGACGTCGGCGCGCTCGACCCCCTGGCCCGCATCACGCAGCGCCGCCGCGAACGCGTCCGCCACGCGGGCCTCATCCGCGTCCGGGACCCCGGTCACCGCGACGAATCGCGGCCCCCGGGCGTAGTGCTGCAGGAACTCGGCGGCCACACCCGCGTAGAACTCCGCAGCCTCCGTCGCCGCCTTCTCCGTGTCGGTCATCGTCCGCTCCTTCCGACGCATCCACTCGCTCAAACGCTACGCGGGAAGCGGTCATTCCGGGAGCACCGGGAGCGAGCCGGGACGGCGATCAGTCGTCGCGGTCGATCGTGCCGATGCGCGCGCCGGACGAGTCGTAGACCGTCATGACGTTGCCGTCGACCTTCCCGCTCGCGGCCGTCGACATCCACGTGTCCACTCCGTTGCAGACTTTCTGCGTCATGGCCACGGTGCCGAGATCGATCGTATTGCCCGAGATCGTGCCGGTCCCCTTCATGGTGTTGCAGCCGTCGGACCCCGAGTACGAGCCGTTCGCGTTGATGATGAGGTTCGGTTCCCCGGGGTCGGTGCTCCCCCACTTCCCCGGGACGCCGCCTCCCTGCGGGGTGCACGCCGTGAGAGCGAGACCGAGGGCGAGGATGGCCGTGAGCGCGGCCGAGCGTGTCCTGTTCATGGCCCCGGAGGATACGCGCGGTGCCGACGGGCCGAATAGACAGTGGAGGGGTCCGCGCGGGCACGGAGGACGTCCTCACCCCGCGGGGTCGCACCCTCCTCCGTTTCCGACTCCGCGCGGCGCGCCGCGACATGTTCACCTCCCTTTCCCTCGTGCCCCCCGCGAGACGGAATCGGAGGAGAAACGGCGAGCGCACCTGGGCGTTCGCTGCAACCCCTCCACGCGGTGCGCCGGGCGATCTATCCTCGTCGCAACGACAGCGGCGGAGGGAGCTGCTCATGGACGAGGCACCCGAGGACAGACTGCGCCCACCGGACGCCGTACCGGAACTACAGGAGGAGCAGGCCGTGGAGATGGTGGCCGTCTCTGCCGAGCGTGAGGCGGAGCTCGAGCAGCGGGCCCGCGACTTCATCCGGGAACTGGCTGCCGCGGAGCCGGGATCGGAGGCGTTCACGCGCAAGATCATCGGGTTCTCGCACCTGGGCGAGGCCGAGATGCGCGCGTCCAGCGACGCCTCCCGCCAGCTGCTCAGCCGCCCGGCGAGTTCGCTCGCCGCCGCACGCGGCAAAGCGGTGCGCACCGACCCGCAGTACGGCGTGATCCGGACGCTGCAGGACCTCCGCGCGACCGTCAGCGACTTCGACCCCCAGCACCTGACGGGCCGCAACCGGATGCTCTCCCGGGTGCCGGGCGGACGGAGGCTGCGCCAGTACGTGCAGCGTTTCGAGTCGGCGCAGAAGCAGCTCGACGGCATCGTCGCCGCGCTCGATCACGGCCAGGAGTGGCTCGCCCGCGACAACGCCGAGATCGAGAAGGAGCGCGCATCCCTCTGGAAGACGACCGAGCGGCTCAACGAGTACGTGGTGCTCACCGCCGCCCTCGACAAGGCGACGGTGGATGCGGCGGCCGACCTGCGCACGACCGACCCGGCGCGCGCGACGCTGCTCGAGAAGGAGGCGCTGTTCCCCATCCGCCAGCGCCGGCAGGATCTCACGACCCAGATCGCGGTCTCGGTGCAGGCGTACCTCGCACTCGACGTCATTAAGAAGAACAACGTCGAGCTGGTCAAGGGCGTCGAGCGCGCCAAGACGACGACGGTCTCCGCTCTCCGCACCGCCGTCGTCGTCGCTCAGGCGCTGGAGAACCAGAAGCTGGTCATCGACCAGCTCGGCGCCCTGCACGACAGCACCAACGCGCTCATCGGCCGGACGGGCGAGGTGCTCCGCACGCAGACGGAGCAGGTGCAGAAGGAGCAGACCTCGTCGGCGGTCGACGTGGAAGTGCTGCAGCGCGCCTTCGACAACGTGTTCGCGACGATGGACAGCATCGACACCTACCGCACCGAGGCCGTGGCGCGCATGGCGACCACGGTCGACGCACTCGACCAGCAGGTCGCCCGCTCGCGCGAGTACCTGAAGCGATCCCGGCCGATGGAGCAGCCGCGCTAGCCCGGATCGACCGGTCACGCTTCCCCGCCCGCGCGCTACCGTTGACGCCATGAGCCACCGCATCTTCGCCATGCCGTTCGCCGACATCTACCCGCTCTATGTGACCAAGGTGGAGCGCAAGGGGCACACCAAGGACGAGGTGGATGAGGTCACCCGCTGGCTCACCGGCTACGACGACGCGGGCATCCAGGCGGCCATCGCCGACCGGGTCGACCTGGAGACGTTCCTCACCACTGCTCCGCACTGGAACCCGAACGCCTCGCTCATCACGGGCGTCATCTGCGGCGTGCGCGTCGAGGAGATCGACGACCCGGTGATGCAGAAGGTGCGGTATCTCGACAAGCTCGTCGACGAGGTGGCGCGCGGCAAGAAGATGTCCTCCATCCTGCGCGGCGAGCCGGCGGCATCCCGGAGCTGAGCAGCACGGCGCAGATGGCCATCGGAACGCCGCGGTACTAGCCTCATCGCAGGCGGTCCCATCCGGGGCCGGTGCGAGGGTGGGAGGACATCATGGACGACCTTCACGGCTCAGCGGCCGAGCGGCTGCGGCAGCTCGACGACATCGTCGCCGGTGGGGAGCCGTCGAACGAGTGGCTGACCCGGCACCTGCGCCAGACGCTGAGCGAGCTGGCCGAGGCCGAGCCGGTCGTCGACGCCGAGCAGGATCGGCGCGAAGACTACTGACGCGAGGTCAGGCGCGAGCCACACCGGCGATCTGCGGATTGAACGGCAGGAACGGTGTGTGGAGACGGTAGTGCTCCACCTCGACCTCCGCGAAACCGGCTGATCGGAGCGAGCCCTCGAGATCGCGCTCGCACGAGCAGCCTTCGAACGTCCACGCCCACGGTCGGCGGAACAGCCGCTGCGAAGCGCGGGTCGGCGTCCCGCGCGGGGCGGCGACATGCTCCACGAACCGGAACGACCCACCGGGGCGCAGGATGCGGCGGATCTCGGCGAGCACAGCATCGGGATCCTGCACGGAGCAGAGCACGAGCGACGAGATGACGGTGTCGACGCTGGCGTCGGGCAGACCGGTCTGCTCGGCAGTCCGCTCCCGCAGGTCGAGGGCGACGCCCGAACGGAGGGCCGCGGCGCGGAGACCATCGTGCATGTACCGGTTGGGCTCGATGGCGATCAGCGACGCTCCGGCGGGCAGGTAGGGAAGGTTGGCGCCGACCCCCGGTCCGATCTCGGCGACGTCTCCGGCCACCCCGGCGAAGACGCGTCGCTTGCGCGGACGCAGCGACCGCTCCAGGTACGGTCCCATCAGCCGGAAGAAGGCGGCGTTGAAGCGTCCGCGTCCGGGATGCTGGGCGAACCCCGTCCGCTGTTCGTCACCTGCCGTGATCGTCCTGCTCATGCTTGTTCCTCCATCGTGGATGCTGACAGGACGACTTTGCCGCGCATCCACCGTGCGATCAGGCGGGGAACTACCCCACTTCGCCGGTCACGGTCGCGGCGATTCCCCGGGTCGCTCGCCGGCCCACTCCCCTTGCGCGGTCCACCACGCCGCGACCTGCGCGCGCGACCGGAGGCCGAGCCGCAGCCGGATGCGTTCCACATGCCCCTCCGCCGACCGCTCCTCGATGCCGAGCCGCTCGCCGATCTCGCGGTTCGTCCTCCCCTCGCTGACCAGTGCGGCGACCTCCCGCTGCCGCGCCGTCAACGTTCCGGCGGGAGTCCTGATCGCGCGCAGGCCGAGGTACCGCCGGATCGTCGCGGCGAGCGCCGCTGCATCGCCGGCCCAGGGAAGGTGCGACCTGCCGGGGAGGACGACGAACTCGGCGTCCGGGATGCCGTGCGCCAGGGCCTCCGCCTGCGCAATCGGAGCCGCCCGGTCGCGTTCCCGGTGAACGACGAGCGTGGGAGTGCGCACCTGCGGCAGCAGCGCACGCACGTCGAGCGCGTAGCTCAGCGCGAGGAGCGACTGCGCCGTGGCGGCATCCGAGGCGGCTCGCTGATACCGGCCGAACTCCGTCCGCGCTGCGGCGGACGCATCCGGGGCGAACAGGTCGGTGAGCACGTCGGAGCCGAGGCCCCAGTGCGATCCGACCAGGGCCAGCACGTGCTCGCGGGCGCTCGGCGGTGAGACCTCTGCACCCCACGCCCAGCCCCCGTAGAGCACCAGCCGCCGGACGGTCTCGGGATGCGCGGCCGCCCAGGCGACGGCAACCAGCGCCCCGAGTGAGACACCGATGAGGTCGAACGGCTCCGGACCGAGCGGAGCGACAACCGCCGCGAGCTGCTCGAGCTCGTACGCGAGCGACGGAGGCTGCCGTGCCGGACCCGACATGCCGCATCCGGCCCGGTCGTAGCGAAGCAGCCGACACCCGTGCGCGAGGTCCTCGTAGAACGCGCGCTCCTCGGCGAGCTGCCATCCCCTCTCAAGGTGGCTCAGCCACCCGGAGACGTACACGACGGGCCGGCCCGTGCCGACCGACGCGACGGCGATGTCCGTGCCGTCGGCGGCGGTGACCCGGGTGAGGTGCTGCTGAGCCGGCTCAGACGCGGCCATCCGGCACCCCGGCGGCCAGCTCGGCGAAGACCTCCGCCGCGTCCTCGTGGCGCGACAGGCCGGCGCTCTGTCCCATCCACAGGCTCAGCAGCTCGGCGTCTCCGGTCTCGGCCGCCCGTCGGCGGAAGACGCCGGTCAGGATGTTCTGGAGCGGGAACGGGGCGATCGCGCCGCTCTGCTCGATGGTGCGTACCGCGCGGTTCGGCAGCCCGCGCGCCGGCCGGCCGCTCATCGCCCGGGTCAGCACCGTCTCGTGGGCGAGTGCGCCCCGGATGCGCTCGCGGTGGACCGCCGGCGCCGCCGACTGCCGCGTGGCCAGGAACGCCGAACCGACCTGGACTCCCGACGCTCCAAGCGCGAATGCGGCCGCGACGCCGCGACGGTCGGCGATGCCGCCCGCGGCGATCACAGGGATGCCCACCGCGTCGACGACCTGCGGGATGAGGGCGAGACCTCCCACCAGGCTGTCGTCCGGGTCTGCGAGAAAGGAGGGCCGGTGCCCGGCCGCCTCGGAGCCGGACGCGACCACCGCATCCACCCCGCCGGCCTCGAGTGCCTGCGCCTCGGGCACCGTCGTCGCCGTGCCGATGATACGGATACCGCGCCGATGCGCCTCCTCGACGACGTCGGCAGGCGGTACCCCGAACACGAAGCTCAGCGCTGCAGGCTGGGCGTCGAGCGCGGACGCGAGTTGCTCGTCGAAGTCGGGCAGCGGCGCGATCGGCCACTCCGGGACGGGCGCTCCGGCCTCATCGAACAACGGCCGTAGTGCGGCGATCGCGCGATCGACGTCGTCGTGCCGGAAGCCTCCGTCGGCGTCCGGCTCGCCGGGGGCCCGGAAGGGGAGCCACAGGTTGAGGGCGAACGGGCGCGTCGTCCGCTCACGCAGTTGTTCGCCGATCGCTCGGATGCGCTCGCCGCTCAGACCGTAGAGACCGAACGACCCCAGGCCGCCCGCCTCGCTCACCGCAGCCGTCAGATCGACGGACGACAACCCCCCGAAAGGCCCCAGCACGACGGGCGTCTCGATGCCCAGCAGTTCACGCAGTCTCACCCGACTTGTCTACACCCGCGGGACCGCGTCGGGCGGTTAGAGATCGCTCGGCAGTCCGAACGGCTGGCTCAGCTCCTCCGTCCGGTTGCGCAGGTACTCGACCGCCTCGCGATTGTCGGGCTCTGTCGCATCGGTGCTCGCCGACTCCACCATGAGAACGGTCGCGGAGTTCAGGAGGAACGATGCGTCGACGACGTTCCCGTCCACGCCGATCGCTCGCACCGTGACGACATCCGACCCGCCCTGCTCGGAGATCAACCGCGCGTATTGCATCAGCAGATCGGCGGCCTCATTCCCGATGAGGAGCGACTTCTCGGCGAAAGTGACGTGCTTCATGACGGTCACGGTAGGGCCGTCGTCGGCAGCATTCAGCCGCTTGACTCCGCAGGGCGCCGTGGCTACCGTCGGTGGGGAGTTCACGCCCCGGACCCCGGCGATCTCCATAGACCCGGGGGGTTCCCATGAAAACCATCTCCACCAACTCGACGACGTGCCTGACGGGCACCGCCATCGCCGACGCCGTCCAGCGGTACGCGCTCGCGCTGGCGCGCCACGGCCGTGTCGACATCGTCGACATCCCGGTGATCCTCCCCGGAGGGGAGCATGGCCGCTCGGCCTTTCTGGTCGGGTGGCTCATGGATGCCACGACGACGACCGTGCCGACGGACCGGCTGGAACTGCACGACGCCGCCGCCGTCGACGACCTCCGTCGTCGAGAGCAGGAGCTGTCGGTGCCTCGCGGTCTGCCGTTCTCGGCGAGCGACCTGGCGGAGAACTGGCCCGACCTCGATCTGGACTTCCCCCCGCAGAGGGAGCACGCTTGACCCAACCGGGGACTCACGGGAGGGACGGCGTCATGGGCTCGCTGAGATACGACGGCATCGTGATCGAGTTCGATGACCGCCTCCTCGCGCACCTCCAGATCGTGATCGCCCAGAAGATCCGGCGAGGCGAGAGCTTCTTCATGGCCTGGCGCGACTCGAACGAGACCGGTGACGGCCACAGCTCCATCTGGATCCACCCCTCACAGAACCTGTATTTCAAGTTCACCGGCAGCCGGTTCCCGAAGATCAACCCGGCGTGGGTGGATGCGCTCATGGCCTCCGCGAACAGCTCCAAAGGGCTGCTGATCATGACCGAGGAGAGCATCGCCGCCGAGAACGGGGCGGGCGTGACGTTGGCGACCGCCACTCCGCACCTTCAGGATCTGCGGGGCCGCGGCTACTGACCGGTAGCGTGGGTGGAATGGACGGCGGTCGAGGATGAACGAGAGCACCACCGGTGCGCCCGGGGACGGCGCATCGCAGGCGGAGTACTGGCGCCCCTTCATGGAAGCCCTTCCCGTCGCGGGGACGGCCGTTTCGACCATCGGCGACCTGCTCGGGACGGAGACGGTCTCGGCCAGCGACACCGTGGCCGCCCGTCTCGACGAGCTGCAGTTCGACCTCGGCGAGGGCCCGTGCTGGGACGCCCTGCGATTCCGTCGCCCCGTGCTGGAGCCTGATCTGCGCCGACGGCCGCAACGGATGTGGACCTCGTTCACACCGGCCGCGATCGACGCCGGCGTCGGTGCCCTGTTCGCCTTCCCGATGCTCGTCGGGCCGCTGCGGATCGGTGCGGTGGACATGTACGCACACGAACCCGTTGCGCTGGATGAAGCGCACACACAGGCGGCCACCAGGCTCGCCGAGGCCGCCGGACGGACGCTACTGAAGCGCGCCCTCGACACGATGGGCCGCCAGGAACCGGCCGAGGATGCGAACCCGTTCTCTCGCCGCGTCGTGCACCAGGCCACGGGGATGGTGCTCGCCCAGCTGGATGTCAGCGCGGACGACGCCCGCACGATCATCCAAGCGCACGCCTACGCGACGGATCGCTCGATGATGGAGGTGTCCCGCGACGTCCTCGACGGTCGCCTCGATTTCTCGAAGCTCGACGGGGAGGACGGTCGATCGCGATGACCCTCACCCGCGAACAGGGGATCCTGCGGGCGTTCGCCCAGCTGGCAGACACGCTCGTGGCCGACTACGACGTCGTCGACCTGCTCCAGAACCTCGTCGACCTCAGCAGTCGGTTCCTCGGCGCCACGGCCTCCGGAGTGATGCTGGCCGACGACCACGGAGAACTGGATGTGATCGCGTCCACCAGCGAGGCCAGCCGCCTGGTCGAGGTGATGCAGCTGAGCGCCTACGCGGGCCCGTGCATCGAGAGCTTCGAGACCGGCGCCGTCGTCTCGGTCGCCGACATCGACCAGGTGCCCGACCGCTGGCGGGCCTTCCGCGACCGAGCCCTGGAGCAGGGCTTCGCCGCCATCGACGCCATCCCGCTCCGCCTCCGCGCACAGACGATCGGCACGCTGAATCTGTTCCGGGATTCCACCGGCGACCTGCCGGAGGACGACCTGGTCGCCGCACAGGCGTTCGCGGACGTTGCGACCATCGGCATCCTGCACCAGCGGAGCTTGGCCGAGAGCGACGCGATCCGGCAGCAGCTGCAGTTCGCGTTGAACAGCAGGATCATCATCGAGCAGGCCAAGGGCGTCGTCGCCCAGACCCGCGGCGTGCCGATCGATCAGGCGTTCACGCTCATCCGCGACTACGCGCGGCGCAACCAGCGGGGCATCTCGCTGGTCGCGTCGGACATCGTCGAGCGTCGGCTCAGGCTCTGACCGAGCAGCGTCAGACCGACGCGAGGAACGACGAGACCGTGTCGAGGGATCCGGGAACCAGGCGGTAGTACGCCCATGTCCCCCTCTTCGACCGGCTGAGAAAGCCTGCATCGACCAGGATCTTCAGGTGGTGGGAGACCGTCGGCTGCGAGAGTCCGAGCGGTTCCGTCAGGTCGCAGACGCAGGCCTCGCCGCCGTCGTGCGCCGCGACCATCGAGATCAGCCGGAGTCGCGCCGGATCGGCGAGCGCCTTCATCGCTCGCGCGACCGAGTGCGCATTCTCCTCGCTCATCACTTCCGTCGTGAGCGGTGCGCAGCAGGCCTGCAGGTCGCGCAGCGGGAGGAGCTCGGTGATCGCCATGCATCGATTCTCGTCGATACATTGACAAACGTCAATGTGCGCGGCCAGGGTGTTCATCGACAGCCATCGATGAAGAAGGGAGGGCCACCATGGGATGCTGCGACACGGACGAGTGCCAGACGCTTCCGGACGGCTCCTGCGCGCCGGATTGTTGCTGACACGCAAGATGTTGCTGGCAAGCAGGATGTTGCTGGCAAGCAGGATGCTGCTGACAAGCCGAGGCCGTCGTCGTCGCGGGTGCGACGGCGACGGCCCCGGGTCAGCGTTCGGGCGCGCTCACGCCACCCCTGCGAGCGCCTTCCCCTTGAGCGTCTCGAATTCGGCGGGAGTGATCGCGCCGCTGTCGAGCAGGCGCTTGGCCGACTCGATCTCGGCGGACGGCGAGCTGGTGCCCGCCACCGTACGGATGTGCTCCGTCGCGGCCGCCTGCGCCTCCATCGCCCCGGCCGCGCTGCGCTGCGCCATACGGCCGCCGCGTGCGATCAGGTAGATGAAGGCCGCGAGGAACGGCAGGATGACGAGGAACAGCACCCACAGTGCCTTCGCCCATCCGTTGAGCTCCGGG
Source organism: Leifsonia sp. 1010 (assembly GCF_031455295.1). Classification (NCBI taxonomy): domain Bacteria; kingdom Bacillati; phylum Actinomycetota; class Actinomycetes; order Micrococcales; family Microbacteriaceae; genus Leifsonia; species Leifsonia sp. 1010. The sequence goes on from NZ_JAVDSL010000001.1 coordinate 114,151, forward strand.
TCGCGGAAGACGTCGATGATCACGCGGATGAAGATCGAAATGCAGACGACGACCAGATAGAACCAGAACGTCCAGACGATGAAATCCCAGAAAGTCATAGCAACTCCTTCTCGTTGGGCGGAGCGGCCAGCACTTCGCGTGGCCTGAAGCTACGACGCCGGGATCATCCTCGGCTAGTAGGCATAATCGCCGTCTTTCAGGCGGCGACCTCGCGCACGAACGTCAGCAGCTGGAAGGTCCGGCCGTCCGGGAGTTCGACGATGCCTTCGCGCTCGCCCTCGCGGCGGAACCCGAGCTTGCGGTAGAGCGCGTGCGCGCCGAGCATGTCCGGGCCGCTGTTCATCACGACGGCCCGCTGTCCGCGCTGCGCGGCCTGGTCGAGCGCGAACTCCGTGAGGGCGATCCCGATCCCCCGTCCGCGGGCTGCCGGGTGCGTGGCGAGCAGCCGGAAGTACAGCTCGTCCGGCGCGATCCGGCCCTCCTGGTCGTGGCCGGGCCGCAGCAGCGCGATGGTGCCGAGCAGCTGTCCGGTCTCCGGGTCCTCCGCGACGAAGAACTCGAAGTCGTCGAGCAGGGCTTCGGGATGCTTCAGCTCGTCGCGGTAGTGCGCCGGGAGGTCGGTGTAGTCGTTGGTGTACGCCGCGTGGGTCAGCTCGCCGATCGCCGCGTACTCGTCGGGCCGGGCCGGCCGGATGGGGATGCTCGTCACTCCCCCAGTATCTCCCGGGCGCGTTGCGTGAAGTCGCGGGTTCGCCCAGGCCGAACGGGAGGTCAGGGCCGGTCGGCTGACTTCGACGCCGCCGTCGCGATGCTCCGCAGCTCCGCGAGCACGCTCCGCACGGGCGTCCGGGCGAGCGCGTCGGGCCGGGCGAGGACATCCACGTGGCGGACGAGCGTGGCGCCCTCAACCGGCCGAAGCACCATCCCGTCGACCGCGAGCGACGCGGCGGTGAACCGCGGCATCACCGCGATCGCGGCGCCGGCCCGGACGACCGTGGCGGCGAGGAAGAACTCGTTGATCCGGTGATCGATTCTCGGCGCGGTGCCGCTCAGTGCGCCCAGGTGCTCCAGGACGCCGGCCAGCGGGAATCCCGGGTGCGTGGAGATCCAGCGTTCGCCCCGCAGCTGCTCCGGGCGGATGGCGGGGAGGGCGGCGAGAGGATGGGCGGCGCTCAGCGCGATGTCGAGCGGTTCGACGAAGAGGGGCGTGACCACGATCCGCTCGGAGGGCCACTCGGGCTCGTGCGCGAGGCGATGCGCGACCACCAGGTCGTAGTCGGCGGTGAGGCCCGCGAATTCGCTCCGTGCGACGTCGGCGTCCGCAAGGGAAACGCGTATTCCATCGCCCAGCCGAGCGAGCAACGGGCCGAAAAGAGTGAGTCCCGCACTGTGGAAGGCGGAGACGCGGACGGGCTGCGGGTCGTGTTCCAGGTAGGAGGCGACCGCGTCGCGCGCTCCGGCGAGTGCCTCCTCCACCCGTGAGCCGGCGACGGCGAGCGCCTCTCCCGCCTCCGTCAGCACGAGTCGACGCCCGCTCTTGACCGTCAGGGGCACCCCGATGCCGGCCTGCAGCGCGGCGAGCTGCTGCGATACGGCCGACGCGCTGACGTGCATGGCGGCTGCGACCGCCGCCACGCTGCCCCGGTCACCGAGTTCCCGGAGCAGGCGAAGCCGAGCTGGATCCATAAGCGCTTCCTAAAGTGAGAACCAAGACACTGGCCGTTGTTCTTCCGGATCGATCACCCCGACACTAGCGGCATGTCCTTTCTCCGTGGCGAACGTGTCGTCGACCTCCTGTTACTCGGGGTCGCAGCGGTCTGGGGTGCGAGCTTCCTCGCGGCCAAAGACCTGGCGGCCGACACCGGCGTGCCGTCGGCCGTCGCCCTCCGCTTCCTCACGGCGGCCGCCGCGACCGGGATCGTCTGCCTGGCCCGGCGGGAGCGGTTGCCACGTGGCCGCGGCCTCGTCATCGCCGTGTGCCTGGGACTCTCACAGGCGGCCATCATCGGGCTCGAGACGTGGGGCGTTCATCTGACGTCGGCAACCAACGCCGGTCTGCTGATCAGTCTCGCGCTGGTGATGACTCCCCTGCTCGAAGGTCTCGCCTCCCGTTCCTGGCTGCCCCGCTCGTATTTCGTCGCCGCGACCGCGGCCGTCGTCGGCGTGGCGCTGCTCGTCTCCGACGGCGGCTTGCGCGCCCCGACGCTCGGCGACGCCCTCGTGATCGCGGCGGCCGTCGTCCGCGCCGTTCATGTCACGGCGAGCGCCCGCCTCACCCGCGGACGGCGGGACAGCTCCCTCGGGGTGGTGCTCGTGCAGATGCTCGTCTGCGCCGCACTGTTCTCCCTGCTGGCGGGACCGGACCTCCCGGCCCGTGCCGCGCACCTCGACGCAGGCGGATGGGCGGACGTCCTGTTCCTCGGCGTGCTCTGCTCGCTGTTCGCGTTCGCGGTCCAGCTGTGGGCGGTCCGACGCACGTCCGCGTCGCGCGCGAGCATCCTGATGGGTACCGAACCGGTGTGGGCGCTGCTGGTCGGTGTGCTGATCGCCGGCGAGACCATCGGGCCGTTCGGGGTGTGCGGTGCCGGGCTCATCGTCGCTGCCAGTTACGCTGGCCAAGCCATCGAGCGCCGGCACCGCCGGTCCCGGAATGACGCTGCCGTGTCTGCGGTCGGCTAGTGCAGCATCCCGCCCTCGACTCCGGTGGATGCTTGTCGCCGCACCCCGAGGCCGTCTACGGTGGGCGGCGGCCCAGCGCATTCGGGGAGGAATCGATGAAGCTGCTGCTCACGTCCGGGGGCATCACCAATCCCAGCATCCAAGACGCCCTGATCGGGATGCTGGGCAAGCCGATCGCCGAGAGCAGCGCGCTCTTCATCCCGACCGCGCAGTGGGGGCAGCCCGCGTGCAGCGCGCAGAGCGTGTGGCGGTCGACCGCCGGCGCTTGGGAGGACAGGCCGGGCCTCGTCGGCCTCGGCTGGAAGTCGGTCGGCGTGCTCGAACTGACCGCCCTCCCGAGCCTCGCGGAAGAACGGTGGACGACGTGGGTGCGCGAGACGGACGTCCTGCTGGTCGACGGCGGCGAGGCGCGGTACCTCTACGAGTGGATGCAGCGGTCGGGCCTGGCCGCGCTGCTGCCGGAGCTCGCCGACACCGTCTGGGTGGGCGTGAGTGCCGGCAGCATGGTTATGACGCCGCGCGTCGGACGGGAGTTCCTCGACTGGCAGCCGGACGGCCCCGACGACACCCTCGGCGTCGTCGACTTCTCGATCTTCCCCCACCTCGATTACCCGGGATGGACGGAGAACACGACGGAAGCCGCCCGGCGCTGGGCCGAGCGCATCCCGGGCCGCTCCTACGCGATCGACGACCAGACGGCGATCTCCGTCGTCGATGGGAACGTCGAGGTGATCAGCGAGGGCCACTGGGAGCGGTTCGATGGGTGAGGACTTGACACGACCGTGAGCGAGGCTGAGGGCTGGTACGAGGATGACGACCCCCGCACCTGACGGCGATCGAGCGGATCCCGAGAAACCGCGCGTGGGACGCCATGCTCGCGAACGCCGACCCGGCGACGCGCGCCGCGGATTCTTCCGGGGCCTCGGCGACGCCATCGCCCGCATGATCGGGGCAGTGGCGGACGCGCTGCTCTTCCGGTGACCCGACGGCGCTAGCCCGCGTCGTCGGGCTTGCGCTCGGCCGCATCCTGTCCCGCCTGCACGGCTCGGTGGATGTTGCCGTGGATGTGGTCCGCGCCGATCATCGCGATCACGCCGTCGCGTTCGAGAACGGCCCGCGGACCCGGCTTCAGCCGGGTGATGCGGAGATCGAGACCGGCGTCGTGGGCGAGCGTGACGAGGTCGGCCATCGTCGCAGCACCCTGGGAGTCGATGAAGTTGATGCCCTCGCAGTCGATCACCACCCGGGTGAGCTCCGGTTCCGCCTGCACGACCTCGCGCAGTCTGTCCTCGAGCGCGTCCGCAGTGGCGAAGAACAAACCGCCGTCGAACCGGAGAACCGCCACGCTGGGCAGCACTTCGTCCTCGGGGTGCTCATCCACTTCGCGAAACACCTGCGTTCCCCGCTCCCGGCCGAGGATCGGCATCTCCGGATGGGTCGCCACGGCGATCAACCACACGAGCGAGAGCCCGATGCCGATGACGACGCCCGCGAGCACACCGAAGACGAGCGTCCCGAGGAGGGCGATGACGGCGATCCAGAAGTCGACCTTCTTCACCCGGAAGAGCCGCCGCATCTCCGGCAGGTCCATCATCCCCATGACCACCGCCTCGATGATCAGCGCCCCGAGCACCGCCTTGGGCAGGTTCGAGAAGAGCGGCGCCAGGAACAGCAGCGTCAGCAGCACCGTGACGCCCGAGGTCAGGGATGCCAGCCCGGTCTTCGCGCCGGAGCGGTCGTTCAGCGAACTCGCCGACAGGCTCGTCGACACGGGCATCCCCTGGAAGAGTCCCGCGGTGATGTTCGCGAGCGACTGCGCGACGGACTCCTGGTTGATGTCGATCTGGTAGCGATGCTTGGCGGCGAACGTGCGCGCATCCCCCGCCGTCTGCGAGAAGCCGATCAGCACCAGAGCGACCGCGGCGAGCGCGACGGTTCCCGCGTGCTCCCACAGCTGCGGAAGGTCCGGCACCTCCGGCACGGGCAGCCCTCGCGGCACGTCGCCGACCAGCGCGACGCCTTTCGCTCCGAGGTCGAGGACGGCGGCCGCCACCAGCCCGCCCACCACCAGGACCAGTGCCCCCGGTACGCGCGGCGCGATGGCCCGCAGCCCGAAGACGACCACCAGGGAGATGAGCCCGACGAGGACCGTCGTGCGATGCGCGTCGCCGAGCGACCCCATCCACGACCACAGCTCCTGGATGGGATTGGAGCCGGTGACCTCGGTGCCGGTGAGCTTCGGCAGCTCCCCGATCACGACGTCGATCGCCGCGCCGAAGAGGAACCCGGTGACCACGGCACGCGACAGGAACTGCGCGATCCAGCCCATCTTGAGCACGGCGAGGAGCAGGAACAAGACACCCGACGCGAGGGTGATGCCGGCGACGAAGGAGGCGACATCCTGCTCTCCCGCGATGCCCGCGGCGAGCACGGCGCTGGCCGCCACCGCAGCCAGACCGGAGCTCGGGCCCATCGAGATCTGCCTGCTGGTGCCGAAGATCGCATACACGATGGCCCCGGCGGCGGCCGCGTAGAGCCCGTTCTGCAGCGGAATGCCCGCAATGCCCGCGTACCCCAGGTTCTTCGGGACGATGAGCGCGGCCACGGTGACGCCGGCGATCACGTCGCCGCGCAGCCACGCTCGCTTGTAGGTGCGAAGCTGGCCGGCGATCGGAACGAGGTTCGAGCCCCGGCCTCGGGTCCTGGGCATAGGCACGTCATACCGCAGGCCGGGTGCGCTCGGGCAGGGGCCGCATCCCCTCCACTGGGGCGGGTGTTCACCCGCCTGCTCGCTTAGCGTCATATCCATGGGGGATGAGTCGACCGCGTCAGAGCCGGAAGCGATCTCGCGAGTGGACTTCGCGGGCATCAGCGCGCTCTCCTCGCGACCAGCGGGGTACGCCGTCGCACTGAAATGCCTGCAGGTGCAGTCCGAGGCGGAGCGGCGGGATCTCGGATTGCGGACGGAAAAGCAGGTCACGCTTCACCCGGATGCATGGTCCTGGTATCAGGGTGCCCTCGGCGAGATGCGTGTCGGAGAGATGCTCAGCGGGTTGGGGGCCGACTGGTTTGTTCGCCACTCGGTACCGATCGGGGCGGACACGAAGGACGTCGACCATCTCGTCATCGGGCCGAGCGGCGTCTTCGCGATCAACACCAAGCATCACCACGGGGCGTCGGTCTGGGTCGGGGATCACGTGCTGCGGGTGAACAATGCGAACACGTCCCATCTCAAGGTCGCGCGAAACGATGCTCTAGATGTCGGGCGCCGGCTGGCAGAGAAGGCGGGGTTCCCCGTCCCCGTGACGCCCGTGATCGCAGTTCTCAACGCCCGCTCCGTGAAGGACGGCCGATCCACCCAGAATCAGTCGATCGCTGTGGTGGACGCCGATCAGCTGGTCGCCTGGCTGAAGGCACGGCCGCCACAGCTCAGCACAACGAAGGTCGAGCTGCTCAGACTCGCCGCGGAAGAACCGCAGACCTGGCACGTCGACCCTCGAGCCGCCGACACTCTTCGCGTGATGCAACGGTTCGAACGGCTGGTCTCACGCGTCTCGAATCCGGGCACCGGAAGCTCGCGAGGGCGCCCTGTCGCGTCACGGAAACCGATCGCTGTGGCAACGCGGAGAGCGCCTCGGGCGCGGCGCAGGCGCGCGAGTCGAACCCAACTCGTCCGGCTCTGGGCGGGCGCCGCAATCGCTGTGGCAGCGATCCTCATCATCCGAGGCATGGCGAACGCACCGTGCGCGACTCCGACGGGATGCGTCCTTCCGGCGATCTATCTCGCGTGGAAGCCGCTGCTGATCGTTGGAGGAGTCGTTGCGATCGCTCGCGCCATGTTCGGCACGTTCCGAGCCATGCGGCAATGAGCCTGGCTCCCGCCCCCGGAAACCGGCCGCTACCCCAGCAGCGCGTCGAGTTGGCGCCGCACATCCTCCCGGATCGTGTCCACGCTTGTCGCGGCGGGACTGGCCGACATCGCGATGAAGAGGATGGCGGAGACGATGTGCGCTAGGACGGCCGGATCGCCGACACCGGCGGCCGTGCGCGCGATGGTCTCGGCCATCGCCTGCTCGGTCTGCGCGACGATCTCGAGCGCCTTCGCGTGATGCGGCTCCGTCGGGTCGCCGAAGACCATCTCGCGCAGGTAGGCGCGCCCGTTGTCGACCTGTGCGCGGTTGCAGTGGATGATCGGGTCGGCGATCGCGAGCACCGCATCCACCGGGTCGTCGATCCTCCGGGCGGCCTCGCGCCCCTCGTCGAGCGCGTCGGCGTAGAGGGCGTTCTGCACCATGAGCAGCAGCTCGCCCTTGGTACGCGCGTAGAAGAACAGGGTGCCCGCGCCGATGTCCGCGGCCGCGGCCACCTCCTGCGTCGTCACTTCGTCGACACCGCGCTCAGCGAAGAGGGCGCTTGCCGCGGCGACGATCCGGTCGAGCTTCTCCTGCTTGTTGCGCTCTCGCCGGCCGGGCGGTGCGGGGGTGGCGGTCATCTCATCCCTTCTCGATCGGCAGGTGATCACCATAACGCGCCCGCGGGCGCCGACCGGTTCGTCAGTCCCGGAGGAAGGCGGCGACGAGCGGCGCGAACTGCTCGTGGTACTGGAAGATGCCGCCGTGCCCGGAGTCCGGGTACATCACCAGTGTCGAACCGGCGATCCGCCGGTGCAGGTCCTCGGACAGCACCGACGGGACCATGCGGTCGTTGTCACCGTTGGCGATGAGCGTGGGCTGCGTGATCCGCCACAGGTCCGCCGGCGCCGACCGGCCGAACCTCCGGATCGCGAAGAGCTGGGTGTTGAACGCGGCCAGCGTGATCTCCTTGTCGCGGTCGACCGTCCGCTCCCGGAGACGCCCGAGGAACGCCTTCGCGGCACGCTTGCCGGTCTCGTTGCGGTTGAAGAAGAGGAACTCCTTGACGTCGACGCGGCGAAGAGCGCTTCGGACGAGATCCACGTAGGTCGTCAGCACGACCTTGTCCATGTCCGCACCGCCGCGCGGCCCGGTACCGGTGAGCACCAGTCGGCGGACGAGGTCCGGGTGCTTCAGCACGAGGTCTTGCGCGATCATCCCTCCCATCGAGAAGGAGAAGATGTCGACCCGGTCGAGGCCGAGCGCGCGGATGAACGTGTAGGCGTCGTCCGCCGCTTCTTCGAGAGTGCGTGGCACGGTTCCTGAGGAAGCCCCGACACCGCGCTGGTCGAAGGTGATGACGCGCCGCTCGCGCGCGATGGCGTCGACGATGCGCGGGTCCCAGTTGTCGAGCGTGCCCGCGAGGTGCACGAAGAAGACGACGGGGATGTCGCCGTGAGGTCCCAGATCGCGATAGGCGAAGGTGACACCGGCGGCGCTGACGTGCCGGGTCGGCGCCTCGGCGTACGACGTGATGGGGTTCGTGTCGGTCATGGTGACGGGCTCCTTGTGGATGCGATGGATGGTGATCAGGCCTGAGCGTCGCCGCGGGCGATCACGGCGACGGTCTTGCCTCGGCCTCCGCCCGTCCCGAGGCGGGCGACCGCCTCGGGGATCTCCTCGAACGGGATCACACGGTCGATGATCGGACGGATCGCGCCGGACTCGACCAGCGCGGAGATCTCGCGCAACTGCTCGCCGCTGGCCGACATCCAGAGGAACGAGTACTCGACGCCGAGCCGTCGGGCGGCGCGGCGCACCGTGCGGCTGAGCGCGGCGATGCCCGCACGCAGGACGGGATTGAGTCCGAGCCGGCGTGCGAAAGCCGGATCGGGCGGCCCGGCGATCCCGATGGCGACCCCACCCGGGCGCAGGATGCGAAGCGACTTCATCAGGTTGTCACCGCCGACGCTGTCGAGCACGACGTCGTAGCCGTTGAGCTGCTGCTCGAAATCGTCTGCGCGATAGTCGATCACGACGTCGGCGCCGAGCGACCTCACGAACTCGGCGTTCACCGCACTCGCTGTCGTGGCGACGGTGGCCCCGAGGTGCTTGGCCAGCTGGATCGCGATCGAGCCGACTCCCCCGGCGCCGGCGTGGATGAGGACGTTCTGGCCCGGCCGAACCCTGGCACGCACGGCGAGCGCCTGCCACGCGGTCAGCGCCACGAGCGGGAGGGAAGCGGCTTCGTTCATCGGGAGGGCGGGCGGAATGGGAGCCAGGTCGTCCTCGTCGGCGGCGATGCGCTGAGCGAACGTGCCGATCCGCCCATCCTGGACCCTGCCGTATACGCGGTCGCCGGGCACGAATGCCCGCACCTCCGACCCGACCGCGACCACGGTGCCGGCGACATCGAGCCCGAGGATCGCGGGGAGCTCGAGCGGCACGATCTGCGTGAACTCGCCGGCTCGAAGCTTCTCGTCGAGCTGGTTGAGCCCGGCGGCGTGCACGTCGATGAGTACGTCGCGCGGCCCGACGGCCGGCTCGGGCACCTCGTCGACGGCAAGGCGGGACGCGTAGGAGGACAGGACGACGGCTTTCATCACGAACCTTCCTTGAGTTCACTCAAGTTTGAGTGCACTCGATTTATTTGTCAAGGGTCCGTTTGGCCAGGCCGGCCCGCTTTCTTGACGCCGCCGCGAGCCCGTGGCAGCATCGTCCGCACCGGGTCGCGCCGCTGACCAGCCCGACGGAATCACCCCCCGATAGATCGACGAGGATCACATGCACCGCAAAATGTTGACGTCAACATTGCCGAAGAACCCCCGGAGAGGAGTGCTGGCGGCCGCCGTCGCCGGCGCGCTCGCGCTGGCAGCCCTGACCGCATCCACCCCTGCCATGGCCGACCAGTCGCAGCCCGCGCACGGGCCAGGGACATCGGAGTTCAAGGGAGTCAACTGGGCCGACCCGCGCGACAATTACGCCGCCGACGCCGTCGTCCCGACAGGACTGAGCACGTCGGACAGCCGCGACGAGGTGTTCGCGACAGCCCAGCGCATCCTGAGCGGCTTCGAGCAGAACCTGGGTGCCAACACCGTCCGGCTGCCCATCAACCCGGCCAGCGTCGGCACGGCATGGTGGGGGTCCTATCGCGGAGCGATCGACGCCGCGATCGCCCGGGGCGACAAGGTCATCCTCAGCTACTGGGAGGCCGACACCAGCAAAGACGGCATCATCGACGATGTGCCCGCCTGGACATCCATGTGGAACACGGTGGTGAGCGAGTTCCAGCACACGCAGAACGTGTACTTTGAGCCGATGAACGAGCCGCACGGCTACACCCTCGCGCAGTGGGTCGGCGTGACGTCGCAGTGGCTGGCGGATCACCGCCAGGTTCCGCGCAACCGCGTGGTGATCAGCGGCACCGGGTACAACGACAACGTGACCGGCGTCGGCGACGCTCCGCAGCTCAAGGGCACGCTGCTCTCGCTGCACTTCTACGGCTACTGGGCCGACCACACCACCGAGGCGGAGTGGACTGCCGATCTCGCCGCGCGCGTCGGCGCCTACGCGGGCCGGACGATCATCGACGAGGCCGGCTCTCCGATGACCATCGGGCTCAACTACGGGGCCCACAACGGGAACGTGTACACGTCGTACCTCGCCGCCGTAACGGACTTCGCCCGCAGCCACCGGATGGGGATCGTCTACTGGCCGGGTCTGCGGGCCGGGGACTCCTACTCGATCGAGTCACTCCAGCCGGACGGCACACTGACGGACAACAGCGTCACCGGCGTCGCGCAGCTGAAGTGGGGTTATGGATACGGCGACACCGAGCCCGTCAACGACCTGCCCGCGGCTCCTCCCGGTCAGCCGATCGTGGGCCAGGCATCCGGCCGTTGCGTCGACGTTCCCGGCTTCAGCACGACGCCGGGCACCAGCCTCGACCTGTGGGACTGCAACGGCGGCGGCAACCAGAGCTGGGAGCTGACGAGCGACAGTCAGCTCACCGTCTACGGCGACCTCTGCATGCAGGCCGGGACCGACGGGTCGACCGTCGCAGCCGGAGCCGCCGTGATCATCGCGTCGTGCACCGGTGCCGACGTCCAGCGCTGGAGCGTGAACCCGAACGGGACGATCACCTCCGCCGCCGACCCGGGGCTCTGCCTCGACGCGGCCGGCGCCGGAACTGGAAACGGCACGAAGGTCGACGTCTGGTACTGCAACGGCGTCCCCAACCAGGCATGGTCGCGCCCCTGAGCGCACCGCCCCGCCGCCGGACGAAGCAGTCCGCATGACGGACGCCCCGGATTCCAGAGTTCACAGGAACCCGGGGCGTCCGCCGCGCGGGCGCTAGGCTCGCCGGCGCGGTGCAGGCGGGATCACGCCGCACCTGACCGGAGCTGCGTCACGCGTTGGCGCTCAGGTACGAGCTGAGGGAGGCGTCGATCTGCTCGAATCGTGCCGCCCGCGTCCGCACGTCGTCTCGCAGGGCGGCGATTTGTCCGAGGAGCTGCGGGCACGCCGCCTCGGATCGTTCGCCGACGGTGCATGGGAGCACATCCTTCACCAGCACCGTGGGGAGGCCCATGTCGAGCAGCGCGCGGATCGTCTCGACCGTCGCGACCGCGTTGGCGGCATACTCGCGGTACCCGTTCGACCCGCGCTCGGAGGTCAGCAGTCCCTGCTGCTCGTAGTACCGCAGCGACCTCGGGCTCGCGCCCATCCGTTCGCTCAGCTCGCCGATGCGCACGATGACCCCCTACCCTCGGCTTGACCTTGACACTGATGTCAAACTATACGCTCCGAGCATGACCCGCCCGACGCGCATCCGACTGACCGACCCCCTCGCCTCCGCCCCCGATCTCACCGGGCGGCGGGCCATCGTCACGGGAGGTTCGAGTGGCCTCGGACTGGTCACGGCGCGAACCTTGGCCCTCCGCGGCGCGGACGTGATCATCGGCGCCCGCGACGTGGAGCGCGCGCAGAGCACGCGTGACCATCTCGTCGCCGCATACCATCTCCCCGCCGGCCGGATCACGGTCGCGCCACTCGACCTCATCGACCAGGACTCCGTCCGACGGTTCGCACAGAGCGCCGGGGACGCACCGCTCGACCTTCTGGTGTTGAACGCAGCCAGCAGCAGCGGTCCCCTGCGCCACGACCAGGCGGGCATCGAGAGCCAGTTCTCGACGAACCACCTGGGCCACTTCGCCCTCACCGGCCACGTACTCCCCCTGCTCGACCGTTCCGAAGCGGCGCGGATCGTCACCGTGTCGTCCTCCCTCTACCGGGCGGCGAAGCTGGATGTGACCGACCTCTCCGACCGTGACCGCTACTCCCCGGGCGGCGCCTACAACCGCTCGAAGCTCGCCAACGTGCTCTTCGCCATCGAACTGAACCGGCGTCTCGTCGCCACCGGCCGGCCGACGCGGAGTCTCGCCGCGCACCCCGGCATGGCACGCACTCCCCTGCACGCGACCTACCCGTCGGCGGCGACCCGGATCGTGACCGGGCTGCTCGCCCGCGCGATCGGCCGCGAACCGGAGCCGGCCGATATCGGCGTGCTGACCGCCGCCCTGAGCCCCCACGCCGATCCGGCGCTGTTCTGGGGACCGACCGGTTCGCGAACCCGTCCCGATGCGCTCGGGGTCCCCTTCGCACCGAAGGCGACCGATCCGGCTGCGGCGGCTGCGCTGTGGAGCACGTCCGAGCGGCTCACCGGCGTCAGCATTCTGAGTTGAGCCCGGGAAGGCGAAACCCCCGCGATCCCTGATAAAGGCTGGGATCGCGGGGGCTTTGCGATGGCGGTACCGGTGGGATTTGAACTCTAGTTCAGGCCACTATGTCCCCCGGATATCCTGGCAACTCCCGCGGAAAGTCAACGAAGTACGGCTGCTGCAATCTCACGAGATATCGTCGCAACTCGTCAAGTTGTAGTCAAAATGTAGTCAAGCTCCGCGCTTGGGGGATGTAGTGTTCCAAGCTGCCCACAATTCCGCTGCTTGTACACCATCATTTTTCGAGAGTTGCCTAGCGGTGCGGGTCCTCAATAGGCCAGTCCTCAGAGCAGTGGATTGCCGACAGGACCATCGACGCTGCTCTCTCGGCCGAAGACCCTCCTAGATCAGGCTTACGGTCTTGAGTGGAAGTGGTCGACGACGGCGCTAGCAACTGCACGCATCCCGGCCGGTGTCGGATGAAATAGCGCCGCTTCTCGCGCGCTGCGCGGCGCGAATCCTTGGACCCATGGATCCTGCGACCCCAGCCCATGCGTTTCACTAATCGCCGCAACGTCGACGAGCTCAGCGTCGGTCGCGCTTTCGGCGATCACGAACGCTTGTTTGAGTTGGTCGGCGATTCTCCGGAATGATGCCAACTCGTCGGCCGTGAAGGGTGCGGCGCGCGACGGGGCCGTCGCTGGCCCAACAACGGTGAGGTAGTTCACCAGAAGGATACGAGCCGAACGCGCCCGCTCGCGGATGGCCTCCACGATGGAGACGAGCCCTGCCGCGGCCGCGTCGACTTCTCGCTGCGTTGATGGCGATGCTACGGCTGCGGCCCGCAAGCGGCGGCCCAGGACCCGTGTGGCGGGTCGCGCTTCCAGCCAGCTGCCGTACGCCACCGAGATGAGAGTGCCGAGATAGCGCAGGTCGTTCCCGCCGGCCGTAAGTGTCACCAGGTCGACGTCGGCGTCAGGCGCGAACGACTGCATCTGGGGAGGTAAACGTCGCGACCCCAGACGTTGCGGTTCTCGAAGAATCGTCTCGGTTGTTGCGCCGCTGACGGTGACATCGGTGAGTTTCGCTCCGATCGAGGCGGCTACAAGGTACGGGTAATTGCCCGCAGACCGATTAGCTTTCCGATCGATGATGGGCGTGATGCCTGCCCCCGCTGCGAAGGAACTGCCCAGCGCGACCATCCGAGTCATGGTTGCGGCGCCTCCTGAACCGTTATGAGTCGGTTGAGGTTGGGTGGGAGCGCTGTTGGATTGCTCGGTCGAGCGCCGGACGCAGAACTGTGAGCCACTGCTCGTAACCTTTCCCGTTGAGGTGGAGGTTGTCGAAGCTCAGGTCCGAGCGGATATTTTCACCATCTCTGAGCGCCGGCCAGGTGTCGATGAACCCCACGGTAGGCCGCTGTCCTGCCACTTGCTTATATAGCGCGTTGACCTCATGGATCTCTCGGGCGAATTTCGCGCTCCGCGGCATGATGCCGTTGAGAAGCACGGGTGTACCCGGAGCACACCTCTCGATCTCGTCGAGGATCGCGGCGACGTTCGCTGCGATCTGCCAGTGAGGAGTACCTGCGGTCAGGTCGTTGGTGCCGACGAGGAGGCTGACGGCGGTCGGCTCGCGGATCGAGCGGGCGACACGGTCGCGCACCTGGGCGCTGGTTTCTCCACCGACGCCGCGGTTCACGACAGCGAGATCGGGAAGCAGTTCCTGCCACTCGCCCTGATCGGTGATGCTGTCGCCGAGCATGACAATGCTGCCTGGGGCCGACGGGAGGTGATCGAGTTGATCGCGGCGCATGCGGATACTCTTCTCGACGAGAGGGCCTCCGAGGTGACGTGCCAGGTAGCCGAGGACGCTGATCGTGAGTTGAGATCGACTGGTCTTCATCACGCTTCCACTGCAGTAACGGTGACCTCAGAGGAGAGATCTCCCGCCTCGACGCGGATGGTGATGGGGCCGGCACTCGTCGGTCGGATGACCGCGAGCGCTCGCCCGCGGTAGGCGTGGCAGCTGGCGCCGGTGTAGTCGTCTTCAGACGCCGGGTTGTCGCTCCCAAGCCCCTGAAGGGCCCCGCTGCCGGAGACAGTGACGGTGACTTCGTCGCCCCGCGAGATGTGCACCGTTCCCTGGCCGTCGGTGAAGGCGATCTCGATGAACGCGAGGTCTCGATCGTCGGCGATGATTTCTTTGCGCTCGGTGCTGAGCGTCAAGGTGACGTCGCCACCCGCTGTCCGAATGGCCGACCGACCACTTTCGGCACCGCCGCGATGCGCAACGGCCGTGAGCTCACCCGGCTGGTACGGCAGCTGGAACGAAGCGATGAAGCGGTGTTCCGCTCCAGCCGGCGACCGGCCGATCGTGTTTCCGTTCAGTAGCAGTTCGACCTCATCGGCGTCGGAGTAGACGTCGACGGTGAGGGTCGCGCCTTCGCGGCCGGGAAAGCTCCAGCTGTTGACGCTGTCGCTCCACGTGTAGATGGACGGCCTGAGCTGGTCCCGGTCGCCGGCATCCGGGCGGTGCACGGCGATGAACGGAGCGGAGCGGAGCCCCCAGACCGTCTCGCGCCAGTACGATATGGTCCGACGCTGCCCGGTGATGCCGAGATCGCCGGTCCCGGAGAAACGCCACGGGTAGTTGCCGAAGAAGGCCTCCTCGGCAGGCTTGTCGGCGCCGAGTCCGGCCTCTCCGACGTACTCCCAGGCGGTCCAGCTGAATTCGCCGATAACCTGTGGGTAGCGCACCACGTACGGCCACACCTCGTCGAGCTTGCCCGGCAGTCCCTCGGTGCCGAGCAGCAGACGCTGTGGGTGGCGCTCGATATCGAGCTCATATCGGCCGTAGGCATAGTTGTAGCCGGAGATGTCCAGCTGCGACATCGGCTCCTCGAGACG
The DNA here is from genome assembly GCF_031455295.1 of Leifsonia sp. 1010. Classification (NCBI taxonomy): domain Bacteria; kingdom Bacillati; phylum Actinomycetota; class Actinomycetes; order Micrococcales; family Microbacteriaceae; genus Leifsonia; species Leifsonia sp. 1010. Next base: position 129,310 of record NZ_JAVDSL010000001.1, read on the forward strand.
CTCGGTGGCGAGGTCGGAGACGACCAGGTCGTGGGTCTGCTCGCCGAGGTCGCGCATGAAGGCGTTGACGCCGGCGCTGTCGTCCTTGCCGAGTTCGGCTTTGAGGTCGTGGAGGACGGTCATCATGGGGTTGATGGAGTTGGTGACCGGGCGGGTGTCGTCCAAGCTCTTGATCCAGTCGACGAGGTCGCGTCCGAACGTAGCGCCCCAGCTGTTGCCGGTGTCGGCGACCTCGTTGCCGATGGAGTACATGATCACGCTGGGGTGGTTGTAGTCCCGTTCGATGAGTTCGGTGAGGTCGCGCTGCCACCATTCGTTGAGGTCGAGACCGTAGCCGAAGCCGAGGGTGGGGGTGGTCCAGCCGTCGGTGAACTCGTCGAGGACGAGCATGCCGATGCGGTCGCACGCCTCGAGCAGGACGGTGCTGATGGGGTTGTGGGCGGAACGGATGGCGTTGTAGCCGGCGTCCTTCAGCAACTGGACCCGGCGCTCCTCCGCCTGGGCGATGGTTGCCGCGCCGAGCACACCGTTGTCGTGGTGAATGCAGCCGCCGCGAAGCTTGACCGGCTGGCCGTTGATGAGCAAGCCGTCCTGCGCATCCCAGTTGAGGGTGCGGATGCCGAATTGCTCCTCGTGCACTTCTTCGACACCACTGGTTGGTATGAGCCGGGTGCGGACGGTGTGCAGCGATGGGGTCTGCGGGCTCCAGAGCGACGGCTTGGTGAGGGCGAACCGCTGCCGGAACGGCGCCGCCTCCCCCGGTCGGACCGAGAGCCGAGCCGACTCGGCGGCGACGATCTCACCGGTCGGGGCGACGACCTCGGTGATCACGGTGACGGTGTCGAGCCGTTGCGAGTCGTTCTCGACGGTGGTGGTCACGTCGATGACGGCCTTCCATGCGTCGGCGTCGCGGGTGCGGACGCGGACGCCGTTCCGTGCGATGTGCGTTGCACCACCGGTGAGGAGCCAGGTGTCGCGGTAGATGCCGAGACCGGAGTACCAGCGTGCATCGAGGTGGTTGCGGCATTCGACGCGTATCTGGTTCTCCCCGTCGTGCAGGTACGGGTCGATCCGCACCGAGAAGGGGATGTAGCCGTATGGGCGTTGTGCGACGAATGCGTCGTTGACGTACATCATGGCGCCGCGGTAGACACCGTCGAACTGCACCTCGACGCGCCCGGTCTCGAAGCCGTCGGGGGCGGTGAAGGTCTTCACGTACTCGACGACGTCCTCGCCGTGGTAGCCGGTGAGCGCGCCTGGCTTGTTCTCGGCGGAGCGCGGCTGGGAGATCAGCCAGTCGTGCGGGAGGGTTACAGGCTGGGGGGCTTCAGCCTGCCCGAGGATTTCGAGGAAGGGGCTGGTCTGGTGGCGCACGCCCCAGTCGGTGTTGAAGCTCGTCTTGCGCACGGTTGTCCTTGTCGTCGTGGTGCGGTCAGTTGATGGAAGTTCGAGGGCGGAGGCCGGCCGCCCCGTAGAGGGCATCGATGGCTTCGAGTTGGGCGACAGCCTGTGCCGGACCGGTGATCGGTGGGACCCCGGACCGGATGGCGTCGCGGAACGCTTCGAGTTGGAACGCGTATGTGGGCCGGCGATCCGCCACTTCTTTGCGCCGGCTCTGACCGGATTCGACGACCATGCGCGTCCCGCTCTGCGGGTGGTATGGCCAGGACGCTTGGAGGCGACCCCTATCGCCGACGATTTCGAGGCGTGAGGACAGGACGCGGTGGGACCAGATGGCGGAGACCACCTGGGCTCGGACGCCGCGCGGGAACTGCAGGGTCGCTTCAAGGCGGCGGTCCACGTCGCCTTTCGCCCAGACCCGCGACTTCAGGATCCCCTCGGGTTCACCGAACAGCTCGCGCAACTGCCGCAGCGGGTAGTACCCCACATCGAGCAGCCCGCCTCCGCCGAGCGCAGCGTTCCACTGGATCGCTTTCCTGGAGATCAGGGGGATCGCGAAAGTGGCGCGCGCTGAGGAGATAGTCCCCAGGTCGCCCCAGGCGATGATGTCCCGGAGCCGCTGTTGGAACGGGTGGTAGGCGGAGTGATACGCCTCCATCACCACCAGCTCGGGCGATTCCAGTGCTGCGGCTTCCACGGCGCGCGCTGCGGTGGCGTTGCTGGTGAACGGCTTCTCGCACAGGACATGTTTGCCCGCTGCGATGGCGGCCATTGTCCAGTGTGCGTGGTGCGCGGCCGGCGTGGCGATGTAGACAGCGTCCACCTCGTCATCGTTGAGCAAGTCCTCGTAGCTGGCGTGTGTTCGCGCAATGGCGTGTCGGTGGGCGAAGGATCGGGCACGCGAGTGATCTCGTGACGCGACGCTCGTGACCGTGACCTCGTCGACCTCGGCGGCGGGCCGGAGCAGCGCGCTCGGGGCGACGCGCGCTGCTCCGAGGATGCCTACCCGGATCGGTTCTGCCGACATCAGCGATGCTCGCGGTCAGTCCACCGCGACGCGGGCGAAGAAGCCGCGCGTCTTGCCGTCGACCCACGCGGTCCGATCAATGGTGAATCCCCCAGTGAGGCGGATGTCTTCGGACGAAGCGCCGATCCGGGCGGTCATCTGGCCTGCTTCCACCATCCACTGCATGTCCAGATCGAGGAACGCGAACTGGGAGGCGCGGACTTCGAAGGTCACCGTTCGAGACTGCCCGGCGGCGAGGTGGACGCGGGCGAAGCCGGCGAGCTCCTGAACCGGGCGGACCATGCTGGAGAGCTCGTCCCGCACATAGAGCTGGACCACCTCGTCGCCGTCGTACGCGCCGGTGTTGGTGACCCGGCAGGCGATCGTGACGATGCTCTCGGGGTCGCCATCGAAGTCGATGCTCAGGTCCGAGTAGTCAAAGGTGGTGTAGCTCTTGCCCTCGCCGAAGACGAAGAGCGGCTCCTTGGTCCCATCCACATATCGGTTCATGATCATGGTGCCGCGGCTGCTGACGCTGTTGCTGCGTCGGTGGGCGGCGTAGATCGGGATCTGGCCCGCGTGCCGCACGGCCGTCATCGGCAGCCGCCCGGCCGGGTTGTAGTCCCCGAAGAGCACGTCGGCGAGGGCGGTGCCGCCGGTCTCGCCAGGGAACCAGCTTTCCAGCACGGCCGCGTAGTTCTCGGCGATGAACTCGCTGGAGAAGGGCTTGGCGTCCATGTGCACGAGCACGGCGGGCGTGCCCGTTTCGTGGATGAGGCGCGCCAGCTCCTCCTGCACACCCGGCAGGCCGATATCCGCGGTGTCGATTCCTTCACCGGAGGTGGAGGAGCTTCCCCACCCGTACTTGCCTCCGACGGTGAGAATGACGACGTCCGCCTCACGGGCGGCCGCGACCGCGGCATCGAATCCGGTGCGGTCGGTGCCCGCGACTTCGCATCCCTTGGCGTAGACGACCTCGGCGTCGGGCGCGGCGCGGCGGATCGCCTCGACGATGGTCGGGGTGTTGTCGCCGAACATCCCGCGCAGCGTCTGCTCGACCAACGGGGGCTCCGAGCGGACGTCGCTGCCTTCGAACAGCGGCGCCAGCGGCGGCAGTTCCAGGGACGCCGTCAGCTCCGGCAGGTCGAGCATGCCTGCCATCTCGGACATGGTGCCGCTCATGGCGAGGTCGATGGAGGCGGGCCCGGTGTAGCAGCCGAAGAAGAGACGGACGGAGTCGGCGTGCGGCCCGATCACGGCGATCTTCTTCGCGTCCCGGCGGAGTGGGAGGATGCCGTCGTTCTTCAACAGCACGATGGACTCGCGCGCGGCGGTGAGGCTGTGCGCGGTGGTGCGCTCGGGGTCGTAGGCGTCGGCGATCAGCTCGGTGCGGGGCGAGCCGTTCTCGAACAGGTTCAGCTTGGCCTTGAGTGTCAGCATGTTCTTCACGGCGCGGTCGATGACCGCCTCGTCGAGCTGCCCATCCCGGACGGCGTCGACCAGGCCGGCTCCGAACCCGAACGGGGTCGGCAGTTCGACGTCGAGGCCGGCGCTGATCGCCTTGATGCCGCCGTCGGTCGGGTCGGCGCCCACGTTGAGGTCGACGGCGAGGTTGATCGACATGTAGTCCGAGACCACAAGTCCGTCGAAGCGCATCTCGTCGCGCAGGAGGTCCTGCAGGATGTGCTTGGACGTGATGATGAGCTCGCCGTCGATGGTGCCGTACGAGTTCATGATCGACGCGAGACCCGCCTCGCTGATCGCCGCCTGGAATGGCTTGGCGTACACCTCCCGCAGTTCGCGCGGCGAGATCGGGTTGGAGGTCATGTTCAGGCCGCCCTCGGAGAAGCCGAAGCCGAGGAAGTGCTTGCCCGTCGCGGCAACCCCGTCCTCCAGACGGTCTCCCTGCAGGCCCTTCACGAACGCGACGCTCATGGCCGCGCACAGGGTCGGGTCCTCGCCGTAGGTCTCGCCCACTCGGCCCCACCGGGGGTCGCGCGCGACATCCATGACCGGGGACAGTGCCTGGCGGACGCCCACGCTGAGCATCTGCTTGCGGACGATCTCGGTCATCCGTTCGACGGTGGCAGGGTTCCAGGTCGCGCCCAAGCCGATGGCCGACGGGAACACCGTGCCGCCCGGGCCGGTCCAGCCGGAGACAGCCTCGCCATGCATGAGAGGCGGGATGGAGTGCCCGCTACGCCCGGCGATCTCGCGCTGCAGAGAACCGTAGAACTCTGCATCGGCCGCCGGGCCATTGCCGGTGCTGATGGTACCGAGTGCGCCGGTGCCGTGAGGAAAGTTCACGAGGCCGGCTTCGCCGAGCCCGGCCACCAGGATGGTGCACTGCAGCTGCGCCACCTTCTGCTCCAGCGTCATCTCGCTGAGAAGTTCGTCGATCCCCAACTCGACGCGGGGGCTGGTCTCGAGGTGGTTCGCCATCACTCGTTCCTTCTTCGTTGAAGTCGCGCGCTTCGCGCGGCGACGCACGGTTTTTCCCCGTGGTGGGGAAAACTCTAGACAGCGCATCGGCAAAGCGTCAAGTCGCGCCCCGGACAGTTTTTCTCATCGGGCTTGACGACGGGGCGCGAGGCGATCTATATTTTCCCCCATTCCGGGGAAAAACCCCGCCGAGACCGGCGCCCGCCCCGACTTCAAGGAAGAAGACCATGACCAACGCCTCCTCCGAAACTGCACCGAAGACGGCTTCCAACGCCGTGCAGTATCAGGTGAAGACCCGCGCGATGCGCCGCTACATCACCTTCTATTCACTCGCCTCGCTGGGCATCGCGCTCCTCTGGGGCTCGCTGCTCGCCATCCTCGTCCCCCTGCAGGTGCAGGGCATCGAGTTCCACCGCATCTTCACCGGCGCGGATTCCGGAGTGGACCTCCAAGCGCTCACGACCCTACAGAGCAAGGTCGCCGCGGGAACTGTGACCCCCGACGCTGATCAGCAGCGACAGCTCGGGCTCCTCGCCGAGTTCAACTCCTCCCGCGCCACCAGCCTGTCGATCGTCTCCTCGGTTGGCGTGCTGCTCGGCATGCTGCTCTCTCCGATAATCGGCATGCTCTCCGACCGGACGAAGTCACGATGGGGGCGCCGAGCGCCGTGGATAGCTGCCGGTGGTATCGGCGGGACTGCGCTGATCTGCCTGATGCCTGTCGCGCCCACGATCGCCGTCATGGTCGTCATCTGGTCGCTCCTGCAGGTGCTGGTCGGGGTAGCGCAGGGCCCGCTGACGGCCACCGTGGCCGACCGCGTCCCCGAAGCTCGGATCGGAGTGGTCTCCGGAATCTCCGGATTGGCGTCCTACTTCGGTGCCATCATCGGCGCGGTCGCCGCGGGCAGCCTGTTCGCAAGCATCGGACTGGCGGCCTACTTCCCGATCGGCATCCTGCTCCTGCTCACCACAATGGCGTTCGTCCTCTTCGCTCGGGACAACACGTCCCGGGAGATGATCACCAAGCCACTGCGCTTCAAGTCGGTCGTGAAGTCCTACGGAGTAGCGCTCGGCGACGCAGACTATCGCTGGGCCTGGATCTCCAAAGTCCTGCTCTACCTGGGCTACGGCATCAGCAGCGTCTACTCGCTCTACATGCTGCAGAGCTACATCAGCCCCGCACTGTCAGCGACCCAGGCCGCACAGACCGCACCACTCCTCCAATTCGCCGCACTGCCGACAACCCTCCTCGCCATGTTCATCAGCGGGCGTTGGTCCGACAAGATCAAGCGCCGCAAGCCGTTCGTGGTGGCCGCAGGCCTGCTCATGGCGGGCAGCTTCCTGATCCCGTTCATCTCGCCCACACTCCCCGCGATGTTCATCCAGGTGATGGTCACCGGGCTGGGATACGGAACGTTCGTCGTCGTCGATCAGGCGCTGTTCATCGACGTCCTCCCTGACAAGGAAGCGGCCGGACGCGACCTCGGACTCTCCTCGCTGGGCCAGAACCTCGGCAACGCTCTCGGCCCGATCGTCGCCGGCGCCGTCGTCGGCATCTTCGCCGGCGCCTACGCACCCGTGTGGCCGATCGCCTTCGCACTGGTCACCATCGCATCCCTGCTTGTCCTCCGGGTCAAGCGAGTCCGATAACCCGACACCGCGGTCGCCGCTGTTTTCCCCCGCCCGGTGGAAAACAGCGGCGGCGGCCGACATAATCGAGAAGAGGAAGCGGAAGTGACGGAATGACGAACACGAGCAGCGCCACGCCCCGACGGGGTCGGCCGCGGCGTGTCGACCGCGAACGAATCATCGAGGCCGCACGGGCCCTGGACCCGTCGACTCTGACGATGCAGCAGCTGGCGGTCGAGATGGGGGTGGACCGCAAGACCCTGCACTACCACGTCGAGAACCGCGCCACCCTGCTCCGCATGGTCGCCGCCGACGCCTTCCGGGAAGCGCTGAGGCAGCACCACTTCACCCCGCAAGACGATTGGCGTGACGCCCTTCGAGCCTTCGCCACCATCACCCGTGATGCCGTGATCAGCGCCGGCGCATGGGCCAGCTACGTCGCGATGGAGAAGGAAGAAGACCTCGAAGCGGTGCGGCCGGCCGAAGCCGCCGCGCGTGCGCTCGTGTCAGCCGGCCTGCCCGAGAATGAGGCCGGCCGCGTCATCGCTCTCCTTGCCGAGCTCGCCTACACGTCCGCCCGAGACCGGGCGATCACGGGCGCTGGCACCCACCCGCAGGAACCCGAGCTCGAGGTCGCCCTCGAAGCAGCGCCGGAAGGCGAGTTCGCTCTGGTGCGACGTCTGGTCGGCGCGCACTCCGCCTCGTTGGGCAGCGACGAGCAGTTCGCCTTCGACCTCAACCTCATCATGCTCGGCGTCGAAAAGCTCGTCGCCGACCGTCACGCGGCCTCCTGACCACCGGCCCTCGCCGCCAATCTTTTCACCGTCTCGCGTGGATGCCCCACGCCTTTCGCACGCCCGCACGTATAAGGAACTCATCTCATGTCGACGACAACCACCACCGCTTTCGAGGACGCAGTCCGCCAGATCCAGCGTGGAGAATCGCTGGAGACTGCCGTCGAAGCGCTTCTCGCTCACCTCACCCCGGAGGAGAAGCTCTGGCTCCTGGACGGTGATCAGGAGTTCTGGCCCGCCATCGCCGAGATGTCACAGGCCTACAACGCCCGCCCGATCATCATGGGCGCGGTCGAGCGCCTCGGCATCCCAGGTCTCCGGTTCAGCGACGGCCCGCGTGGAGTCGTCATGGGCGCCTCCACGGCGTTCCCAGTCTCGATGGCCCGCGGTGCGACATGGGACCTCGACCTCGAAGAACGGATCGGCATCGCCATCGGCCGCGAGTTGCGCGCTCAGGGCGCCAACTTCTTCGGCGGAGTCTGCATCAATCTGCCGCGGCATCCCGCCTGGGGTCGCGCACAGGAGACCTACGGTGAGGACCCGTACCTGCTCGGCGAGTTCGGCGCGGCTCTGATCCGCGGCGTGCACCGCAATGCAATGGCCGTCGCCAAGCACTACGCCCTGAACTCGATGGAGAACGCGCGCTTCACCGTCGACGTCCAGGCGGACGACGCCACACTGCACGAGGTGTTCCTGCCGCACTTCCGCCGCGCTGTCGAAGAAGGTGTCGACGGCATCATGACCTCCTACAACTCGGTCAACGGCGAATGGGCAGGCCAGAACGAGGCGCTCCTCGAGGGCATCCTCCGCAGACAGTGGGGGTTCCAGGGCGTCACCGTCTCCGACTTCATCTCCGGCATCCGCGGTGCGGCTGTCTCCCTCGTCGCCGGGCTGGATGTAGAGGAGCCGGCCCGGCAGCAGCGCGCGGCCCACCTGCCCGATGAGCTCGCCGAGGGGAAGGCCTTGTGGGAGCACGTCGACCGGGCAGCACGCCGGATCCTCCGCACACAGCTCGCCTACTACGCCTCCGACCTGGAGCCGCAGCCGGACCCGTCCGTTGTCTTCTCGCGCGAGCACCGCGACCTGGCCCACGAGGTCGCTCAGCGCAGCATGGTCCTGCTCCGCAACGAGAACGTCGCCGACGGTCCCCTTCTCCCGCTCGACGCCAGCTCGCTCTCAAGCGTCGCCGTCATCGGGCGGCTCGCCGGCGTTCCGAACACCGGCGACCACGGGTCCTCCGACGTCCACAGCCCCGCAGTGACCACCGCACTCGACGGCATCATCGCCGCGCTCCCCGACGCCACCATCACTCACGTCGAGGAGGACGATCCCCACGCTTCCGCGACCGCGGCAGCGGCAGCGGATGTCGCCATCATCGTCGTCGGGTACACCGCGGACGACGAAGGCGAGTACCTCGGCACCGACGCCATGAACAACCCCGACCTCCTGGCGCTCTTCCCGCCCATGCCCGAGGGCATGATGCTCGGCGGACAGCCGGGCGCCACCGCGACCGCAATGGGCACCGCTGAAGGCGGCGACCGGGCGAGCCTGCGACTCCGGCCCGTCGACGAGGAGATCATCCTCGCCACTGCAGCAGCCAACCCCCGCACCGTGGTCGTCGTCGTGACCGCCGGCGCGGTCATCACCGAGCAGTGGCGAACCAAAGTCCCGGCCACGGTGATCTCCTGGTACTCCGGCTGCGAAGGCGGTCACGCCCTCGCCGACGTGCTGCTCGGCCGCGTCGACGCCTCCGGCCGGCTGCCTTACTCCATCCCTACAAGCGAGGAGCACCTGCCCTTCTTCGACCGCGAGGCGACAAGCACCGTCTACGACCGCTGGTTCGGGCAGCGGCTGCTCGACCGCGACGGCCACCCTGCCGCCTACCCGCTCGGTTTCGGCCTCAGCTACACGACATTCCACATCGACCAGGTCGAGGCGCACCCCGTCGAGGGCGAGCACTTCACCGCCGCGGCGACGGTCACCAACACCGGCAACCGCCGCGGTCGCCACGTCGTGCAGCTCTATGGTGTGATCCACGCCGCCGACTTCCCCTCCCGCGTCCTGCTCGGATTCGCGACCGTCGAACTGGAGCCGGGCCAGACGCGCACCGTCGAGGTCGAAGCATCGACGCGGCCACTTCAGCGCTGGACCGGCGACGGGTTCGTCCCCGCCGCCACCCACGCCACGCTTGAAGCGGCGGCATTTGCCGGCGATCCCGACGCTGCGACCACCGCCCTCGACCTCCACTGACCGCCCGTGCTGCGCACCTCCTTCAACGACGACTGGTTCGTCGGCCGCGACCAGGAAGACCGACGGGACGACCTCGGCCCCATCACACTCCCGCACGATGCGATGATCACTGAGACCCGCTCCCCGCACACGCCGAACGGGCACAACACCGGCTACTACCCGGGCGGGGTGTACCGATACACCAAGCGCTTCATCGCACCGCCGGAATGGAGCGATCAGCATCCCACGCTTGAGTTCGAGGGCGTCTACCAGCGGTCGCAGGTGTTCGTGAACGGCGTCCTCGCCGGCGGCCGTCCGTCCGGATATGCGCTGTTCCACGTGCCACTTGCAACGCACCTGCGTTACGGGGAGGAGAACCTCATAGAGGTCGTGGCGCACAATGACGACATGCCCAACAGCCGGTGGTACACCGGCAGCGGCATCTACCGGCCGGTCCACCTGCTGACCGGCGGACCCGTGAGGATTCTGCCCACAGGACTCCGAGCGACCACCCTCTCGGCCGACGCCGCGAAAGCGATCGTCGCCGTGTCCGTCACGCTCGAGAACGGGACCGGCGACGCGACCGAAGCGGAGATCGTCGTCACGCTGAAGCGGAACGGCCGCGAGGTCGCATCCGGCCGAGCACATGTGCCGGTCGACGGATTCGGGACCGGGACGGCGACGGCCGAAATAGGAATCGACCACCCTGCGCTCTGGTCACCCGACGACCCCAACCTGTACCAGATGCACGCCACGGTCACGGTCGACTCCGCCATCCAGGACGAAGCAGTCGACTCCATCGGCATCCGCACCGTCACCGTGGATGCCGAATACGGCCTTCGAATCAACGGTCACGTCACCAAACTCCGCGGCGCCTGTGTCCACCATGACCACGGCATCCTCGGTGCAGTCACGCTCGACCAAGCCGAAGACCGCCGGGCACGCCTCCTCAAGGCCGCCGGGTTCAACGCCATCCGCACCGCCCACAATCCCTCAGCACGCGCGCTCCTCGCTGCCGCAGACCGGCACGGGCTGCTCGTGATGGAAGAGTTCACCGACGTCTGGATGCGCGCCAAGACGGCCCACGACTACGCATCCGACTTCGAGGAATGGCACGAGCGAGACCTGGAGGCGATGGTCGCGAACGCCTACAACCACCCCTCGGTGATCATGTACTCGATCGGTAACGAGATCGCCGAGACCGGACAGCCCTCTGGTATCGGATTGAACCAACGACTCGTCAACATTCTGCGGTCCGCCGACGCCACGCGACCGATCACCAACGGCGTGAATCCCTTCCTGAACCTCCTCGCACCCAGCGACGAGAAGCACGCTGCCCAGCTCACGAAGTCCGCCAAGCCGGGCGACGAAGAGCGACCGGGCAACGGGAGCGGACGAAGCCTCATCACCGTGCTGAACCTGCTCATGTCGGCGATGCAGAAGGTCACGCCGATCATCGTGCGCAGGAAATTCACCGACACCAAGATCCGGGCAGCGATGGACGCGCTCGACGTCGCCGGCTACAACTACGGGGGCGCCCGCTACGTGCAAGACGCCAAGCAGTACCCTGTGAAGCCGATCGTCGGCACGGAGACCGGCCCCGGCCAACTCGAGCAGAATTGGCCGCTCGTCGAGTCCCATCCGCAGATCATCGGCGACTTCGTCTGGACCGGGTGGGACTACCTCGGCGAAGCCGGCATCGGCACCATCCGCTACAACGACAGGCCGCGCCTATTCTCACCCTGGCCCGGACACCTCGCCGGCACCGCGAACTTCGACATCACCGGCCGCCGCCAGACACAGACCTACGTCAACGAGATCATCTGGGGCCTGCGGACCGAGCCCTACATCGCCGTGCGCCCGGTCGATCATGCGCGCGACAAGCGGACACCTTCTCTCTTCCGCGCCACCGACGCCATCCGCAGCTGGAGCTGGGATGGATTCGAAGGGACGACCGCCACCATCGAGGTCTACGCGCGAGCCGCCCGCGTGACGCTCGAACTCGACGGAGCCCCAGTGGGCCGCGGGCGGCGGCACGGTGACCTGCTGACCACCTTCCGCGTGCCTTTCCGCCCTGGCACTCTTACCGCCCGAGCGTACGACCGGAGGGGAAACCAGATAGGGTGCGACGAGCTTCGGAGCGCCGACGCCGACCTCCGACTCAACGTCAGAGCCGAAACGGACGAATTCGTCGCCGACGGCCAGTCGCTGCTCTACGTGCCGATCGAACTCACCGACAGCGCTGGGACAGTCAAGCCAACGGCCGATCGTGCCGTAACCGTCTCCATCGATGGCCCGGCAGTACTCGCTTTCGGATCGGCAGCGGCCTCTTCAAACGAAGGTTTCACTCAGAGCAGCCACACCACGTTCCAGGGACGGGCGATGGCCATCCTGCGGTCGACCCGAGAATCGGGCATTGTCACCGTAACCATCAGTGCGGACGGATGCACTGAGGAACGCCTGACAATCGAGGCATCAGAGAGATAAGCGAGGACGGCCCGGGCCGTCTTTCGCGAGCGTTCTCGGCGGCGGCTCGGTCCTCGCCCGCCACCTCAATGCGTGGGATAGACCTCGTGGGGTCAGCAAAGCAAAGCTTCACGTTGCCTACTTCTCGAGGATGCGCGGCGGTGAGCGTCACGCCCTCGTCTCACCGCCGCGCGCTCGTTCCCTCACCTAGCATCCTGGGGGCGTCTGCGGTGGACGAGAGCTGAGGTAGTCGTCAATGATTTCGAGCATGCGAGTTCCGTCGAAGGGGTCACCGTGGCCCGGATACACGGTCCGGACAGGCAGGTCGCGCAGTCGGAGCATGCTTTGCACGTACTGGTCAATGTCGGATTCGTCCAGACCATCGAGAAGGATGTCGTCGTAGATGACGTCGCCGCTGAACAGCGCGCCGGCCTGCTCATCGAAGAGGCAGAGGCTACCGCTTGTATGGCCCGGCAGGTGGAGCACCCGGAGGCGACGGTCGCCCAGATCCACCAGGTCGCCATCATCGAGGATGGTTGTCGGGGGTGCTGAGTGCACACCGTAGGAGTCAACCTCGAAATCTCGAGGTACCGCGTCCACTAAAAGAGCAGGCATGTCCGGCCAATCGACGCCGAGAAGTCCAGCGAGCTCCGGCCCACGCAAGGTGGCGGGCGTGCTGTCATTGACCTGGCTGTATCGATGCATCCGCCGGTCAGGGAATTCGTGAGCGGAACCGACATGGTCGAGGTGCGCATGCGTGAGAACCAGGACCGGTGCGTGCTCGAACAGGTCAGCAGCCCGCTCCCGCAAGGAGGCCACACCGAGCCCGGCATCCACGACGAGATCCCGGTCCTGGCCGACGACCCGCCAAATATTCGCGCGAAGGAACTCATGCACGTGCGGCTCATCAATGCGCTCAATCCCTGGCGCGCTCCACTCGCGTCTGTACCAGTTTTCGACGATGGGGAGTGCAACATCTGTCCCGTTCACGCGGATGCTCCCTCGCCTTGCACGACCGGTGCGGAGGTGTCGAGGGTCGCCGGGATGACGGCAGCCTTGCGCACGCGGCGGCCCTCGGCGGCCCAATACACACCGCCCCCGACAATCGCACCAACGAACACCGAGATGTCCGCTCCACCCAGGGCTTGGGTTATCGGGCCGACGTAGAAGGTGGTGTTCAGGCACAACGTCGATGCGATAGCGGCCAGTACGAGCGCGCCCATTCCACCGAGGTTGAAGCCTCCGGTGAACCAGTAGGGGCTACTGGAACTGGTGTCTTGAAGTGCCGGCCCGTCGTAGCGGTTGCGCCGCAAGAAGATGTCGACGACGTAAATGGCCATCGACGGTGCCAGGACAGCAATGCTCACCTCGAGCAGTCCCGAAAGAGTGTCAAGGAAGTTGGAGATGAACACCGCATACAGGGTGACTCCGATCGCAACGACCGCATCGAAAATGATTGTTATCGAACGTCTCCAGGGAATGCCGGTTGCCAGCAACGCGAGTCCGGTGCTGTAGGCGGTGAGTGCGTTGTTAGACACGGACCCCGCGATGATCACGAGCAGGAAGATGACATAGAACCACGGCGGCACGATCTCGGCCATAGCCGTCTCGGGGTTGCTCATATCGACGGCCGTGGCCGCCAGGATGCCGAGAATGGCGATGCCGGTTGCCGGGACGAACCCGCCAAAGCCGGTCCAGAACGCGGTCGCCCTAGCGCTTGTTTGGCTGGGGAGGTAGCGGGAGTAGTCCGCTCCGACCGCCCAAGACAACGGGGCTGAAGCGATCAGCGCGAAGCAGGTCGCGGCAACTCCCCAAAGAACCGGCCCGGAGAGGGCGCCACCGTCGGGCACATAGCCGAAGTCGGCATGTCCGATGACGAAGAACGCGAGAACGACCAGGGCGGCCAGAAGGATCCAGGTGAACCAAGGAGCCAACCTCACGATTGTCGCGTGGCCGTAGAGGCTGATGGTGAAGGTCGCGACAGCGAGTCCGATGATGATGGCCGCTTGAAGCAGCCCAGGTGCCGAGCCGAAGAAGTGGACTACAAGAGCAACACCGGCCAGCGCACCGACAGACAAGTTGATGGCTTCATAGAGGACCCCCACCAGCCATCCAATGACGATCTGTAATATCCGGTTGCCGTTGACGCCGTAGAAGGCGCGGCTGATCACCTCACTGGGACTACCAGATGACGGGCCACTGATTGCGAGGTAACCGACTGCGATCCATACCAGGTTGCCTGCCACAACGACCATGACCGATTGCCAGATGTTAAGTCCGAGGATCACCATGAGGCCGCCGAGAACGAAGTAGAGGTAGATGATGTTGGACCCGGCCCATACCGAGAACAACGAGCGAGGTGAGCCGTGCCGCTCGCTCTCGGGGACGAAATCCGCACCGTGAGTTTCTATTCTGCCTGCACGATCGGTGGCGACACCTTGGTCTGACATGTCCGCTCCTCCGCGAGAAAGACTCAATTGCTCTCACGAGCAATTAGCAGTTGAGAGGACTATAGCCACAGTTGCACGCCTGTGCAATAACATATGGAGTCTTCGCTGGCCTACTCGATGGACCGCGAATCACCGCTTGTCCAGTGCGGCGTCAGTGAAGAGCGAGCGCGCCGGTGGGGAGTCCGAGCTCTCGTTCCGCCGTGGCAGCGAGAAGACCCTCCACAGCGGGGTAATCCAGTGTGGACTCGGCCAACGCTCCTCGCACGGCGGACGCGGCGGCCTGACCGTCGAGGAGCGCGAGGACGCGCATAGCAACAACGGAGGACGGGTCCGCAAGAACGAACTCGCCAGAATCAACGCCCGCTTCGATCGTGGCCTTCATGTCCACTAGGTCGAGCTCCATCTGGTTGACCACCGCGGCTCGCAAGAGCGGACGATCCGCGGCCTGTCGCCAAGCATCAAGCCACAAAAGGCCCAATGGATCCCTCGTTGGCGTCGTATAGGCAGCGATCGTCGCACGCAACCGATCCGTCGCAGAGTCGAGACCGCGAACGCGCTCGTCGATGGCCGTTCGCTCGTCGGCGACCACCTTAGAAAACGCGGCGCTCACCAACTCATCGATCGAAGAGAAGTAATGCGTCACCAGGCCGAAACCTACTCCAACATATCCCGCCACGCGTCGTGCCGTGATCGCTGTCAATCCCTCTGTCAGCGCGAGTGTGCACGCTGCATCAATGATCTCCTGGCGGCGATCCTCGCGCGGCTTCCTGCGTTTCACATTCGAGGCGACCTGGGTTGCACTCATGACGCAAGCTTAGGACGGATAGTAGACGCCGACTCGACTGCTCCACGTTCGCGCGACGTCCGGCTTTCCGACGAAGGTTCGATATTGCGCCCGGCGACAACGGTCCTCCGCGCCTACGGCGTCCTCGCGGCGTCAACCTGCCCGGAAGCACAAATACCTCGGCCATGCGTAGGTCGAGCTCCTTGCAGATAGCGCGAAGAAGCACCGGGACCTTCATGCAAGGCTCGCGTACACGGGCCTCCGATGGGGCGAAGCGACCGCCTTACTCGCGAGCGAGGTGGACCCCAAGCGGCGCAGCGTTGACGTGAACCGGATTGGTGTGTCTCTGCGATCGCGCGATCACAGGCCGTAGACGAAGACTTCTCACGTGCCTCGACCCTATGCAGATCTCTTCGACGACGACTTGGATGCTGTCGCCCTGGCTCAAGCGCCCAATCTCGGCAAAGCGAAAACCCCCGCGATCCCTGGTGAACGCCGGGGTCGCGGGGGCTTGCACGTGGCGGTACCGGTGGGATTTGAACCCACGGTGGGCTTTCACCCACACAACTTTTCGAGAGTTGCACCTTCGGCCGCTCGGACACGGTACCGCGGACTATCGTACGCGATTCCCGCGGTCGTCTCCAATCGGGCGGAGTGGGCATCGCGGGGTCGGCGGTCCGGGGTACTGTTCCGTCCATGAGAGCTCTCCGTCGCATCCTCGCGGCCGCGGCCGGACTGGTGGCCGGGGCCGTTCTCGCCGCCGTCGGCTGGCAGCGCGTCCAGGCGAAGCGCGCTGCCGTCGCCGAAGGGCGGGTGCGGCTCAACGAGATGCTGCCCATCCACTCGAAGTGGTGGCGGGATGCCGCGAAAGATCCGGGCGAGCTGCTCTACGTGGCCATCGGCGACAGCGCCGCCCAGGGGATCGGGGCCTCCGCCCCGAAGAACAGCTACGTCGGCGTGATCGCCGACCACCTGCGTGCCGTCACGGGTCGGTCCGTGCGCATCGTCAACCTGTCGGTGTCCGGCGCGACCGTCGCCTTGGCCGTGGCCGACCAACTCCCCCGCTTCGCGACCCTCGAACCGGACATCGTGACGGTGTCGATCGGCGCCAACGACATCGCGGCGTTCGACCCGGAGCGGTTCCGCGAGGGGATGCGCGCGGTGTTCGCCGCGCTCCCGCCGCACGCGATCGTGGCCGACCTCCCCTACTTCTACCTGCCCTGGAACGAGCGGCTCGTCGCCGAGGGCAACCGCATCCTGCGCGAGGAGGCCTCCGCCCGCGGACTCACGGTCGTCCCCCTCCACACCACGATGCGGCGCCAGGGGCTCCGCGGAGCGTTCACGCAGTTCGCCGAAGACCTCTTCCATCCCAACGACCACGGTTACCGAGTCTGGGCGTCTGCGTTCCTGCCCGCGGTCACCGCGCGGGCGCGCGAACTGTATCCGCGCCACGGCGAGGCCGCGGAGCAGGAAGCCCTCAGCGCCTAGCGTCCGGCACGCCGCAGCCGGCGCCCTGCACCGGGCACCTCGCGACTCAGTGCGTCACGCGGGCGGGGGCGACGTGCGAGAGGATGCGTCCCCATGTCGGGACGATGGCCAGATGCCCGGCGCCCGGCACCATCTCCATGCGCGCGTCGGGCAGCGACCGCTGGTACCAGGCCGCGTGCGCATGGCCGGTCAGCGCGTCAGCCTGGCCGGCGATCACGAGGGTCTTGGCAGTGACGTCAGCAAGGTCGAAGCCCCAGGGCCGGGCAGTGTAGCTCAGGATGTCGCCGGCGACACCGCGCGTGCCCTGGCGGTACGCGTCGATGACCATCCGGCCCAGCCGGTCGCGAACTCCCGGCCGCGCCAGCGCCTGCTCGTCCACGGCGCCGATGCCGAGCGCATCCAGCGGCACCTCGGCCGGCTCGGCGGCCGCTGCGACGGCGTCGGCTTGAGGCTGCAGCATCGCGGACAGACGGCTCATCGCCTCGTCGGGCGTCAGGGTGGCGAGCTGGTCGGACATCTGCTGCAGCTTCGGGTCGATCCACGGAACCGCTTCATTCGGAGCCGGCGTCCCGACGATCGCGACGCGGTCGACGAGCTGGGGATGGCGTGCCGCGAAGGCGAGGGCGACCCGGCCACCGGCCGACCAGCCCACCACCCCGACCGTGCGCGGGCGGGTGACGCCGATCACCGACTCGGCGACGACGACGGAGCGTACGTACTCCGCTATGTCGTCGGCCGCCTGGACGATGCTGGGCCAGCTCCCGAACGGCCACGGATCACTCGAGCCGTAACCCGGTCTGTCGAGCGCGACGATGTGCGCGCGGCGCTCGGCAGATGCGTCCGGATCCGGATCGAACACGGACGACCCCGGGGCGGGGTGGCAGAAGATCACGAGCCGCTCGGCGTCGGAGTCGCCGAAACCGGTCAACCCGAGCACGCGGCCGGAACGGAGGGTGAACGTACGATCAGCCATGCGGCCCATTGTGCACGTCAGCACCGACACTCAGAAGGGGCGATGCGCGGGTTCGTTCGTCTCGGCGATGTGCTCACACCCGCCCCGCCCTCTGACTTGTCCACGGCCTCCGCGATCCTCCCGCCGATGACAGTGGCTCACCGTAGTGTTGACCCCGATCGAGGAGGTGCCGTGCCGAAGGCGTCTGTCAACTACCGCTGCTCCGAGTGCGGGTGGTCCACAGCCAAGTGGGTGGGCCGCTGTCCGGAGTGCCACGCGTGGGGCACGGTTGCCGAAACGGCCCAGGCGACCGGGGTGCTGCGCGCGCTCAAGCCGGTGACGATCGCCGCCGGTCGCGAAGCACGGGCGATCACCGACATCGAGCCGGTCGACGGCGCGAACCGCCGGCCGAGCGGCATCGGCGAATTCGATCGCGTGCTCGGCGGCGGCATCGTCCCTGGGGCGGCCATCCTGCTGAGCGGCGAGCCCGGTGTCGGGAAGTCGACCCTGCTGCTCGAGGTCGCCTCCCGCGCCGCACAGGCGCGCAACCGTGTGCTCTACGTGAGCGCCGAAGAGTCGGTGAGCCAGGTCCGGATGCGCGCCGAGCGCACCGGAGCCGTCCACGACGAGCTCTACCTCGCGTCCGAGACCGACCTGTCCACGATCGTGGCGCAGATCGACGCCGTCGAGCCCTCCCTCGTCATCGTCGACTCGGTCCAGACGGTGTCCAGCAGCTCTGCCGAGGGCATCGCGGGTGGCCCCAGCCAGGTGCGCGAAGTGGCCAGCGCGTTGATCCGCATCGCGAAAGAGCGCGACCTGCCGATCCTCATCGTCGGCCATGTGACGAAAGACGGCTCGATCGCCGGTCCGCGACTGCTCGAGCACCTGGTCGATGTGGTCTGCCAGTTCGAAGGCGACCGCCAGACGGCGCTCCGATTCATCCGCGCGCTGAAGAACCGGTTCGGGCCCACCGACGAGGTCGGCTGCTTCGAGATGGCCGGGGACGGCATCGCGGAAGTCCCCGACCCCAGCGGCCTCTTCCTCAGCCGCAACACCACCCCGGTCTCCGGCACCTGCGTCACCGTCGCGATGGAGGGTCGACGTCCACTCCCGGTGGAGGTCCAGGCGCTCGTCGTCGGCACCACGGCGCCCAACCCGCGCCGCGTCACGAACGGCGTGGATGCGTCCCGCGTCGCCATGCTCCTGGCCGTCCTCGAACGCCGCGCCGGCATCCGGCTGGGCGACAAAGACGTCTACGTGTCCACGGTCGGCGGCGTCCGCCTGACCGAGCCGGGTGCAGACCTGGCCATCGCCCTCGCCATCGCCTCGGCGGCCACGGAACGCGCCATCCCCCACACCCTCGCGGCATTCGGCGAAATCAGCCTTGCCGGCGAGATCCGACCGGTCGTGAGCGGCAAGCAGCGCACGGCCGAGGCCGCGCGACTCGGGTTCGCGACACGAGTGGACGACCGGAGCGCCACCGTCCGCGAGGCGCTCCGCCTCGCGTTCATGGCCGCGAGCACCGATCGGGAGCGCGAACTCGACGCCGCGTTCTGACCGCCGGTCGAAAACACGCGCCGCCGAACGACGCCCTGGTGACGACACCCGTCACACGGAAGGAACGACCATGCCGCAGTACGCCATCCTCATCTACTCCGACCCCACCGCCGAGCACGACGCCGCCGAACTCGCCGAGCACGACGCCCACTCCGCCGACCTCATCCAATCCGGTGCGCTCACAGCCGCCTACGCCCTGGCTCCGCATACGGCGGCACGTGCTGTCCGCGCCGACGGCGTCACGGACGGCCCCTACACCGAGAGCAAAGAGGTGATCGCCGGCATCGGCATCATCGAGGCACCAGACCTCGACGCCGCCCTCGCCATCGCCCGCCGCAACCCGGCCACGCGGCACGGTTCGGGCGTCGAGGTGCGCGAGATCGGAGGCTCCTACGTGCGCGGCGCCGAATCCGCCGGCTGAACGCCCCGTCGACCTACTGCAGGATGAACTGCTTGGTCTCTGAGCTCTTAATGCCCGAGACGGTGGTCTCCAGGTGGTACGAGGCTCCGCTCGCGGGCACCTGTTCGCGGTTCGCCTGACAGGTCGACGGGTCCGAACGAGTGCGATCCCAGGTGATCGGCGCCTTCGAAGAGATCGTCTTCGCCGGCTCCAGCAGCACCTCCGCATCCACCTTGTCCGTCTGGCAGTCCGTCGACTTCCAGTACACCTCCGAGCCGCTGGTGATCGTGAACACCTGCTGTGCCGTGCCCGCGTCGATCGTGCACGCCTTCGAGCCCGTGTTGGTCAGTGCGACCGACAATTGCGGGAGCTCGCCCGCCGCATAGACGTCCTTGTCGGTGACGGCCTCCACCTTCACGTCGCCCGGCTTGCACGGCTGGCCGTCCGCCGTCGCACTGGAGGTCGGGATGCTCGTCGCCACGGCGGCCGGGGTTCCGGTGCTCGCCGGCGCGGGCTTCTTCTGCGTGGGCTCTCCGTTGGACGCGCCCGGGCGCACCACGATCAGGACGATGACGACGACGACGGCGATCACGCCGAGGAGGACGATGAGCCTGCGGCGCCAATAGACGCCGCTGGGCTGGGGGCCGACCGGGTTCTTGAACGTCGACATGCCCGCACTATAGCCAGCGCCTGACGACGCGCCGGGCAGGCGCGCCCGGTGTTCCGAGAGCACTCAGTGAGCCGCCGAGGAACGCGGCGAAGCGACTCAGAGCCGCTTCAGCATCCGCGTGTTGCCGAGGGTGTTCGGCTTCACCCGCGCCAGGTCCAGGAACTCCGCGACACCTTCGTCGGTGGAGCGAACCAGCTCGGCGTACAGCTGCGGGTCGACCGTCGACTCCCCCATGTCCTCGAATCCGTTGCGGCCGAAGAAGTCGACCTCGAACGTCAGGCAGAACAGCCGGTCGAGGCCCAGCTCGCGTGCATCCGACTCCAGGCGGCTGAGCAGCGCCCTGCCCACGCCGCGGCCGAGCCACTCGTCGGCGACCGCGAGAGTGCGCACCTCGCCGAGGTCGCTCCACATCACGTGCAGGGCACCACAGCCGATCAGGCGGCCGTCTGCGTCTTCCGCCACCCGGAACTCCTGCACCGACTCGTAGAAGGTCACGGTCTCCTTGCCGAGGAGGATGCGTCGCTGCACCAGCGGCTCCACCAGTTCCTGGATGCGCTTGACATCGCCCGTCCGCGCCCGCCGGATGCTGAACCCTGGACCGTTCTCACCGCTCACCGTTCCACCCTACCGAGGCTGGAGATGCGACAAGGGCCGACCTCCGAAGAGGCCGGCCCTTGTCGTGGGTCACGCAGTGGTGACGACGATCACTCGTTCGCGGCGAGGTCCGGGGTCGCCGGGCCGGTGCCGATCGCGGCGGTGGCGTTGATGCCGGCGCCGATCGGCTCCTTGCGGGCGGTCGTCGTGAAGACGAACTCCCCGTCGGCGAAGTCGACGTGGACGTGGTCGCCCGCGTTCAGCTCGCCGTGCAGGATCCGCTCGCTCAGCCGGTCCTCGATCTCGTGCTGCACCGCGCGGCGGAGCGGACGGGCGCCGAGCGTCGGGTCGAACCCGACCTCGATCAGCCGCTCCTTCGCCGGGACGGTCAGCTCGATGGTCATGTCGCGGTCGAGCAGGCGGGTCGACAGCCGCTTGATGAACAGGTCGACGATCTGCAGGAGCTCGCTCTTGTCCAGCTGCGGGAAGACGATGATCTCGTCGACACGGTTCAGGAACTCGGGCTTGAAGTTCTTCTTCAGCTCCTCGTAGACCTTGCCGCGCATCCGGTCGTAGCCGGTCTGCGGGTCACCCTCGATCTGGAACCCGACGGGGCCGCCGGAGATGTCCTTCGTCCCGAGGTTCGTGGTCATGATGATGACGGTGTTCTTGAAGTCGACGACGCGTCCCTGGCCATCCGTCAGACGTCCCTCCTCCAGGATCTGGAGCAGCGAGTTGAAGATGTCGGGGTGCGCCTTCTCGATCTCGTCGAACAGCACGACGCTGAACGGCTTGCGGCGGACCTTCTCGGTGAGCTGGCCGCCCTCCTCGAAGCCGACGAACCCGGGAGGGGCGCCGAACAGACGGGAGACGGTGTGCTTCTCGCCATACTCCGACATGTCGAGGGAGATCATGGCCGACTCGTCGTCGAACAGGAACTCGGCGAGCGCCTTCGCCAGCTCGGTCTTACCGACACCGGTGGGACCGGCGAAGATGAACGAGCCCGACGGACGCTTCGGGTCCTTGAGGCCGGCGCGGGTGCGGCGGATCGTCTTCGAGAGAGCCGCGATGGCCTCCTCCTGGCCGATGACGCGCTCGTGCAGCGCCTTCTCCATGTAGACGAGCCGGGCCGACTCCTCCTCGGTGAGCTTGAACACCGGGATGCCGGTCGCCTGGGCCAGCACCTCCGCGATGAGGCCCTCGTCGACCTCGGCCGTGGTCTTGACCTCGCCCGAACGCCACTGCTTCTCGAGGCGCAGCCGCTCGCCGAGGAGGTTCTTCTCCTCGTCGCGGAGGCTGGCGGCCTTCTCGAAGTCCTGGTCCTCGATCGCGCCCTCCTTCTGGGAGCGGACGGCGGCGATCTTGTCGTCGAACTCGCGCAGCTCCGGCGGCGCCGAGAGGATCGACAGTCGCAGGCGGGCGCCGGCCTCGTCGATCAGGTCGATGGCCTTGTCCGGGAGGAAGCGGTCCTGGATGTAACGGTCGGCGAGGTTCGCCGCGGCCACGATCGCGCCGTCGGTGATGGACACCTTGTGGTGCGCCTCGTAGCGGTCGCGCAGGCCCTTCAGGATGTTGATCGCGTGGGGCAGCGACGGCTCGGCCACCTGGATGGGCTGGAACCGGCGCTCGAGCGCGGCATCCTTCTCGAAGTGCTTGCGGTACTCGTCGAGCGTGGTGGCGCCGATCGTCTGCAGCTCGCCGCGGGCCAGCAGCGGCTTGAGGATGCTGGCGGCGTCGATCGCGCCCTCCGCGGCACCTGCGCCGACGAGGGTGTGGATCTCGTCGATGAAGGTGATGATGTCGCCGCGGGTTCGGATCTCCTTCGTGACCTTCTTCAGGCGCTCCTCGAAGTCACCGCGGTAGCGGGAGCCGGCGATCAGCGAGCCGAGGTCGAGCGTGTAGAGCTGCTTGTCCTTCAGCGTCTCCGGCACGTCGCCGCGGACGATGGCCTGCGCGAGACCCTCGACGACGGCGGTCTTGCCGACGCCGGGCTCACCGATCAGCACCGGGTTGTTCTTCGAGCGGCGCGACAGGATCTGCATCACGCGCTCGATCTCCTTCTCGCGCCCGATCACCGGGTCGAGCTTGTTGTCGCGCGCGGCCTGCGTGAGGTTGCGGCCGAACTGGTCGAGGATCTGGCTACCGGCCTGCGCGGTGTTCTGATCGTTGCCCCCGACCTGCACCTGCTCCTTGCCCTGGTATCCGGAGAGGAGCTGGATGACCTGCTGGCGCACACGGTTGAGGTCGGCGCCGAGCTTCACGAGGACCTGGGCGGCGACGCCCTCGCCCTCGCGGATCAGGCCGAGCAGGATGTGCTCCGTGCCGATGTAGTTGTGGCCGAGCTGCAGCGCCTCGCGGAGGCTGAGCTCCAGCACCTTCTTGGCGCGCGGCGTGAACGGGATGTGCCCGGTTGGCTGCTGCTGGCCCTGGCCGATGATGTCCTGGACCTGCTCGCGGACGGCGTCCAGCGAGATGCCGAGCGACTCGAGCGCCTTGGCGGCGACGCCCTCACCCTCGTGGATCAGGCCGAGCAGGATGTGCTCCGTCCCGATGTAGTTGTGGTTGAGCATCTTGGCCTCTTCCTGGGCCAGGACGACGACACGGCGGGCGCGGTCGGTGAATCTCTCGAACATGTCTACTCCTCGTACGGCACCGGGCAGGTTCGGCGTCGATACAAAGAGAGTAACCACCGCTCCCCCTGTCCCGTGGCCCTGTTCGCCGTGGGCGTGACGTGCCGTCAGGGACCGGGCGGATTGCGGCCGATCAGCCCCGATCGGCGGGCAGCGTGAGCGTCGAGTCCGGCAGGACGATGTTCACCCCGGTGCCTTTCGCGATGCGGTCCGGCGTGGCGAAGACGGTGGTGTGGGGGACGTAGTCCCGGGTGCAGATGCCTCCGGGGGCCGGCGCCAGGGTTGCCGTGATCGTGTCATCCGCGCTGGCGGTCACGTTGGCGACCTTCGGCGGGCACGTGGAGCTCCCGTACAGGACGATGGCGAACCGGTCGCCGCCGTCGAGCCAGGCGGCCCAGGACGCCCCGCCAGCGCTGCTCGCCGGGGCGTCGATCCCTTTCGGCTCGCCCGAGTAGTCCTCGACCGGCCTGCCCGGCGCGGCGCTGCATCCGGCGAGCGCGGCGACCACCAGGATCGCCGCAGCGGCGGGGAGGAGTCTGGTCGCAGTCCGGGGCACGGCACCATTCTAAGAAGGCCGGCTCCGGCCTTCCTGCCCGACGCCTAGGATGCCGCTATGAGCAACTTGGAGCGCGATCCGGCCGAGGTCGTGGCGGCGTCGGCTGTGCTCACGGATGCCGGCGTGGAGATCCTGGAACCGCGGGATGTGCCCCTCGGCGGCCCGCGCGCGATGACCGTGCGCCGGACGCTCCCGCAGCGTCGTCGTTCGCTGATCGGCGGCTGGTGCTTCATCGACCACTACGGCCCGGACGACGTGTCGACGACGGGCGGCATGCGCGTCCCGCCGCATCCGCACACGGGGCTGCAGACGGTCAGCTGGCTCTTCGAGGGAGAGATCGACCACCGCGACAGCGTGGGCAGTCACGCTCTCGTCCGGCCCGGCGAGCTGAATCTGATGACCGCCGGCCGCGGGATCAGCCATTCGGAGGTGTCGACGCCGGGAACGCAGCGCCTGCACGGCGTTCAGCTCTGGGTGGCCCTTCCCGACGCCTCGCGGGATGTCGCGCCGTTCTTCGAGCATCACACGCCGGTGGCGGGCAGCATCGGCCCGGCCTCGGTGCGGACGTTCGTCGGGTCGCTCGCGGGAAGCGGCACGTCCGCGACGGTGTTCTCGCCGCTCGTCGGGGCCGAGGTCGTCATCCCGGCCGGCGCCACGATCGAGATCCCGCTCGAGGCGGGATTCGAGCATGGCGTGCTCGTCGACACGGGCGACGTGACCATCGACGGCACACCCATTCCGGTCTCCCACCTGGCCTATCTGCGTCCCGGTCGCACGAGCCTCTCGGTGAGCACGAGGGCGGACGCCCGGATCGTGCTCCTCGGCGGAGAGCCGCTGGGTGAACACATCGTGATGTGGTGGAACTTCATCGGCCGGAGCCATGAGGACGTGGTCGCCTACCGGGCGCAGTGGCAGGGCGAGGTCATCGCGGGAGCCGATCCCCGCGGGCGCTTCGGCACCGTCGAGGGCTACGACGGAACGCCGCTGCCGGCCCCGGAACTGCCGACGGTCCGCCTGCGCCCGCGCGGCTGAGGGTATCCGTCCACATCTCGGCAACCACGGCGCTTCTCCACAGTTCGAGCTCCCTCGGCCCCTCCCGGCTTCCCGCACGCCAGGATGGTCTCAGTGCATGCAAATCCATTGCTTCTGCATGCATCTCACCGTAAACTGAACCCATGGGAGTCACCGTGCAAGTGCGAGATCTGGATCCAGCCGTCAACGATCGCCTGAAGGCGGCAGCAGCAGCGAAAGGGCTGTCGTACTCGGAGTACCTCCGCAGGCAGCTCACCCGCATCGCCGAGAGGCTGCGCATCGAGGAGCGTTGGGCGGAGGTGACGGTCGAGCAGCGCGTGCTGGCCCAGCGTCAGCCTCCGAGCGCCAGCGGTCGACGACCGTTGAACATCACCACGGAGGAGATCGTCCAGGGCATTCGCGACGACCGGGGAAGCCGATGATCGCGGCGGTGATGGACTGCAGCGCTCTCGTCGAACTGCTCTCGCACGAAGGTCTCGCAGCGTTCGAAGAGAACGACGAGCTGGCCGAGTGCATCCTGGTGGCGCCCCACCTGATCGACCCGGAGTTCGTGAGCGCGATGCGCAAGCACGCCCTCCGGCGCCCGGAAGACGCTCAGCTGGCCGAGCAGGTGATCCTCGAGTTCTACCGACTCGAGATCATGCGCGTGGAGCACGAGCCGCTCTGGCCCGATGCGTGGCGCTGGCGAGAGAACCTGAGCGCCTACGACGCCATGTACGTCGCACTCGCCCGTCTCATGGAGCTGCCACTCGTGACGGCAGACGACCGCCTCGCCGCGGCGGCCGAACGGTGGTGCGAGGTCAGACGATTGAGCGAACTGCAGCCGGCCTGAGCGCCGCCCGCACGGCTCCGCAGGTCTGGCGGGTCACTGCAGTGCGGAGGTCAGCCGAGCCAGGTTGTCCAGAACTGTGGAGCGGAGCGGCTGCTTCATCCACTCGTCCAGCGTGAGCTCTCGGCTGTCCTGGCGATAGCCGTCCTCGACCTTCCGCATCTCATCCACGAACGAACGCCCGCGCACCATGAGGGAGACCTCCATGTTGAGCTGGAAGGAACGCATGTCCATGTTGCTCGAACCGATGACGGCGACGTCGTCGTCGATCGTGAAGTGCTTCGCATGAAGGATGTAGGGCGCCTTGTACATCCAGATCCGGACTCCCGCCCGCAGGAGTGCCTCGTAGTAGGAGCGCTGGGCGTGATACACGAGCGCCTGGTCACCGATCTCGGAGACGAACAGGTCGACGCGGATCCCCCGCTGAACGGCCGAGGTGACGGCCATGAGCATGGACTCGTCCGGCACGAAGTAGGGGGAGGTGATGACGATGCGCTCCTGTGCGTAGTAGAGCAGGGCGAGGAAGAGGCGCAGGTTGTTCTCGCCGGCGAATCCGGGTCCGGAGGGAACGACCTGGGCGTCGAGCTCGTTCTCGTCGATCTCGTCGGTGATGGGCTCCGTCTCGCGGCGGAGCAGCTCGTCCGTCTCGCTGTACCAGTCCGTGATGAAGATGGCGTTGAGACCGGCGACGATCGGTCCCTCGAGCCGGACGATGAGCTCCTTCCACTTCAGCCCACGCCGGATGTTCGAGCGCTTGTTGTAGCTGCGATCGATGACGTTCTGCGAACCCATGAACGCCACGCGGCCGTCGACCACGAGAAGCTTGCGATGGTTGCGCAGGTCGGGGCGCTGGTACTTCCCCTTGAACGGCTGGATGGGGAGCATGAGCTGCCACCGGGCACCCATCGCGGTCAGCCTGTGGAGGGTGCGCTTGTAGTCGGGCGTCCGCAGCGAGGCGATGTGGTCGAGCAGTACGCGAACGGTCACGCCGCGCTTCACGGCGGCCTCGAGGGCATCGAAGAACGGCGCCGTCGTCTTGTCGAGGGTCAGGATGTAGAACTCGACGTGGACGTAGCGCTTGGCCTTGCCGATCTCCTCGGCCATCGCGTCGAGAGAGCCCTGGTAGTCACCGTTCAGGGTCGCGCGGTTGCCGCCCACGAGCGGCATCGCCCCGAGCTTGCGGTTGAGCTCGACGACGCCCTCGAGCCACGGCGGCCACGGGTGATCGCGGCGAACCCGCTCGATTCCCTCGGTGCTGTCGATAATGAAGCGGTTGATCTCGTCCTGCTTCTGCCGGCGGCTCTTCGGGAGCTTGTAACTGCCGATCAGAAGGAAGAACAGGATGCCGATGTACGGGATCAGGAAGATCGCCAGCAGCCACGCGGTCGCCGACGTCGGCTTGCGGTTGCGCGGGACGATGATGATCGCCAGAACGCGGATGACGAAGTCGACGAGGAGTGCCAGGACGATGAAGAACGAGACCCAGAACCCCGTCTCCATGCACGCATCCCTCGGTCGATCGCTCAAGGACGCGCACGCGTCCCCAGACATACCGTAGCGGGAACGCGAACGGCGAGCGGTGAGGCCCTCCGCGGGTCAGGCCTTGGGGGCGAGGCCGCGGCGAGCGCGCTCCTCGGCTTCCAGCCGCGAGTAGGCCTTGCGCTCGTTGCGGTCGGCACGCACGATCGCGCGCATGATCGCCCAGAACAGCAGGCCGACCAGGACGGTCGGTGCGAGGGCCCAGACGATACCGCTGATGACGTCGTTCATAGCGCCTCCATCGTACCGCCGGGTCCTGAGTGCCTACTTGACCAGCGGGAAGAGGATCGTCTCGCGGATGCCCAGGCCGGTGAGGGCCATCAGCAGGCGGTCGATGCCCATTCCCATTCCGCCCGTGGGCGGCATGCCGAATTCGAGGGCCCGCAGGAACTCCTCGTCGAGACGCATCGCCTCGTTGTCGCCCGCTGCAGCGAGCTTCGCCTGCTCGACGAAGCGCTCGCGCTGGACGACCGGGTCGACGAGTTCGGAGTATCCGGTCGCCAGCTCGAAGCCGCGCGTGTACAGATCCCACTTCTCGACGACGCCCTCGCGCGACCGGTGGGCGCGCACCAGGGGGCTGGTGTCGACGGGGAAGTCCATGACGAACGTCGGCCGCACGAGGTCGGTCTTGACGTAGTGCTCCCACAGCTCCTCGACGTACTTGCCGGGCAGCGGGTGCTCGATCTCGATCCCGGCCAGGGCAGCCAGCTCCCGCAGGCGCTCGATCGGGGTCTCCGGCGTGATCTCCTCGCCGAGCGCGTCCGAGAGGCTGTCGTACATGCGGATGCGGTCCCACTCGCCGCCGAGATCGTACTCGGTACCGTCGGCCCATGTGACGACGTGCGATCCGGAGACCGCGACGGCCGCATCCTGAATCAGCGTCTGGGTGAGGTCGGCGATCGAGTTGTAGTCGCCATAGGCCTGGTAGGCCTCCAGCATGGCGAACTCCGGGGAGTGCGTCGAGTCGGCGCCCTCGTTGCGAAAGTTGCGGTTGATCTCGAACACGTGGTCGATGCCGCCGACCACAGCGCGCTTCAGGTAGAGCTCCGGCGCGATGCGGAGATACAGCTCCGTGTCGAAGGCGTTCGAGTGCGTGACGAACGGGCGGGCGGACGCACCACCGTGGATGACCTGCAGCATCGGCGTCTCGACCTCGACGAAGCCGCGGTCCGCGAACGTGCGGCGCAGGCTCGCGACGGCTGCGGCGCGGTCGAGGACCGTCTTCCGGGCCTGGTCGCGCGCGATCAGGTCGAGGTAGCGGGCGCGGACGCGCGTCTCCTCGCTCAGCTCGCTGTGCAGGTTCGGCAGCGGCAGCAGCGCCTTGGCGGCGATGCGCCACTCCTGCGCCATGACCGACAGCTCGCCGCGACGGCTCGAGACCACCTCGCCGGAGACGAACACATGGTCGCCCAGGTCGACGAGCTCCTTCCACGCGCCCAGCGACTCCTCGCCCACCTCGGCGAGCGACACCATGACCTGGATCCGCGAGCCGTCGCCGGCCTGCAGCACCGCGAAGCACAGCTTGCCGGTGTTGCGCAGATGGACGACGCGGCCGGCGATGCCGACGATCTCGCCCGAGCCCTCGTCCGGCTGCAGGTGATCCCACTTCGCGCGGACGGCCGGGATGGTCGTGGTGACCGGAACCTGCACCGGGTATGCGCCGCCGCCGGGGCCCTCGGCCTCTGCGAGCAGACGGTCGCGCTTGCCGAGCCGGACCGCCTTCTGCTCGCTGATCTCGTCTTCGCCGAGCTGGTCGTCGCCGAGGTCGGCCGCGGTGGTCTGCGCGTCGGTCATCGCTGTCTTTCCGTTCGAAGGTGCGGGCGGTGGTGCGGTGGTCACGTCGTGAGGCGCTGGTTGTCGATCAGCCGGGTCGTTCCGACGCGAGCGGCGATCAGCATCAGGGCGGGACCGTGGTGGTCAGGCGACGCTTCGCGGAAGGTTTCCGGGTCGACGATCGCGAGATAGTCAAGCTTAACGGCTGGGTCCGCCTCGACGTGCGCGCGAGCCGCTTGCAGCGCCGCGTCCACACCATCGCGAGCGGCCTCCGAGCCCGCGGACAGGGCGCGGGACAGGGTGACGGCGGCGAGGCGCTGGTCCTCATCCAGGTAGCGGTTCCGGCTGGACAGGGCGAGGCCGTCCGACTCGCGGACGGTGTCCACGACGGCGATCGAGACCGGCAGGTTGAGGTCATCGACCATGCGCGCGATGACGTGCACCTGCTGGGCGTCCTTCTGACCGAAGACGGCGACGTCCGGTTGCACGATGTTGAAGAGCTTGCTGACGACGGTCAGGACGCCGTCGAAGTGTCCGGGGCGGGAGGCTCCTTCGAAGAGGGAGCCGGACTCCCCCGCGGTCACGCGGGTCTCCGAGGGACCGTTCGGGTACATCTCCGAGGCGGAGGGAGCGAACACGACATCCGCGAGGCCCTCGAGCGCGGTCACGTCCGCATCCAGGGTGCGCGGGTAGCGGTCCAGATCCTCGCCCGGGCCGAACTGCAGCGGGTTCACGAAGATCGACACCACGACGAAACCGCCGAGGTCGCGCGCCTGCGACACCAGCCGAAGGTGCCCCTCGTGGAGCGCGCCCATCGTCGGCACGAGCACCACGCGACCGGTGGGGGCGTCGGCAGGGCCGTCCTGGTGCGCGACACGGCGCGCATCCGCGACCCGAGCCCGCAGCTCGGCGATGGTGGTGATGATCTCTGGCATGCGCATCCCTTCGGCCGGCTCGAAACCGGCCGGAACCAGGCTACTCGCCGCGCAGGAACCAGCCGCGCCCGTCGTCACCGGGATCACCTTCCGTGCCCGCGGCTCCGGGGGCCGCATCTCCCGACACGTCATCCTGCAGCGCGCCGATCACGTCGAGATCCAGCCGGGTCGGAGCGCCCGCACGGGTGAGGGCGTTGTCCACCGTCGAGCGGATGAGCGAACTCAGGAACGAACCGGGCTTCTCGACGCCGATGCTCCGCAGCAGTCCCGTCGACTGCTCCACGATCGAGCGGGAGAACGCCGTCGCCGTCGCGATCGCCTCGGCATAAGCGGGCCGATCGGCCTCGTCCACCACCACCGGCTCGCCGCCCATCTCGACCACCAGCGCCTGCGCGATCGGAAGGACCGGCGCCGGGGCCGTCACCGCGAAGTAGCTCTCGCCGAGCCGGGTGAGATCCAGACTCGTGCCGGTGAACTCCAGGGCCGGGTGGACGGCCAGCGGGATGGCGCCAGCGGCCGTCGCGGGCTGCAGCACGTCGATCCCGAACCCGGGAGCCGTGTGTAGCACGATCTGGCCGGGCTGCCACGTTCCCGTCGCCGCGAGACCCGCGACCAGACTCGGGAGCTCCGCCAAGGGCACGGCCAGGATCACCAGCTCGCTGCGCTCCACCACGGTCGGGATGTCGAGCACCGGCACTCCCGGCAGCATCGCCTCCGCGCGCTCCCGGCTCTGCTCCGACACGGCCGAGACTCCGACGATCGCGTGCCCCGCGCCGGCCAGGGCGAGCCCGAGCACCGGACCGACACGGCCGGCGCCGATGATGCCGAGCCCCAGCCGGCCGGAGCGCTGCGAAGGCGGACGGGCGGACGGCAACATCAGTGCTCCTTCTCGGTGTGGTTCGTGGCCTGCCCCCAGCGGTGACTCCGGTCAGCAGCCGCCGCCGCGACGGCCCGTGCCGACACCTCTTCGAACAGCCGGACGCCGGAGGGCGCGTCGATCGCCGCCAGGCGCGGGCGCACCGGGCCCGACACCGTGTGGAACCGCGCCTCGGCGAGCGCGAGGGCCGCATCCAGCGGTCCCTGCTGGAGCTCCAGGCTCTGCAGCCGAGCGAGCGGAACGATCGCGAGACTTCGCCAGACGAACCCCCGGCGCAGCAGGATCGCGTCGTCGACCACGCGGTAACCGGTGCGCTGCCACGAGAACGGACGGATCCACACCGCCCGCCGCGGACTGCCGACGAAGGCATCCCGTCCCGACGACGTCATTCCCGACTCGATCAGGTCCCGGTGCTCGTCGGTCGCGAAGCCCGGCAGCACCAGCGACAGCACCCGGAAGACGTCGGCCGCGTCGCCGACCGGAAGCATCGTCGTATTCGGTTGCCCCGCTGCGCCCTTCTCACGGGAATGGCCCGCCGTGTCGATGCGGATCTGCCACCAGCCGAACGGCCGCCATAGCAGCGGCTGCAGCACCTCGACGGCATGGATGCGCCCGGGCGGCAACGTCTCGTTGCTCGTGCTCAGCAGGCCGAAGCCGACGCGCACTCCGTCCGGCGTCCCGGCGATCGAGTACCGCAGCGACTTCGTGAAGCGGTTGATGTAGAAGCTGGCGGACCCGATCAGGCCGGGCAGCACCACGATGAGGAGCCACAGTTCTCCACTCGACGCACCCCAGATCAGGAAGGCGATCACGACGAGCACGAACACGGTGAACCCACTCAGGAGCAGCGAGCCCAGCAGCCGCAGCGGTGGGATCTTGACGACCGACTCTGGCGGCGCGGCATTCGGATCCAGCTCCGGAGCCAGGAACTCGTTCACGCGACGGCCGACGAGGTCGCCGACCGCCGCGGCACGGGACGGCGCACCGCCGGTCGTCGGCACGCCTTCTGGCGCATCGCCACCGGTCTCCGCGACCGTACCCGCGGTCACCCCGCCTGCCGCTGCCGCTGCCGCGGCCTCCGCCGCGCGCACGCCCGATGCCAGCCGCAGCACATCCGCGCGCAGCCCGTCCGCCAGCGACGAGCCCAGATACGCCAGCTGCACGTTCGCGTCGTGGCCGGCAACCGACACATCCAGCTTGGCCGCTCCGAAGATGCGCGCCAGCACCGGCCGCACGACGTTGATTCCCTGGATGCGGTCGAGTCGTGCCTTGCGCTGCGTGCGGAACAGGATGCCGCTGCGCACCTCGACCGCGTCGCCCGTGATCCGGAAGCTGTGCATCCGCCACGAGAGGTAGAAGGCGCCGAAGCAGAGCAGCAGCACGACCGCCACCCCGAGCAGCGCCCAGCCTTCCCAGCCGTGATCGTAGATCGCGTCCAGCGGGTCACCGCCGTACTCGGGGGCACCGACGAAGAAGCCGATCAGGCGCTCGCGGAGGTTCGACAGCACGAACCCGAACAGCGCGATGAACACGATGCCGCCGCGAAGCAGGGGCGTCGCGGGATGCAGCCGATGCCACTCGCCGTCGGTGTACCGCTCGGCGGCGCGCTCGGCACCCGTCAGCGGGCGGCCGACGGGCGGACCCGCCGGCGCTCCGCCATCCGGTGCGCTCACAGCCCTGCCCGTCTGCTCTCCGCCAGCTCGACGAGCCGGTCGCGAAGCTCCGCGGCCTCCGGTTCGGGAAGGCCCGGAACCATGACTCCGGTGGATGCGGCGGCCGTGACGAACTTGAGATCGGCCAATCCGAGCATCCGGCTGACCGGTCCGCGATTGATGTCGATGAGCTGCATGCGCCCGTACGGCACCGAGACGAAGCGCTGGAACATGATGCCGCGGCGAAACAGCAGGTCGTCGTCGCGCAGCCGGTACCCGATCGACCGGGCGCGGCGCGGCGCGATGATCAGCGCGATCACCGAGATCACGACCACGACGACCAGCGCCACCCAGCCGAACGGCCAACCGCCGACCAGCCAGAGAAACAGCGATGCCGCCGCAAGCACCAGCGCGGTGATCACCGTGCTCGCGATCACGACGAGGACGTACTTGGGCGAGACGCGGCGCCACTCGCCGACGTTGAGGTCAATCCGATCGGGCATTCACGGTCTCCGTGCGGTCGTCGTCGTCGCCCGGGGGCAGGGTACAGAACAGTTCGGCGACCAGACCGGCGACGAGCAGGATCACCGCTCCGGCCGTCGCGAGGGCGGTCAGCAGGATGGCGTTGCCGCCGGGCAGCACATCGCGGCTGAGCAGGTAGGCGCCGATCCCGACGCCGATTCCCGTGAGCAGCGCCCCGCTTAGGGCGCACGCTTTGGCGAGCACCACGATCCGCGTCGCCTGGAACGGGTCGATGCGGCGCACACTCCGCCCGCGCACGGCGCGCCGGATCGGCAGGGCGAACGCGATGACGATGATCGCCACCGCCACCAGGGTGATCGGCAGGGTCAGCGGCGGGATGAACACGGGCTGGCCCATGCCTGCGGCGGCGAGCTCGGCCAGGAAGCCGACGACCAGCCCTGCGACGCCGAGGCCGATGAGCGAGCTCGGACGGGTGCGCTTCACGAGCGGCCCTCCCAGAGACGGACGGGGTCGGTGGCGCGGGCCGCGAGCTCGGCCACCGGCCCGAAGCCGGCGAGCCGGGCTCCCGGGTCGACGTCGAGCCAGGGCACGAGGACGAACGCGCGCTCGTGAGCCCGCGGATGCGGCAGCACGATGCGGGGGTCGTCGTCGGACACCATCCCGTCGTAGTCGACGATGTCGATGTCGATGGTGCGGTCGCCCCAATGCTCTTCGCGGATGCGGCCCAGCCGGTCCTCGACGCCGTTCACGACGCCGAGCAGCCCGAGCGGATCGAGCAGGGTGCGGACGAGCGCGACCGCATTGAGGTAGGCGGGCGCCTCCGCGTCGATCCCGTCGGGCTTCAGCGCGGGCGTCTCGTACAGCGGCGAGACCGCCTGCACATCGACTCCGGCCTCCTCGCGCAGTGCATCCACGGCCGCCTCGATGGTGCCGGCCCGGTCGCCCAGGTTGCTGCCGAACGCCAGCACGGCCGGTACGCCGACCCGCATGCGGACCGGCTTCCCCAGCGGCGCGGCGTTCACGCGCGCCCCCGCGTGATGCGCACGGCGACATCCCCGAACGGCACGCTGATCGGCGCCTGCGGCTTGTGGACGGTCACCTCGACGACATCCACCGGCTCGTGCGCGAGCACGGTCGCGGCAACGCGCTCGGCGACGGTCTCGATGAGGTCGACGGGGTCGCGCTCCACGGCCGCGACCACTTCTTCGGCGAGCTCGCCGTAGTGGACGGTGGATGCGAGGTCGTCTCCTGCCGCCGCGATCGAGAGGTCGAGCCACGCCGTGACGTCGACGACGAAGTCCTGGCCTTCGGCGCGCTCGAAGTCGAACACTCCGTGGTTGGCGCGGACGCGCAGACCGGTCAGGACGATCGAGTCGGCGGGCCGCGGCTGGATGCTACTCATCGCGTCCAGCTTGCCATGCCCGCACCACGTCGAGGGCGATCCGCGTCGACGGAACATCGTGGACCCGGACGGCCCACGCGCCCGCCTGCGCCGCGAGCGCCGAGATGACGGCCGTCGGGGCGTCGCGCGCCTCCGCCGGCGCCCCCTCGGGCAGCAGGGCGCCGAGGAACCGTTTGCGGGACGCGCCGATCAGCACCGGGTAGCCGAGCGTCTCGATCTCGTGCAGCCCGGCGAGGACCTGCCAGTTGTGGCGCGCGTTCTTCGAGAAGCCGAGGCCCGGGTCGAGGATGAGTTTCGCCGGGTCGATGCCGCGCCGCACCAGGTCGGTGACGCGCGCGGAGAGTTCGGCCCGCACCTCCGCCACCGTGTGCTCGTACACGGCCCGCGAATCGGCCGCGTCGAGTCGTCCGCGCCAGTGCATCGCGACGTACTGGGCACCCGTCTCGAGCACGACATCCGGCATCCGCTCGTCGGCGAGGCCGCCGGAGACGTCGTTGATGATGGCGGCACCCGCCTCGACCGCGGCCCGCGCGGTGGAGGCGTTAAGGGTGTCGACGCTGACGGTCACCCCGCGGGAGGCCAGCTCGCGGATCACCGGGACGACTCGCGCCTGCTCGTCGACCGGGTCGACGCTCGCGGCTCCGGGCCGGGTCGACTCGCCACCGACATCGACCATGTCGGCGCCCTGCGCGACCAGGTCGAGGCCGTGCGCGATGGCGGCGTCGGGCTCCAGCCAGAGCCCGCCGTCGCTGAACGAGTCCGGCGTCACATTGAGGACGCCCATGATGAGGGTCACTTGACGCCGCGTCCGATCAACGCAATGAGCTCGGCCCGCACCACGGGGTCGGTGTACGCGCCGCGAGCGGCGACGGTCACCGTCGTGCTGCCGGTCTGCCGCGCGCCTCGGGTCGTGACGCAGGAGTGCGCGGCGTCGAGCACGACGAGCACGCCGCGGGCGGCGGCGCCCTGCTCGATGGTGTCCGCGATCTGCTCGGTCAGACGCTCCTGGATCTGCGGCCGCGACGCGAGCGTTTCGATGGCGCGCGGGATGCGCCCCAGCCCGATGACGCTGTCGCCTGGCAGGTACGCGACGTGGGCGACCCCGATGAACGGCAGGAGGTGGTGCTCGCAGACGGAGCGGAACTCCAGGTCGCGCAGCAACACGGTGTCGGCCTGGTGGCCCTGCTCCAGCGGCACCGGCTCACCGAGGTCGGCAGCGGCATCCCGGCCGATCCCGGCGAAGAACTCGGCATACGAGTCCGCCACACGCGAGGGCGTGCTCTCCAGGCCCGGACGCGACGGATCCTCGCCGATGGCGGCGAGGATCTCGGCGACGGCCGCTTCGATGCGCGGACGATCGATGCCGCTCATGCGCGCGACGGCCCTAGGCGGTCGCCGGGCGCGGCTTGATCGCTGGCGAACGCTTCGGCTTAGTCGCCGGCGGCTCGGAGTCGACGCCGCCGTCCACCGCGCCCGCGTCGATCGGGGCCTTGGGGAACGGGATGGGCGGGACATCCGAGATCGGGCGCTTGTCGCTGGAGAGCCACTGCGGGCGCTCGGGCAGCTTCTTCACGTCGGCGAAGATCTCGGCGATCTGGTTGTGGTCGAGGGTCTCGTGCTCGAGCAGCGCAGCCGCCAGGCGGTCGAGGACCGCCCGGTTGTCGTTGAGCACCTCCCACGCCTCGTCGTGCGCCTTCTCGATGAGGGCGCGCACCTCGGCGTCGACGCGCTCGGCGATCCGCTCGGAGTAGTCGCGCTGGTGTCCCATGTCGCGACCGAGGAACATCTCGCCGTTCGCCTGGCCCAGCTTGACCGATCCGATGTCGGCGCTCATGCCGTACTCGGTGACCATCTTGCGGGCGATGGAGGTCGCCTTCTCGATGTCGTTGGAGGCGCCGGTGGTCGGGTCGTGGAACACGATCTCCTCGGCGACGCGGCCGCCCATGGCGTACGCGAGCTGGTCGAGGAGCTCGTTGCGGGTGACCGAGTACTTGTCCTCCAGCGGGAGCACCATGGTGTAGCCGAGGGCACGGCCGCGCGGCAGGATGGTGATCTTCGTCACGGGGTCGGTGTGGCGCATCGCCGCGGCGGCGAGCGCGTGTCCGCCCTCGTGGTACGCCGTGATCAGCTTCTCCTGGTCCTTCATGACCCGGGTGCGCTTCTGCGGACCGGCGATGACGCGATCCACGGCCTCGTCGAGCGCGCGGTTGTCGATCAGCTGGGCGTTCGAGCGGGCGGTGAGCAGCGCGGCCTCGTTGAGGACGTTGGCCAGGTCCGCACCGGTGAAGCCGGGGGTCTTGCGGGCGAGCACCTCGAGGTCGACCGACGCCGCGAGCGGCTTGCCACGGCCGTGCACCTCGAGGATCTTCTTGCGGCCGAGCATGTCGGGCGCATCCACGCCGATCTGGCGGTCGAAGCGGCCGGGGCGCAGAAGCGCGGGGTCGAGGATGTCGGGACGGTTCGTCGCCGCGATCAGGATGACGTTGGTCTTCGGGTCGAAGCCGTCCATCTCCACCAGGAGCTGGTTCAACGTCTGCTCGCGCTCGTCGTGACCGCCGCCGAGCCCGGCGCCGCGGTGACGGCCGACCGCGTCGATCTCGTCGATGAAGATGATGGCGGGCGAGTTCTCCTTCGCCTGCTGGAACAGGTCGCGGACGCGGCTGGCGCCGACACCCACGAACATCTCGACGAAGTCCGAACCGGAGATCGAGTAGAAGGGCACGCCGGCCTCACCCGCGACGGCGCGGGCGAGCAGGGTCTTACCGGTTCCGGGAGGGCCGTACAGCAGCACGCCCTTCGGGATGCGGGCGCCGACCGCCTGGAACTTGGCCGGCTCCTTCAGGAAGTCCTTGATCTCCTGCAGCTCCTCGATGGCCTCGTCCGACCCGGCGACGTCGTCGAAGGTGACCTTCGGCGTCTCCTTGGTCACGAGCTTCGCCCGCGACTTGCCGAACTGCATGACCTTGTTCCCGCCGCCCTGCATGCCGGAGATCATGATCCAGAAGAACACGCCGATGAGCAGAGCCGGGATGAGGAAGCCGAGGATGTTGACGAACCAGTTTGGCTGCGGGACCTCGTCGTCGTAGCCCTTGGGGAGGTTCGCGTCGTCGACCGCCTTCACGACATCCTCGCCGCGGGGGGTGACGTAATAGAACTGCACCTGGTTGCCCAGGTTGCCGTCCGGCTCCTTGAGCGTCAGGTCGACACGGTTCTCACCGTCCACGATCTTCGCGCTCGACACCTTGTCCTGGGAGAGGTACTCCAGGCCCTTCTGCGTCGACACGCTCTTGAAGCCCGACATCGTGATCAGGCTCGAGCCGATCCAGACGATGATGATCGCCAGCACGACATACAGGATCGGGCCGCGGAAGATCTTCTTGACGTTCATGGTGCGACCACAGTACCGCCTGGGCGCTGTGGGTCGGCTGCGTGTTCGCTCTGGGCGGTCTGCGCGCGGGCCGCTGGCGTCAGCTGTAGACGGCGGGGCCGTCCGGACGATTCCAGGCGATCGCGATCAGCCGTCGGAGCACGGACAGGTCGATGTCGTCCAGCGTCTTCACGTAGACGCAGCCCGCGCCCTCGGTATACCGGCCGAGCGTCGGCAGCAGCTCCGCGCCCTCGGGGAGGTCCTTGAGGCCGTAGAGCGACAGCTGCGCCTTCCGCGGCGAGAAGGCGACCTTGGGCCAGGTTCCACGGCGGCGCGGATCGGACGGCGAGACGTACACGTATTCGCCGTAGCCGACCATGGTCGGCCCCCAGAGCACCGGAGCCGCACCCGTGACCTCCCGCATGATCGCGTCGAGCGCGAAT
Source organism: Leifsonia sp. 1010 (assembly GCF_031455295.1). Lineage (NCBI taxonomy): Bacteria > Bacillati > Actinomycetota > Actinomycetes > Micrococcales > Microbacteriaceae > Leifsonia > Leifsonia sp. 1010. Next base: position 167,689 of record NZ_JAVDSL010000001.1, read on the forward strand.
CCGTCCTGACGCCTCCGCTCCGGCGTCGCCGACTCCAGGAACGCGCGCACGTCGGCCGCGGTCGGCCGCGTCTTCTGCTCGCCCACGGCGCTGCGGGTCAGCTGTAGACGGCGGGGGCCAGGATGCCGACGCCGCGGAGGGTGCGGTAGCGCTCGTCGTAGTCGAGGCCGTAGCCGACCACGAACTGGTTCGGGATGTCGAACCCGACGTACTTCACGTCGATCTCGACACGGGCCGCATCCGGCTTGCGCAGCAGGGTGAAGATCTCGATGGACTCCGGTCCGCGGCTGCGCAGGTTCGACAGCAGCCACGAGAGCGTGAGGCCCGAGTCGATGATGTCCTCGACGATCAGGACGGTCTTGCCGCTCAGGTCGGTGTCGAGGTCTTTGAGGATGCGGACGACCCCGCTGGACTGCGTGCCGCTGCCGTAGGAGCTGACGGCCATCCAGTCCATCGTGACGGGGATGCGGAGCTCGCGGGACAGGTCGGCCATCACCATGACCGCGCCCTTCAGGACGCCGATGAGCAGGACGTCCTTGCCGGCGTAGTCCTGCTCCACCTCCCGGGCGAGCTCGGCGATGCGGGAGCGGATCTGCTCCGCGGTGATCAGAATCTCGGTCAGGTCGTTCTGAACGTCCGTGAGTTCCATGGGGGAGGCGCTGTCCTTACGTGGTGGGGTGAAACGTGAGCAGCCCGTTCTGCCTGACCACTCTAACGCCTGGCAGGTCGACAGGTCCCTGCCCGTGCCAGTCGGTGATGAGGGCCGCGACCGCGAGGGTGTGGGCGCGCGTGAGGGAGACGCCGAACTCCGCGGAGACGACCAGCCGGATGATGCGCTGACGGAGCGCCGCGGGGTCGGCCGCCAGCCCGCGGACGTCGAGCGCGACCGCACCGTCCTCGGTCTGGCTGACCAGCTCGAGAGCCCATTCCAGGGCCAGGCCGTCGAGCGCCTCGTCGTCCTCCCGCAGCTGTTCGGCAGTCCGCGCGAGGGCTTCGGCGACGCCGGGGCCGAGTTCGCGCTCCATCACCGGGAGGACCTCCGCGCGTACGCGCACGCGCGTGTAGGAGGGGTCGTCGTTGTGCGGGTCGTCCCACGGCTCCAGGCGACTGTCGGCGCAGAACGCCCGCGTCTCGCTGCGGCGGAGACCGAGGAACGGTCGCAGCAGGCGGCCGGTGTCGGGCAGCATCCCTTGGAGGCTCGACGGACCGGAACCGCGTGCGAGGCCCAGCAGGACCGTCTCGGCCTGGTCGTCGAGGGTGTGGGCGAGCAGGATGCGCTCAGCGCGGGTCGCGGCCATGGCCCGGTCGAAGGCGGCGTGGCGGGCCGCGCGTGCCGCCCCCTCAGGGCCGCCTTCCCGCTCGACGGTCACCCGCTCGACCAGCACGGGCTCGAGGCCGAGGGCGGTGGCCTGTTCCGCCGCACGCGCAGCGACCGCATCCGAACCCGGCTGGAGGCCGTGGTCGACGATCACGGCGCCGGCGCGGAGGCCGTTCCTGGGCGCCTCGAAGGCGGTCGCGGCGGCGAGCGCGAGCGAGTCCGCTCCCCCGCTCAAGCCCACGAGCACGAGGGCTCCTGGCCGTAGGGGCGCCGGCCGCTCGGGACCGTGGTCGTCGTGCGGGTCGACCTCCGGCAGGGCGGCCGCCGCGGCGAGCGCGGTTCGGACGGCACGTCGCGCGTCGGCGATCGGCGGGGTCAGGCGCGGGCGGCGCTGCGGGTCGGGCGAGGCCTGCCCGGCCTCCGATCCGTCGAGGTGCATCCAGTAACGTTAGTGCAGGTTTTGCCGAGAGCTAAGGAGTACGGAATGGCCGAATACGACGTCGTCATCGAGATCCCGAAGGGGAGCCGCAACAAGTACGAGGTGGACCACGAGACGGGTCGCGTGTACCTCGACCGCGTGCTGTTCACCAGCTTCGTCTACCCGACCGACTACGGCTTCTTCGAGAACACCCTGGGCGACGACGGCGACCCGCTGGACGCCCTCGTGCTGCTCGAGTACCCGGTGTTCCCGGGCGTCGGCGTGAAGGTCCGTCCGGTGGCCGTGCTCAACATGAGCGACGAGGCGGGCGGCGACGCGAAGATCATCGCCGTGCCGTACAAGGACCCGCGCTGGCAGCACATCCAGGATGTGAACGACATCCCGGAGCAGACCCGCAAGGAGATCGAGCACTTCTTCGCCCGCTACAAGGACCTCGAGCCGGGCAAGTTCGTGAACATCGAGGGCTGGGGCGACGCCGCCGAGGCCGACGGCCTCATCCAGAAGGCGATCGCCAAGCTCGCCGCCGAGGGCCACTGACCCCAGCGAATCCATCAGCTCCGGAGTCTTTCGGTCGTTTCCACGGAAATCGGCCGAAAAACTCCGGAGCTGTTTGCTTGGGTCAGACGCTGGGGGTCAGACGGTGGGGGTCAGACGCTGGGGGTTAGGCGCTGGGACGGGCCACGAGGCGCCAGGGGGAACCCCAGACGGACTGGATCTTGACGACGTCGCCCTCGGTCGGAGCCGCGATCATCTTGCCGCCGCCGATGTAGATGCCGACGTGGTAGAAGTCGCCGGGACCGTCGCCCCAGAAGATCAGATCGCCGGCCTGTTTGGCGCTGTACGAGACGAGCTGCCCCCTGTCGGCGGCGGTGTAGTACTGGTTGTTGACCGAGTGGGAGCCGATGTAGACGCCGGCGTACGCGTACGCCTTCATGGTCAGGCCCGAGCAGTCGTATCCCCCCGGCCCTTCGCCGCCGAAGATGTACGGCTTGCCGAGCTGGGCGCGGGCGTACGCGATCGCGGTGTCGACGACGTTGCCGTTCGGGGCCGCCGGAGCCGCTCCCCCACCGCCGGACGGCGCCGAGCCGCCCGACGACGCGGGCGGACGGGCCGCCGCTGCAGCCGCTGCCGCGGCCGCCGCCTGGCGCTGCGCCTCTTCCTGCGCACGCCGAGCGGCCTCCTGCTGGGCTTTGATCTGCTCACCCTGCAGGTACGCCGCCTCGGTCTGCGCCGAGGTGTTCTTGAGCGTCGCAAGCTGGGCGACGAGCTCGGTCGACTTCTGCTGCTGGGTGGCGAGGGCCGCCTGGGCCTTGGCCTGCGCATCCTGAGCTGCGGCCAGAGCCTTGTCGGCTTCGTCGGCCAGCGACTCGCGCTCCGTCTTGGCCGACTTCGCCTGGGCGGTCAGCGCGTCGGCCGTGTTCTTGTCCTTCGTCGCCTGCTCGTAGACGGCCTTCGACTGCTCGGTGAGCTTGCTCATCGTCCCGAGCTGGAACAGGAGCTTGTCGGCGGCGTCGCCGGATCCGCCGCCCTTGAGCATCAGATCCGTGGTGACGTCGCCTCCGCCGGACTTGGCCAGGTGCGACGCCAGGAGCCCGGCGCGCATCTTGGAGGTCTTGGCCTTCTCGGCCGCGGCTCCCGCCTGCTTCTCCAGGTCGGCGGCCTTGGCCGTCGCCGCGTCGAGGGCGTCCTTCGCCTGGAAGTACGCTTCCGCCGCCTTCTCGGAGGCGATGCGGGCGGCATCCACACTCGACTGGAGGCCGTCGATCAGCTTCGTGATGTTGTCGATCATCGCCTGCTGGTTGGCGACGTTGTTCTTTGCCTGCTGGACGTCGTTCCACGAGGGGTAGTCGACCGCCTGCGCAGGCGCGACGATGCCGATGGATGCCGTGACCGCGCCCATGACGCCCGCGCCGATGGCGAGGCCGGGGCGGACGCGGCTGCTCTTCTCGTTCTCGTTAGCCAAGGGGTGCCTGCCGATCTCTCATGAACGGGATCCCGTCGATCTTCTCGCCGCCCACGCGCACCTCGTAGTGGAGGTGGCAGCCGGTGGAGGCGCCGGTGGTTCCGACGCGGGCGATGGGCTGACCGGCGCCGACCTGCTGGCCGATGCCGACGAGGATGCCGCCGTTGCGGATGTGCGCGTATCCCGTCTGGATGCCGCCGCCGTTGTCGATGAGGACGAAGTTGCCGTACGAGCCGTTCGGCCCGGCGTAGACGACGGTGCCGTCATGGGCCGCGTAGATGGGGGCATTGCACGAGGCGCCGATGTCGATGCCCAGGTGGTAGGTGCTGCCGACCCCGCCCGGCGACGGCCGTGCGCCGAAGCCGTCGGTGATCGGTCCGGCAGCGGGCACGGCCCAGCCCTGGGGCCCGACATAGCCGCCGGGGAGGCCCCCGGAGCCGCGGGCGGCCGCTGCGGCGGCGGCCGCCGCGACACCGGCTTCGTAGCCGGCGACCGTCTTGGCGGTCGCGTCCTTGAGCGCAGCGAGCTGCGCCTGCATGATGACGATCTGCTTCTGCTGCTCGGCGAGCTTGTCCTGCGCCGCCTTCGCCGCCTCGATCGCGGCCTGCATCGCCGCCTCGGCGACGACGCGGAGGCGCTCGCGGTCGGCCTTGGCGACGACCGCCTGGTCGGACAGCGACTTCGCCGTGTTCTGCGCGGCCTTGGCGTCGGCGTAGACCTTGTTGGACTGCTCCACCAGCTTCGACATGCTGCCGAGGTCGGAGAGGAGCCGCTCCGGGCTCTTGGAGGTCGCGTTGTTGCCGGACAGGAACAGGTTGGCGGTCAGATTCCGGCCACCGGTGCGGTAGAGCTGGGCGGCGAGCTTGCCCGCCTGGGCGCTCGCGTCATCCGCCTTCTTCTGGCTGGCCGCCGCCTGTGACTCGAGGTCGAGGGCCTTCATGGCCGCCTGATCGAAGTTCGCCTGGGCGACCTCGAGCTCTTCGCCGCGCTTCACGGCGGCCGCCTGGGTGTCGGCCACCTCCTGCTTGAGCTGAGCGATGAGACCGTTGATCCGGGTGACCTGCGCCGACGCGGCGGACTCGTTGGCCTTCGCGGCCTGGACGTCCTGCCAGCTGGGGTAGTTGTCCGCGTACGCCGGGGCGGAGACGGCGCCGACCGAGGCCACCACGCCGACGATCAGAGCCGCGATCGCCCGCGTCGCGCGGGCACCGATCACCGCCCGGCGGCGTGAACCGCGGGTGGTCGGGGAAACCGTTCGGCTGGTCGTTTCGCGTCTCATGGTGTTTCTCGGCCCGCTCACTTCTGCGTCGACGTCCGTCACGCGAGTCACACGTGCCCCACTGTCAACATGCGTCACTCTATCAACATGGCGATTTCCGGCCTGGTCGGAGGCCGGAATGATGGGAGTCGGCGTGCGTCCGCACGAGCGGCCGGGGGACCGCCTGGGTCGCAGACTATGTCGCGCTTCCGCCCCATCCTCGGATTTCGCAGTGGCGTTGCGCGAACCGGCAACGGGCCGCCGGAAGCCCGACCCGCCCGGGATCCGAGCCGGATTCGCATTCTCTGTCGCACTTCCGTATGCTTGTGCGTCGGTGGTCATCGGAAAGCGGAAGCAATTCGAGACAATCCGGCCCCATCGTTTAGCGGCCTAGGACGCCGCCCTTTCACGGCGGTAGCACGGGTTCGAATCCCGTTGGGGTCACGCCGGACGGTGTCCACTAGTATTGAGCAGCACCAGATAATTGAAAAAGCAACACACTAAGGCCCTGTAGCGCAGTTGGTTAGCGTGCCGCCCTGTCACGGCGGAGGTCGCGGGTTCAAGTCCCGTCAGGGTCGCCACGGCGACAAGCCCTTCCAGTAGGAAGGGCTTCCGTCTAGGTGGATGCGTAAGCATCCCCTGGCTCTGTAGCTCAGTTGGTAGAGCGTTCGACTGAAAATCGAAAGGTCACCGGATCGATGCCGGTCGGAGCCACCAGAGAGAACCCCCGGTCAGAGCCGGGGGTTTTTCTTTCGTGTCCGCATCGGTCGTAGCCACGACGACCCGATCGGGTCCATGATGCCGGGGTGACGAGCCGGGATGAACCGATCGGTCGCGGGCCGTGAATCCGGCGGCCCGCCGGGTGCAGGGCGTCTACCTGACCCTGATGCTCGGCAACACGCTGGCGGCGTCGTTCATCTGGGGCATCAACACCCTCTTCCTCCTCGACGCCGGGCTCTCGAACTTCGAGGCGTTCGCCGCGAACGCGTTCTTCACCGCCGGGATGGTGATCTTCGAGATCCCGACGGGTGTCGTCGCGGACACGGTCGGCCGCAAGGCCTCGTACGTGCTGGGCACGATCACGCTGTCGGTGACCACGGGCCTGTACTGGATGCTGTGGCTGTGGCACGCCCCGTTCGTCTGGTGGGCGATCGTGTCGGTGCTCCTAGGCCTCGGCTTCACCTTCTTCTCCGGCGCGGTGGACGCCTGGCTCGTCGACGCCCTGGCGTTCGCCAAGTACACCGGGAGCCTGGAGGCCGTGTTCGGCCGCGGCCTGGTGGTCACCGGCATCGCGATGTTCGCCGGGTCGGTTCTCGGTGGGGTGATCGCCCAGGCGACCAACCTCGGCGTGCCGTTCCTGCTCAGAGCCGGGGTGCTGGTCGTCATGCTGGTGTTCGCCGCCATCGTGATGAAAGACCTCGGCTTCACCCCCGACCATTCGATGGACCCGGTCGCGGCGACCAGGAACGTGCTGAAGCAATCGATCGATCACGGGCTGCGCAAGCGGTCGGTGCGCTGGATGATCCTGTCGGCGCCGTTCGCCTCCGGCGTCGGCATCTACGCCTTCTATGCGCTGCAGCCGTACCTGCTGGAGCTCTACGGGGACACGACCGCATACTCGATCGCCGGTCTGGCCGCCGCCATCCTCTCGTTGGCTCAGGTCGCGGGCGGTGTGCTCGCCCCGCGCATCCGGGGCCTGTTCGCGAAGCGCACCACGACGGTGATCGGGGCATCGCTGACGAGCATCCTCGTCCTCGTGGTGCTGGGGCTGACCAGCCTCTTCTGGCTCGCGATCGTCCTGCTGGTGATCTGGGGCTTCGTGTTCGCGGTGGCCGGCCCGGTGCGTCAGGCCTACCTGAACGACATGATCCCCTCGAAGCAGCGCGCGACGGTGCTGTCGTTCGACTCGTTGTTCGGGAGCCTCGGCGGGGTGTTCATCCAACCGGCCCTCGGGCGCGCGGCCGACCTGTGGGGATACGGCACGTCGCTCGTCATCGGCGGAGTGGTCGAGCTGATCGGCGTCCCGTTCCTGTTCGCGAGCCGCCGCCAGAAGGACCCGGCGGACACCAGGACGGCGCAGACGGACCCCGAGCCGGTGGAGCCGATCGGGCCGGGGTCCGCAACGGCCGCCGGCCCGGACGTGGCCGGGCCGTCGTCGCCGTGACGGTCACAACACCCGTGACGGTCACAACACCTGCGACAGGAACCGCTTCAACCGCTCCGAATGGGGATGGTCGAAGATGTCGGCCGGAGCGCCCTGCTCGACGATGACTCCCCCGTCCATGAAGACGACCCGATCGGCCACCCGACGTGCGAAGCCCATCTCATGGGTGACAACGACCATCGTCATGCCTGCCTTCGCGAGACCGGTCATCACATCCAGAACACCCTTGACCAGTTCGGGGTCCAGCGCCGACGTGACCTCGTCGAACAGCATGAGCTCCGGGTCCATCGCCAGCGCGCGGGCGATGGCGACGCGCTGCTGCTGACCGCCGGACAGCTGGGCGGGGCGCGACGAGGCCTTGTGAGCGAGCCCCACCTCGGTCAGACGCTCCACCGCGATCCGGTCAGCCTCAGCCTTGCCGATCCGCTTGACCTTGCGCAGGGAGATCGTGATGTTCTCCAGAACGGTCATGTGCGGGAACAGGTTGAAATTCTGGAACACCATCCCCATGCGGCTGCGCACCGCGTCGATGTTCGTCTTCGGCGCCGTGATGTCCTCACCGTCGACGATCACCCGACCGGCGCTGGGATCCTCCAGCCGGTTCAGCAGACGCAGGAGCGTCGACTTGCCGGAACCGGACGGGCCGATGATGCACACCACCTCTCCCGGCTCGATCTCGAGGTCGATGCCCTTCAGCACCTCGACCGGGCCGAAGCGTTTGTGGATTCCCTCCACAGCCACCCGACCGGCCTTCACCGGTGCCGTCATCGCCGTCTCTGCTGCCATGGTGCGTCGCACGTCCTTCTGTTCGGGCCGGCTGTCGATCTGCGTCACTTGTCCGCTCCTTCCCGCTGCTGCGCCGACACCGGAGCGGTCGGCGTCAGGTTGGCGGCGTCGGCCTCGCCGGTCATGGCGTTCTCCGGCTTGCGGCCGGTCTTGAAGCGCTTGTCCATCCAGTTGACGACGTACGTGAGCGGGATGGTGATGATCAGGTACATGATCCCGGCGGCGACGAGCGGCGAGAGGTTGCCGGTCTGCTGCGCCGCATCCTGGCCGATGCGGTACAGCTCCCGCTCAGACACCGTGAAGCCCAGGAGGTACACGAGGCTGGAGTCCTTGATCGTCGCGATGAACTGGTTCGTCAGCGCGGGCAGGACGTTGCGCACACCCTGCGGGATGACGATCAGCCGCATCGCCATCCCGTGCGGCATGCCCAGCGCCCGCGCCGCCTCCAGCTGACCGGCCGGCAGCGCCTGGATGCCGGAGCGGAAGATCTCCGCGATGTACGCGCCGGCGATGAGCCCCAGGGTGAGGATGCCGTACGGATACGAGCTGTCGCCGAAGATCCGCACGCCCATCAGCGGGAGCCCCTGCCCGAGCAGGAAGATCGTGAGGATGACCGGCAGTCCGCGCATGAGGTCGACGTACACCCGGGCCGGGATGCGGAGCCACGCCCGCTTCGACAGGCTCGCCACCGCGATCACGATGCCGACGATCGTGCCGAGGATCATCGCACCGATGGCGAGGAGGAGCGTGTTGGGGAGCCCCGTGATGATGAGGTCGGGGAGGATCGCCGTGATCTGGTCCCAGTTGAAGAAGCCGTTGATGATGTCCATGTCGTTCTCCCTTGGCCGGCCCGGGTGCGCGTCCGGTTACTCGACCGAGTACTTGTTGGATGGGTGGGCCGCGTAGTACTTCTTCAGCCAGTCGATGACGGGCTGGGCGTCGTCGGCGGGGTTCCACTTCTCGAGCATCTTCTGCGTGGTGCCGTCGGCGAGGAACTTCCGCAGCTGCTCGTTGAGCGCGACCCGGAGGTTGGTGGCCTTCTTGTTGAGGATCCAGGCTCCGCCGCGGTCCTCGGGGTTGACCGCCGACAGGGCGACCTTGAAGCCGAACTGGCTGGTGTACGCCTTCGCGTTCTGCGGGTCGACGAGGATGCCGTCGAGGCCGCCGCCCGAGAGAGCGAGCCGCGCCGCGTTGTTGGACGGGAAGGTGACGATGTTCGCCTTGGTCCAGTACTTCTGCGCGTACTGCAGCGCCTGGCTCGACTGCAGGATGCCGATCTTCTTGCCGTCGACGTCGTCCTCCGTCTTGATGTCCGAGTCCTTCGGCACGACCAGGGCGTTGTTGCCGATGATGTCCGGGAGGGTGAAGTCGACCGTCTTGCGGCGGACGTCGGTGTCGGCGATCGACCCCATCGTCATGTCGGCCTGACCGCCGGCGACCAGCGGGATGAGGGTGTCGAAGTCGCGGCCCGTGATGTCGACCTTCAGCCCGAGGTTCTTCGCCGCCTCCTCGACCAGTGCGATGTCGACGCCGACCCATTTCTTGTCCTTGATATAGGCGAAGGGGGTGAGGTCGCTGCTCGTGACGATGGTGATGACACCGGGCTTGATGGTCTCGTACTTCGAGGTCGCGCTTCCGGCGGTCGATTCGGTTCCGGCGCTGGAACCGCTCGAGCACGCGGTGGTGGCGACGAGCGCCGCGGTCAGAACCGCTGCAGCGAGGGATGCTCTGGTGAGTCGCTTCATTTCGTTGCTCCAATGGTGGTGGTGGACGTGGTGCTGGGGGTGGCTCCCGCCGAGAACCGGTCGGGAGAGAACAGGCTGAGGTCGAGGTCGGTCTCGCCGGTCAGCGCCAGCTGGGCGGCGACATCCCCGTTGGCGGCCGACATCTTGAAGCCGCGTCCCGAGCAGGCCGACAGGACGACGAGGCGCGGGTGGTCGGCGGGGATGCCGATGGTGAACTCCTCGTCCGGCGTCATCGTGATCATGCAGCCGCCCGAGTAGGCGGGAACGGGCTCGAGGTCGGGCAGGGTCTCGGCGACGAAGCGGCGGACCCGGGCGAGCTCCCAGTCCTCGACCTCCTTCTTGTTCGCCGAGGGATCGACGATCTCGTAGCCCTCGGTGAAGTCCAGGCCGATCTTCACGCCGTATTCGTCGAACTCGGGGAGGCCCCAACCGGTCTCGCCGATCGCCTCGTGCGTGAAAGCGGGGAACGTCTCCGCGGTGAAGAGGGACTCGCGGCCGGCCTTCGGCGTGAACCAGGACAGCGTGGCCCGGCGGGGGGTCAGTTCCAACGGGAGGAAGGGCAGGAGAGTGCGCTGCCAGGCCCCCGCGGCGACGATCGCCGTACCGACCTCCCAGGTGCGCTCGGCGGTGACGACGAGCACCGAATCGGCCTGCGGGATCACCTCGAGCACGGCCGCGTCGACCACGCGGGCGCCATGCTTCCGCGCGAGCATCCACTCGGTGCGGATGGCGAGTTCCGGCTGGAGGTAGCCGCTCGCCGGATCGATCACCCCGATGTCCCCTGGCTCGATGACGTGCTGCGGGAAGCGGCGGCGCAGTTCCGATTCGTCCAGGTACTCCAGGGGCAGACCGGTCTCAGCGGCGACCTTCTCCAGGCCGGCGATCAGCGGTCCGTCCGGACGCCCGATCGAGAGGCCTCCGGTCATGTGCAGGACGGACTCGCCGCTCTCCGCCTCCAGGTCGCGCCACAGGCCGACGGCCCGCTGCGCCAGGGCGGATTCCTGCGGTCCCTGCGGCGTGACCGACTTGAACACGCGGGAGTAGCCGTGCGACGAGCCGCGGTCGTGGCCCGAGCCGAACTGCTCGAACCCGATCACATCCGCTCCGCGCGCCGCCGCACGCCAGAGGGCGGCACTTCCCGCGGCTCCCAAACCGATTACGCCTACCTGCGCGTCCACTTCGCTCCTCACTGAAAACGACCGGCTTCACCTTTCGGCCGGTCCCTTTCTTGAGGGGTCCGGCGGCGAAGTAACGGAAGTCAAACACAGCAAACCGGAACTAGTCAAGCGGAAACAAGGGGGTAATCAGAACGTAACAGAACACCGCGCGACGGCGGGTCGCGAAGCGGGTCGAGTCAGACGCGTGCGACGCGACCGATGACGGCCTCGAGCTCCGCCGCCTGCTGGACCGACAGACCCGTGTCGGTGATGAGCAGGTTGATGTCGGAGAGTTCGCCATAGCGGCAGAACGAGACGCGTCCGACCTTGCTGTGATCGGCGAGCAGGACGCGGCGGTTGGAGCACCGGAGGGCGGCGCGCTTGGTCTCGGCCTCCGCGATGTCGGGCGTGGTGAGCCCGCGCTCCAGGCTGAGGCCGTTGGTGCCGAGGAACGCGACGTCGACGAAGAGGTCCTCGAGGTTCCTGATGGCCAGCGAGTCGACGCTCCCGAGGGTCACGGAACGCACCCGGCCGCCCAGGATCACGACCGTCGCGGCGGTCGAACGGGTGGCCAGCGACTGGGCTATCGGCAGCGAGTTCGTGACCACGGTGACGGGGAAATCCGCGGGGATGAGGTCGGCCAGGTGGGCTGTCGTCGAGCCGGTCTCGATGAAGATGACACCGCCGGCCGGGATCTCGTCGACCGCGGCGCGCGCGATCCGCTCCTTCTCAGCTGTCCACTCGGTGCGCGCCGTGATCCCGGGCTCGAACGCCGGCGTCTCCACCGGGATGCCCCCTCCGTGGACGCGCACGATGAGACCGTCCGCCTGCAGGGCCGCCAGGTCCTTCCGCACGGTTTCCGGCGTGACTGCGAGCGACTTCGCGGCCGCGTTGACGCGCACGCGTCCGTGCTGCCGGGCCGTCTCGAGAAGCAGTCGCTGCCGCTCCGGTCCAGACAGACGCTCCTCGTCGTCGATCGACGTCATGTCGCCTCCCTCTTCGTGCCCGTTCCATCCGAGCGTTTCACATCTTACGGTTTTGGTTGATTCTTGACGGCTCCGTTCTCGCTGTGCTTTGCTTTGTTTGCTTTGGTTTTGGTTTACGAATGGGGAGGACGGCGGATGACACGATCCGAAGGCGCACGAGCGGAGGCCGGATCGGGCGTCCCCGTACCGGCGATCCTGGTCGTCGGCCCCAACCCCGCCATGGACCGTACCGAGGAACTCTTCGAGTTCCGTCCCCATGAGGTCAACCGCGCTCACCTCAGCAGCCCACGCGCCGGCGGGAAGAGCTTCATCGTCGCGCGTGCTCTGCGCCGCCTCGGGCACGACGTGAGCGCCTACGGCTTCCTCGGCGGAGCGATCGGCCGCTACCTGCGCGACGAGTGCCAGAAGCTCGGCATCCGCGACCGCCATACCGAGATCAGCGATGACACCCGAATCAACACGATCCTGGTGGATGAGCGCACCCGCCTCTCCACGGTCATCAACGAGCCGGGGCCGACCGTCTCCCCCGCCGAGGTGGCAGCGCTCACCTCGTCGCTGGCCGACGATCTGCGTGAGGGGGACCTGCTCGTCCTCACCGGCAGCCTGCCGCGCGGTGCCGGCGACGACTTCTACGCCTCGCTCATCGCGCTGGGCCGCGCACGCGGTGCACGCACCATCGTGGATGCGGACGGCGCGGCGCTCCTCGACGCGGCTGGGGCGATCCCCTGGGCGATCAAGTGCAACGCCCAGGAGTTCACCGCCCTCGCTCCTGACGCCCCTGACGACATCACCGAGGAGGGCGACCGGTCGCGGCTGGTTGCCGCGATGCAGTCGGTCGTGGACACCGGTGTCGCACTCGTCATCGTTACGCTCGGCGCTTCCGGGCTGCTCGCGGTGACGGCCACACACGTCTTCGACGTGAGCGCACCGGACGTCGAGACGAAGAACGCCACCGGATCGGGCGACACCTTCCTCGCCGGTTTCACCGCCTCCCTCGCCGACGGCGCAGAGCTCGCCACAGCCCTGTGCGTCGGCGCGGCCGCGGCGAGCGCGAACGCCGCCGTGCTCATCCCGGACATCGGGCCGGACCCGGACCTCTCGGATCTCCTCGCTCGCACGCACGCCCGCGTCGAGCCGCTCTCGGTGCGGCTGGAGCAGACCGAGCGAGCGAAGCAGGCCGAGCGACCGAAGCAGGCCGAGCGGCTGGGCGCCCGTCCATGATCTTCCTCGGTGTCGACATCGGCACGACCCGTACGAAGGCGCTGACCTACGACACCGTGACGCACGAACGTCACGTCGTCGCCCGGCCGACGCCGGTCATCCCGACCCCCGATGGAGACCTGCGCGACGCCGACGAGGTCGTCCGGACCGTCGTGGACGCGCTCGGCGGCCTTCTCGCCGGGCTCACGGAGGAGGAACTCGCGCGCGTCGCGGGGCTCGGGATCACCTCGCTCAGCGAGGAGGTCGTGCTGGTTGGAGCCGACGGGACGCCGTCGACGCCGATGCCGACCTGGTATCACCAGACCGCCGGACGTTCCGCTGCGCTCGAGGCCGGTCTCGACCCCTCCTTCTCCTGGGCGAAATTGCGGTGGGCTCGCGAGCACGTCGCAACGGACGAGGTCGCGATTGTCACGACTTTGAGCGGCTACGTCGCCGAGCGACTCGTCGGCGGCGACCACTACGCGGTCGACCACTCCCACGCCTCCCGCACCGGGTTCTTCGACGTGCGCGACGCGCGCTGGCTGCCCGACGTCTTCGAAGCCACCGGATGGCGCTCCTCCCTCCTGCCGCCGCTGGTGCCCACCGGCAGCGCGGTCGGAACACTGGACGCCGGGCTCGCCGGCCGTCTCGGCATCCCCGCCTCCGCATCCATCGTCCTCGCCGGCCACGACCACTTCTGCGGCGCGTACGGCATCGGCGTGCGCGGCGACGGCGAGCTCTACGTGTCGGCCGGCACCTCCGAGGCGCACTGCCTGATCGTCGACAGCCTTCCGGATGACCCGCTGCCGCCCGGAATCGGCGTCGGCCGCTTCGTGGACGGCGCGCGGTTCTACCTGCACCGGCAGCTGCCCTCCGGTCACCTCTACCGGCACTGGCGGACGCTGCTCGGCCTCGCCGGCCAGTCGCCGGACGACGAGACGGACGCTCTGGCGGAATGCCCGATCGGATCGCGAGGAGCGGTCCTCGTCCCGGGCATCGACACCGACACCCGGAGCTGGCTGCTCGGGGTGGGGACGGACGCGAACGGTCCGACTGTGCTCCGTGCGCTCTTCGAGGGACTCGCGTGCGCGGCCCTCGACCTGGACGTCGAGCTGGCGGATGTCTCCGGTCACGAGATCACGGCCGTGACCGCGGCGGGAGTCCCGTGCGAGAGCGCCGTCTGGCGCGAGGTGCGGGCCCATCTGACCCCTGCGCCGCTCTCCATCAGCACCGAGACCGAGTCGCCGGCGCTCGGCGCCGCCGTGCTCGCCCAGCGAGCCGTGACCGGCGAGCAGGCCCCGGCTCAGCCGTCGTCGACCATCGCCGTGGACGACCGCCTGCGCGTCGCCTACCGCGCGGTCTACGAGCGCTTCGAGCCGCTGGCCGCCTCGGTCATCCGCTGACCCGATCCACCGCCCGTCTCGCGCCTTCGAAGGGAACCACTATGCGCACGTCACTGCCCACCCGCCCCCTCGGGACCACCGGCCTTCAGCTCACCCGTCTCGGTTTCGGCTCGCTCGCCATGGGAGGGGCCGCCTGGGTCTCCGGCCGTGGGGAGCAGAGCGAGACCGACTCCCTCGCCAGCGCCCGGGCTGCCGTGGAGGCCGGCATCAACTGGATCGACACCGCCCCGGTCTACGGACGCGGCCTGGCCGAAGAGCTGGTCGGCGCGGTGCTGCGGGACTTCCCTGAAGCCGACCGCCCGCTCGTCTTCACCAAGGCGGGCCTCGGCTGGGACGACGCCGACCCGCGCGGTGAGCCCACCCGCACCGGCGACCCTGCGCGCATCCGTGCAGAGGTCGACGACTCGCTCCGCCGGTTGGGCGTCGAGCAGATCGACCTGTACCAGATGCACTGGCCGCCACTCGACGCGTACACCGTGGAGGACTACTGGCCCGTGTTCGCGGAACTGCGCGCTGCCGGGAAGGTGCGCGCGATCGGGCTCTCCAACCACAGTGTCGAGGAGTTGACCGCGGCCGAGCGCATCGCCCACGTCGACTCGATGCAACCGCCCTTCTCGGTGCTCAATCGCGAGGCGGCCGCCGACATCATCCCTGCTTCGGCGGCCAACGGGACCGGGGTCATCGCGTACGCGCCGATGGAGTCCGGCCTTCTGACCGGGGCGTTCACAGCCGAGCGCTCCGCGCGGCTCTCCGAGACGGACTGGCGCCGGAACAGCCCGGACCACACCGGGGAAGGCCTGCGACGAAATCTCCTCGTTGTGGATGCGCTGGCGGCGGTCGCTCGCGAGCGCGGCGTCTCCACGAGCGCCATCGCCGTGGCGTGGACACTCGCGTTCGACGGGGTGACGGGTGCGATCGTCGGCGCGCGGGTGCCCGCGCAGATCGACGACTGGATCGCCGCCGCCTCCCTCGACCTCGAACCCGCGGAGCTCGACCGCATCGCCGACGCCGTCGAGCGGTCCGGCGCCGGTCGCGGTCCGGTCCGAGCGGGAGTGCAGGCATGAGTCTGGTGTCGCCGGCCGACCTCCTCGTCGACGGATCGACGGGGGTCGCCGCCTTCAACGTCATCCTCACCGAGCATCTGGAGGCGTTCGTCGCGGCGGCCGAAGAGCGCTCCTCCGGCCTCATCCTGCAGCTGTCGCAGAACGCCGTTCGCTACCACGGGTCGCTCGAGCCGGTCGGGTCCGCCATCCTCGCCGCCGCCCGGAGAGCGTCCGTCCCGATCGCGGTGCAGCTCGACCATGCCGACGATGCCGAACTGATCCGGGAGGCGGCTGCCCTCGGCTTCACCTCGGTCATGTACGACGGGTCGCGCCTCCCCTACGCCGAGAACGTGGAGCGCACCGCCTCCCTGTCGTCCGAACTGCACGACTCGGGCATCTGGGTCGAGGCCGAACTGGGAGAGGTCGGAGGCAAGGACGGCGTCCATTCCGCGACGGCCCGTACGGACCCGGCCGAGGCTGCGGAGTTCGTCGCGAACACCGGCGTGGACGGTCTGGCCATCGCGGTCGGGAGCTCCCATGCGATGACCGAGCAGTCCGCGATGATCGACCTCGCGCTCATCCGGGCGGTGCGGGGTCGCGTGTCGGTGCCGCTGGTCCTGCACGGCTCGTCAGGCGTGTCCGATGAGCTGGTCCGCGAGGCCGTGCGCGCGGGCATCCGCAAGGTCAACGTCGGCACGCGCTTCAATGCGGTGTTCACCGAAGCGCTGCGCGGTGCACTCGCGGTCCATCCCGAGGCGATCGATCCGCGCCGCTACCTCCGCCCGGCGCGGGATGCCGTCGCGGCGGACGCCGCGCACCTGCTCGGGGTCATCGGCGGGCGGTGACGTCGCCAGGATCGCGATTGCTAACATCATCGCGACGAAGGAGTTGCCCATGTACACGTCGACCTTCATCTTCGAGGCGAAGCCCTACGACGACGACTTCCACCGGCTGAACGACGAGATCGCGGAGCGCGCCCGCGCCATCCCCGGCTTCCTCGGCGAGGAGGCGTGGAGCAACGACGAGACCGGCCTGCACGCGGAGGTCTACTACTGGGAGACGCGCGAGGCCCTGCAGCAGCTCATCGGCATGGACACGCACCGCGAGGCCAAGCGGCTGCACGACCGGTGGATCGGCGCCTACCGCATCGTCATCGCCGAGGTCGTCGGCAGCTACGGTCAGCCCGGGCTGGGTCTGGAGCACGTGCCGGCTGCGAGTTCCGACGCAGCGTGAGGGGACGCCGGCTGTTCGGCTCCCGCGTCACACCTGCGCCGGCGCGCCGCCGGTGACGACGGGCGCCCGCACGCCCCGCGGCACGCGCGCCGCACGCAGCGCGGCCAGGATCGTCGCGAGGTCGACGACCTCCTGCAGCAAAGCACCGACGATGGCCGGGATGACGCCGAACGCCGCGATCAGCATCTGAACGATCGCGCTTCGGTCGCGCGGCGACGGTGGAGCACCATCGCCATGCCGAGGACGATCGCGATCGCCGCTGCTCCGATCGCCCGGAGCGACGGAACGGAGGACCCGGTGATGGCCAGACCGCCCGGCGAAGGCGGGAGCTCGACCGCGCCGCTCCCCGATCCGCCGGACCCGTCAGGTGGGACGACCGCCGCCGGCTGCACCTCGACGGTGACCGTCGCCGTCGCGCACAGTGTGGGACCGATCGAGGCGCAGATCGTGTACTCGAAGGTGTCCGAGCCCGAGTAGCCGGGCTCCGGGGTGTAGACGATGCTCACCCCACTGACCGTGGCGGTGCCATGCGCCGGGTTCGTCGAGACGGTCGGCGGCCCGACGTCACCCAGGTCGTTGTCCGTCACCGGGATGGTCACGGCGGTGCCCTGAGGAGTGGAGGAGGTGTCCGGATTCGCGACAGGGTACACATCCACGTCGGCGATCGCCGTTCCGCACAGGACCACCTCGCCGTCGTCGCACACGATCACCGTGAAGCTGTCCGCACCGGCGAAGTCGAAGCGCGGAGAATACGTGGCCTCGTCGCCGACGACAGTGGCGGTCCCGGACCGGGGCGGGATGCCGCGGCTGTAGATCAGCTGCTGCCCGGGGTCAGGATCGGTCGCTCGGATACGGAGGGACACCGGTGTCTGCACCGTGGTCGTCAGCTGGAGCGGCTCGACGACGGGCGGATGGTTCACCGGGCGAACGGTCACCGTCACGGTCGCCGTCGAGCAGAGCGAGGCGTTGGTCGGCGAGCAGATGCGGTACTGGAAGGAGTCCTGCCCGGTGAAGCCGGCGGCCGGCGTGTACGTGATGGATGAGGCGGCGGGGTCGACGACGCCCGTCCCGTTCGCGGGCGCGGAGACGAGGGTCGCATCGAGTGCGGCGCCGTCCGAGTCGTTTGCGACGACCGGGACCTCCACGGCCGCGTCCGCGAACGTCTGCGCCTCATCGTCGACCGCCACCGGACTGATCGGCAGGAACACGGTCGCCGACGCACACAGCACCGGGGCGCCGTCGTCGCAGACCTCGTAGACGAAGGTGTCGTCGCCGGTGAAATCGGACGCCGATCGGTACCCGAAGTAGCCTCCCGCCACCAGCGCGGCGCGGCCGTGCGCGGGCGGTGTCGTGATCCGGAAGCTGAGCTCCTGGCCGGCATCGGGGTCGGATGCCGTGACGCGGCCGAAGAGGAGCTGGTCGGTGAATCCCGGCTGGACGAGCGGCTCGGCCACCGGCGGGTTGTTCGCCGACGGCGCCACCGCGACGACAGTGGTCTCGGCCTGACTGTCGAGGCTCGTGCCGTCGTTGTTCGACGGATCCGGATCGGCGGTGTCGGAGACGGCGCTCGCCGCGTCGCGCAGGACGGTGTCGACGGCGGCCGTCTGGGAGATGGTGAAGGTGCGGCTCGCAGACGTGCCGGGCGCGAGGGTGCCGACGCTCCAGCTGATCGTGCCCGCCGTCACCGTCCCCCCTCCCGCGTCGACCACGGCCGTCGTCTCGGGCGGGAGCGCATCCACGAGGAGGACCCCGGTCGCGTCGTGGGGCCCGGCATTCGCCACGACCAGCGTGTACGTCACATCGCCCCCAGGGAGGACGGTCGCCGGTCCCGACTTCGAGACGGACACATCGGCAAAGGGTTCAGCGTTGGCGCTGCATCCCGGGAGCGGAGCGCCGAGCGTAGCGGCGCGGGTGTCCGCGACCCGGATGACGTTGGCGACGACGCCGGTCTGCACGTCGAAGATGCTTCCGGGGGGTGCCTGCGTGTGCACCTGGATGGGGTTGCCCGGCGAGTCTCCGGTGAAGCGTCCCTGCACACTCGTGAACCCGTCGAACCGGTACGCGCCGAAGCCGGTCACCGTGCCGTCGTCGGTGAGACCCGCGGACGAGAGGAGCCCTTCCACCGACTGCCGCCACGTGCCGTTGTTGGCGAAGACGCCTCCTGCGATGACGATTCCCGCATTCGTGGACTCCCCCGAGTTGTTGGAGAGTGCGCCAGCGGTGCGGACGCGGCACAGGTTCGCGAACCGTCCGCCGTTGAGCGTCACGGAGCCGGTCACCTCGACCGTGCCGGTGTTGTCCATCCTGCCGTTGAGGTTCGCATCGCCCTCGATCCGCAGCGCGCCGGCGTTCTCGATGTGGGCGCCGCTGTTCAGGTTGAGGGTGCCCCCGACGACCATCGTGCCCGCGTTGTCGAACGTGCCGGCGGACGGGGAGAAGCCGCCGGCGACGGTCAGCGTTCCCCCGGCCGCGATCGTGAAGGAGGAAGCGCCGTTCACGTTGAGGCCGGAGAAGGCGGCAACGCCTTCGACATCGAGATCGAAGCCGGTCCCGACGGCGATGGCCGGAAAGGCGGCATTCCCGCCCGCCGCGATCACCACGGAGCCGGATGCGTTGTTCACGTAGGCGGGCTGGAGCACCGCCCCGGCTGCGACGCACAGGGTGGCACCGGACGGCAGCGCATTCACCCCGCCCGTGAAGGTGCCCGTGGCGAGCAGCACCGTCTCACCGCTCGCAAGGGCCACCGACGGGGATGCCGGATCGAGCACCCGCGTCGGTGCGCTGCACTGCGTCGCGAAGCTCGCCGCCGCGGGAGGGGCGCCGACCCCCGCTCCCACCAGCAACAGCACACCGGCGGCCGCGACGGCCACCATGCTGACGAAAGTCCGGCCCCCGATTCCCGGCATGGACGCAGTATCGTCCCGTCCCGGGCGAATGACCAGGGCCTATGACGTCGGAAAGTCCCGCCTGCGCTCGCGCAAACCGTGGGTGTCCGGCGACACACGCGCGGCGCTAGCATGCGGCCACCGGGAGCGCGGGAGGTGCGGCCATGGCAGGACGCTGGGGTGCGGTGACGGTGCTGGGGGCCGCGCAGTTCGTCATGGTGCTCGACAGCACCGTCATGAACGTGTCCATCTCGACCGTCGTGGCGGACCTCGACACGACCATCGCGGCCATGCAGACGGCGATCACCTTCTACACGCTGACAATGGCGGCTTTTATGCTGCTCGGCGCGAAGCTCGGGGATGTGTGGGGCCGCAAGCGCGCCCTCATCATCGGGTCCATCGTCTACGCGATCGGGTCGCTGACGACGGCGCTCAGCCCGAACATCGTCGTGCTCTTCCTCGGCTGGTCCATCGTCGAAGGGCTCGGCGCCGTGCTGGTCATCCCGGCGATCGCAGCCCTCATCGCCGACAACTACCAGGGGCACGCCCGGGTCACGGCCTTCGCCGTCATCGGGGCGTCGTCGGGGGCGGCCGTGGCGGCGGGCCCGCTCATCGGCGGCTTCCTGACCACCTACGCGAGCTGGCGGTACGTCTTCGCCGGCGAGGTCGTCATCATGGCGGTCGTCCTGGTGTTCAGCTTCCTCGTCGGCGACCATGGGACGCGCTCGCGCATCCGGATCGACATCCTCTCGGTCCTGCTCTCCGCCGCCGGTCTGGTGCTGATCGTCTACGCCCTGCTGCAGACCAAGAGCTGGGGCTGGATCCTCGCCGGCGCCGGGGCGCCGTACACGCTGCTGGGACTGTCGCCGGTGCCCTATCTGGTGGCAGCGGGCTGCGTCCTGCTGTGGCTGTTCTTCGTCCGGCAGCGCCGGCTCGTCGCCAGCGGCCGGCCCCCGCTGCTCGACGTCTCGCTGCTGCGGATCTCGCAGCTGCGAGCAGGTGTCGGCAGTCTCGCGATCCAGTACACCGTGACGGCCGGGCTGTTCTTCATCGTCCCGATCTACCTGCAGCTGACGCTGGGGCTGGATGCGCTGGAGACGGGGATCCGCGTCTTCCCGCTCTCGATCTCCCTCGTCCTCTTCTCCGTCCTCGGCACGATGTTCTCGAAACGGTTCTCCCCGCGCCTGATCGCCCGGGTCGGCCAGCTGACATTGGTGGTGGCCAGTCTCATCCTGCTCGGCTCGGTGGATGTGGAACTCAACAATTGGCTGTTCGCCACCGGGATGTTCATCGCCGGGGCCGCGCTCGGTCTGCTGGCCTCTCAGCTCGGGAACGTGACGATGTCGGCCGTCGGGCCCACCCAGCTGAGCGAGGCCGGCGGCATCCAGGGCGTCTTCCAGAACCTGGGATCGTCGCTCGGTACAGCGCTGATCGGGTCGGTGATGATCGCGTCGCTCTCGAGCGTGTTCGCCGGGGCCGTGGCCGAGAGCACACTGCCCGACGACGTCAAGAGCACGGTGCAGGAGCGCACCCAGGAGGGCATCACCCCGGTCGCCGTCGCGGACGTGCCGAAGATCGCGACGGACGCCGGGCTCGGCGACGACGACGCGAAGGCCCTGGCCGGACTGTACGAGACGTCGCAGCTGCGGTCGCTGGAGCTGTCGTTCGCGGCGCTGGCCCTGGTGTCGTGCGGCGCGCTGTTCTTCTCGCGCAACCTGCCCCGCGAGATCGTCGGAGGGTCCGCGGACCCCGTGCCGGCGCGGCCGGAACGGCCGGAGCGGTCGGAACGGCGGTCGGCGCGCCGCGCGTGAGACCGCGCGGCGACCGCACTACGGCAGGACGATGTTGAAGCCCGGGTCCCCGCGCTGCAGGACTGCCGTCAGCTGCTGCAGCACGCCGGCGTCGCCCTCCAGCGACATACTGGCCGGCGACGGATTCCCGCCCAGCAGCGCCAGGAAGTCCGGCTTGGTGATCGTCAGACGCAGCGGCACGTCGCCCGGCGCTCGGCGTTCGACATGGATGAGCACGCCGTTCGTCAGAGTCAGATGGAAAGTGCGGCCGAGGTCGGTGAAGTCGACTTCGAGCGATAGGTCCAGGTCCCACGCTTTCGGGCCGTCGACGGTGATGGCGATCGAGTCGAAGATCTGCTCCGGCGTCAGCTCGGCGAGCACGGCAGGGGCGTTCGCGGCAGTCGGCGTGCCGAAGTTGCCCTCGCGCAGCTCGGTCGCCCCCGAGAGGAAGAAGTTGCGCCAGGTGGCGTTCTCCGAACCGTAGGCGAGCTGCTCGAGCGTGTCCGCGTAGAGGGACTTCGCGGGCGCGCTGTCCGGGTCGGCGAACACGGCATGGTCGAGCAGGGTCGCCGCCCAGCGGAAATCACCGTCGTCATAGGCGGCCTGCGCCAGCTCGACGACGCGGTCGACGCCGCCGATCGCCCTCACATAGCGCTCGGCGAGCGCCTGTGGTGGATGCGGCCAGAGTCGCGCCGGATTGCCGTCGAACCAGCCGAGGTAGCGCTGCGCGATCGCCTTGACGTTGTGCGAGACGGACCCGTAGTAGCCGCGCGTGCTCCACTCCCGCTCCAGGGCGGGCGGCAGCGTCAGCTCCTCGGCGATCTCCGTGCCGGTCAGTCCCCTGTTCAACAGCCGGAGGGTCTGGTCGTGCAGGTACCCGTAGAGGTCGCGCTGGATGCGCAGGAAGGCGACCAGCTCCTCCCGCCCCCAGGTGGGCCAATGGTGGGAGGTGAACAGCACGTCGGCGCGGTCGCCGTAGCGTTCGATCGCCTCGGTCAAATACTCCGACCACACGTGCGGGTCGCGCACGAGGGCGCCGCGGAGCGTCAGCAGGTTGTGGAGGTTATGGGTGCGTTCTCGGCCATGCAGAGTGCGCTGTAGCGCGGGATGAAGAAGTGCATCTCCGCCGGCGCCTCGGTGTTCGGGGCCAGCTGGAACTCGAACTCCACCCCGTCGAAAGTGAGCCGCTCGCCGGTTTCGGCGACATCGATCGTCGGCACGAGCAGAGTCGTCTCCCCCGTCGACAGCGTCAGGCCGAGGCCCGCACCGACCTGCCCGGAGGGACCGCGGTCGAGCGCGGCAACGTACATGTAGCCGGCCCTCCGTGCCATCGCGGTGCCCGCATACACGTTCTCCGAGATGGAGTGCTCGATGAACCCGGCCGGGGCGACGATCTCGACGCGGCCGTCCTCCACCTCCTCCGCGCTGACGATGCCGAGCACGCCGCCGAAGTGGTCCAGGTGGCTGTGGGTGAAGATCACCGCGACGATCGGGCGGTCACCGCGATGCCGGCGGTAGAGGCCGAGGGCGGCGGCGGCGGTCTCCTTCGTGAGCAGTGGATCGACGACGATGACGCCCGAGTCCCCCTCGATGAACGACATCACCGACAGGTCCAGCCCGCGCACCTGGTACAGACCCTCCGTCACCTCGAACAGCCCGTTCTTCAGCACGAGCTTCCCCTGGCGCCAGAGGCTCGGGTGGACCGTCGGCGGAGCATCCCCGTCGAGGAAGCCGAAGGTGGAGGTGTCCCAGACGACCGTGCCGGCCGCGTCGCGGATGGCCGGGTCGTCCAGGGTGCCGAGGAAGCCGCGTTCTGCTGCCGCGAAGTCCGCGCCGTCGGAGAACGGGAGCGCGTCGCCGGCGTCGCGGTGGGCCTCTCGGATGGACGGAGCCGGTTCGTTCTGCTGCATGCTGCATCCCCTCGTCGCGGTGGTGTCGGGCAGATCATCCACCGGGGCGAGGGTCCGCGGCTAGACGCGACCGCGGGCGCCGGCTTCGGGCGCGCGACCGGGCGCGCGGGCTACACCGGCGGAGCACCCGGCTCGACGATCGCGCGCTCCAGGCGACGGACGACCTCCAGATAGTCGGCGGTCCAGATGATGCGGACGGCCGTCGCGGCGCCGGCCGTCGAATGGTCGAGCTCGCCCAGCACAGCGGAGGCCAGGGAGCGGTCGGCGGCGGGATCCGGGGGCGCCGGCGTCGGCAGGTCGGCGCGGGACTCGAGGGCCGAGGCGAGGGCGCGGTACCAGTCCTCCAGGCGGTCGACCTGCCCGTCGAGGGTCGCGTGTGCGGCGGCCGCACCGGGAGCAGCCGAGGGTTCGGACGACTGACCGCGCCACAGCTCCAGGATCGCGTCGGCCGCGAGCCGGATGCCCGCGACGCCGGTGACGGTCGCCGACACCTCCGCGAGGGGGCGGGGCTTGGCACCTCGCTCCGTCAGGTAGGTGCGGAAGGCGTCGTCCAGCCGACGGGAGGCCGCCGCGGCTCTGAGCGACTGCTGCCGCGGCTCGGCGCCACGCGGTGTCGCCGGGTCGCAGCGCGCCAGTCCGAACTCGACGGCGGCACGGAGGTAGTCGATGCCGGCCAGATACGCATCCCCGACGGCCGTCCGCAGCGACGCGGACGCACCGCGCGGCCAGAACAGGGCGCCGACGACGAGGCTGACCGCACAGCCGAGGGCGATGTCCTCGATGCGGATCAGGCCCACGGTCCATCCCGTCGGCGCGATGACGTTGAACAGCAGGACGAGGACCACCGTGAACGCCGCCTGACCGGCAGCGAATGAGATCGCCGCCGGCGCGATCCCTGCGATGAGGATGGCGACGGGGAGCACCAGCCACAGCGCGACCGGGTTGCCGCCGATGACGAACAGCGCGGCCGCGCCGACGATCACGCCGACGACCGTGCCGAGCACGCCCCGGAGCGCCGTCTGCCCGGTGTTGAGTGCGCTCGAACGCAGGACGGATATGGTTCCGAGCACGACCCAGAACGAGTGCTGGACGCCGGTCGCCTTGGCGAGCAGGACGGCCAGGCCCAGGCCGATCGCACCGCGGATGCTGTTGCGCAGCCAGACCGAGTTCCAGCCGACGAACCCCGACGCACGCTCCGTCGCCGCCGCCAGCGGACCGCTCAGATCACCCGGCTGCCGACCCAGCATCCGCTGCCACCAGGTGCGCCGCTCCGCGCGTGCTGTCAGGGCGATGTTGCCCGCCACGGTCTCGACGGCGTAGGCGAGCTCCTGGGCTCGGAAGCCCGGGTCGAGGGCGGCCACGAATCGCTCGGCCTGCTCATCGGAGGCGGGAGTGCGCCCCACCGGAGAAACGGCGAGCGTCGTCTGCTCCACGGCTGCCCGTTCGAGCGCGAGGCGGTCGAGCGCCGACTCCAGCGCTGCGGGATCCGCGGCGTGCTGAGCGAGAACGAGCGCGCCCTCCTCGAGCACATCGGCCGCCGCCGCCCCCAGCCGCGCTGCCGCGGCCGTCGCCGAGCGCGGACCTGCAGCATCCATCCCGTCGGGCGGTGCGGCCCGATGGCGGACCATCTGGCCGATCACCGCATTCAGCCAGTTCAGCTCGTCGACCAGCCGGACGACGGTCCGCGCCGGCGCGCTCAGTCCGGTCGGGCGGTACGGGGTGGCCAGGAATACGCTCTGCAGTGCGCCGACCGCAGCCTCCCCCGCCGCAGCGGTCCGCTCGCGCAGGGCCGCGATCTCGGCGGCATCCCCCATCATCGGGAGCTCAGCCCGGATGCGGGCGGCGAGCGCGCGGGACGCCTCGACGGCGGGAAGACGCAGCGGCTCGCGGGCCGGCGCCGGCCAGAGAAGGGTGATGGCGATGAGTCCGACGACCGCCGCGATCCCCCAGCCGAGCAGGCGCGGGCCGATGTCGGCGACGGTCCCCGGCAGGGTGACCGGCAGCACGAAGGCGAGGAGCAGGGAGGTGCCGGCCGAGGCGATGACGGAACTCACCGAACCCGCGAACAGCACGACGAGGGCGACCACGGCCATCGCGAGGGAGGACAGCCAGATCGGGGACGACGCGAGCGTGCCCAGGCAGACGAGCACCGCTCCCGTGATGGCGAGAGCCGCGTGCGCCTGCACCCGCTCGCGCAGCGGGCCGCCGAAGTCGACGAAGAGCAGCATGGCGAAGGCGCCGAACGCGCCGAACAGCGCGACCTCGGGATTTCCGATGACCCGGCTGCCGAGCAGGAACAGCAGAGGCACCGCGATGGCCGCGCGCGCCGCGCGACGCAGCGCACTGAAGCCCGGATCGTGGCGTCGGAGCCAGGACGTCACCCGCACGCGGCCTCCTCCCTCGGCCACACCCTACTCGGCGCCTCTCTCCGTCGCCCACCCCTCTCCCCCCACCGTCGAGTCCGCAAACTTTGCACGTGGCGCGCGGCGGGAGCGTGCAAAGTTTGTGGACTCGACGCTGGGGGTGGGGGTGGAGATGGGGAGCGGGCGCGGGGGCGGGGGCGGGGGCGGGGCTACTCGGCGTCGACGGCGCTCGTGTGGTGGGGCGCTCCGACGGGCTTCGACTCGGAGGAGCCGCGCTGCCGGAGGTAGATCGAGAACGCGACCATGCTCCCGACCGCCAGGAACTCGGACTGCCAGTTCTGCAGCGTCCTGTTCCAGAAGTCCGCCGAGACCAGGTATTGTCCCCAGCTCACCATCGCCTCGTGGTGCTCCACCTGCTCGGCGTTGTAGACGACCTGGCCCGCCAGCGACTGGAGCAGCCACGACAGCAGGAAGATCGCCCCCATCACGATCAGGAGCGAGTTGGAGTAGAGCGCGCTGCGCCATCCCCCAACCTTCGCCCAGCTCGGCGAGTCGGGCCGCGCGTGCCGACCCATCAGCTGCTCCTCATCGGTGCCGAGACCTTCGTCGCCGGGCTTCTTCGACTCGGGCGACCCCTTCTGGACGAGCCAGATCGTCGCCAGGATCAGCAGGAAGAACTGCAGGTACTCCGACTGCCAGTTCTCGGCGACGTCCACGACGAAGTCGGACGAGGTGATGAAAGCGAGCCAGGACTCCGTGCTGCCGCCGTGCGAGAGCTGATCCTGGTTGAACTGGAACAGTCCCGCGACGGACTGCCCGATCAGGGCGGCGAGGAAGAGCGCGGCGAACGCGATGCTGAGGCCGTGCTCGCGCAGTCTCATCCCGTCACCGTCCCGAGATGACGACGGCGAACATGAGCGCCAGACCGACGATGATTCCCACGAGCCAACCAGTGAACACGACTTTCATGCGCTGAACCGTACGCCCGGGCTCCGGCGGGAGTGAACGGGGTGCCGAAGAGACGGAAGTGTGCTAGAAAGGGCAACCGGGAGGTTGCTTATCATGGTGGATGTGGAGCGCAGCATCGTGGTGCGGGCGACGCAGGAGCGGGTATGGGCGGCCATCGTCGACTCGAAGGAGTTCGGGGCGTGGTTCGGCGCGGAGTTCGACGGGCCGTTCGAGGTCGGCCGGACGACGACCGGGCGGATCGTTCCCACGACGGTCGACGCCGAGGTCGCCGCCGCACAGGAGCCGCACCGCGGGTCTCCGATCGCGGCCGTGGTCATCGCCATCGAGCCGCCGACGCGGTTCGCCTTCCGCTGGCAGCCGGCGCCCGGCTCCGACGTGCTGACGACCGTCGAGTTCCGCCTGGCGGCCGAGGGCGACGGCGTCCGCGTCACCATCACGGAGGACGGATTCGGTGCGCTGCCCGAGGACATCCGCGATCAGGCGCGCGAGAGCAACGACGGCGGCTGGGAGGCGCAGACCCGTCTCCTCGGCGCTTATCTCGAGCGCACCTCCCTAGAACGCCCGTGACGGCGACACTCGAGGCGGCAGCGCCGGTGTTCGCCGCACTCGGCGACCCCACCCGGCTGGGGCTGGTGCTCGCCCTCGGCGATTCGGGCCCGCGGACGGCGGCGCGGCTCGCGGCCGAACGCCCGGTGACGCGGCAGGCGGTCGAGAAGCACCTCGCGATCCTCGACGCTGCGGGGCTGGTGCACAGCGAGCGCCGCGGACGGGAGCGGCTCTGGCGGGTCGACCCGGCGGCTCTCGCGTCGGCCGGCGAACTGCTGCGGCAGGCCTCGGCCCGGTGGGATGCGGCGCTCGAGCGGCTGCGCATCCACGTCGAGGGATGACCCCGGCGGATCACTTGCGGTCGAGCACGCCGATCTGCGTCCCGGCCTCGTCGTAGACGTTCAGGGTGTCGCCGTCGGAGCGCGCGCTCGCGGCCTTCGACAGCCACGGGTCGACATCTGCGCACGCTTTCTGCGTCGCGGCCAGCGCACCGAACGTGATCGACCCCTTCGACTCGCTCCACGTGCCGGTCAGCGAATTGCAACCGTCGTTGCCGCTGAGCTGGCCGCCGTCCTTCAGGTCGAGGCTGGTGCCGGTGGGATGATCGGACGTCCAGGTCCCGGTGTAGTCGGAGGCGCTCGACGGCGCACAACCCGCCAGGGCGGCGAGCGCCAGCAGGAGCGCCGACGCACCCGCGATGGAGCGTCCGGCGACGGCGCGTTCGGAACTGGGGCGGAGTCGATGCGCGGGATTCACGGCGCCAGTATGAGCACGGCCGCCGCGCGTCGGCTAGGCAGTACCGCCGGAGCGTCAGGAGGCCAGCGCGACCTGACGGAAGCGGATGACGGACGAGTCGGCTCCGCGGTCGGTGCGGTCGTAGGCGGCGCGGATGGGGTTCACCGTCCGCCCGTTCGGGAGCACCACCGCGAGCCCGGCGTCCTCCGGCACTCCGCGCCGTGGCGCCGCGCTGCTCCACCGTCCGCCGTCGGTCCGCACCAGGATCTCGCCGATCAGGCAGCCCAGGCTCTGCAAGGTGAACTCGTCGCCCACGAAGCCGTCGTCGGTGCGCAGGTCGGTGAACAGCCGCTCGACGTAGACGAGGTCCTCCGGGACGTACGTGACGGTGTGACCGTAGATGTCACGGATGCCGCCCGCCATCGCGCCCGCGAGCAACGAGCCGACGGCGGGGTCTGGCCGCCGCCGGCGCGTCGCTTCACGAGGGAACCGGAACATGCCGCCCACGGTAGACCTCCGTTCGGCTGCGCTGCGCGCCCCAATACGAGTGGCCCGTGTTCGCGGGACGCGACGCGGCATCGCGGCGGTGTCAGGATGCGGCGGGCGCCTCGGGCGTTGCCGCGCCACCCCGCGCGCGCAGGAAGCCCCAGAGCACGAGCGCACCCGCCACCGCGGTGAGCGCAAGCCCCGCGACCGTGACGGCCTCGCGGAATTGAGCGGTCTGCTCCGGCGACCATCCCGCCGTCGCGATACTGCCCGCGAACAACCCCGCGAGCACCGTCCCCGCGAGGGCGAGCCCGACGCCCGAGGCGACCTCGGAGGCAGTGTCGGTGAGCGCCGCTCCGATGGTGGTCCGGCTCTCCGGAAGGCCACGGAGCACGTTGGTCCCGGCGACCACGCCGACGACCCGGATGCCCGCCGCCACCAGCACCAGGGCGACCGCGATCCAGCCGTACCCGAAGCGGCCGAACACGGCGTAGACGGCGAGGCCGGCGACGACGGCGGCTGCGCTCATCCAGGCCGCCCGATCCATCCCGACGCGGCGCACGAACGGGGTGATGACCGCCCCTCCCGCGAGCAGGACGACGACCTGCGGCAGCATCCCGAGCGCCGCGAGCGCCGGAGGCCACCCCCAGTCGAACTGCAGCTGCAGCGTGACGAGGTACCCGAGCCCCGCCGTGGCGATCGCGGCGGCCGCCTTGAACGCCAGCCCGCTGGAGACGAGGGGATGCGCGATCAGGGGCAGCTCGAGGAGCGGGTGGCGTGCGGTCCGCTGCCGCACGACGAAGAGGACCGCCGCGGCGATGGCCGCCCCCGTGACGAGCCACGGCATCCCGGCGTCGAGGCCCTGCTCCACGAACAGGGTCGGTGCGATCAGCGCGAGCACGATGGCGGCGGTGCCCAGCGCCGCGCCCACCAGGTCGATGGGGTCACGATGCAGCCCGCCGGGGTCGTCGGCGGGGATGCCGAGCCGTACGCACACGATCGCCAGGGCCGCGATGGGGACGTTGACCAGCAGGAGCACCTGCCACGGGGCGACGGCGAGGACGAAGCCTCCGGCCGTCGGTCCGATCGCGAGCCCGACGAGCCCGACCGTCGAGATGACGGTCATCGCCTTCACCCGCAGGTCGTCCGCCGCGAACAGCCGGAATGCGAGCGCCATCGAGCCGGGCGTCGTCATCGCGGCGGCGATGCCCATGCCGACGCGCACGGCGATCAGCTCCTCCGTCGTCGAGACGAATGCGGTCGCCAGGCTGGCGAGACCGAGCAGGACGAGGCCGATGAGCATGACCCGGCGTCGGCCGTACCGGTCGGCGATGGCGCCGAAGGCGAGCATCGAGCCGCCGAAGACGACCGCGTACGCGCCTGTCACCCACTGGAGGCCGGCGGTCGACGCGTGGAGTTCGCGGCCGATAGTGGGAAGGGCGACGTTGAGGATCGAGTTGTCGAGCATCTCGAAGAGGAAGACGGCGGAGAGGCCGGCGAGGGCCATCCACGCGTCACGCAGGGAGCGCGGAGCGTGGCGGCCGACGGGGAGGGGCGGCTCGGGGACAATGGGAGCGGTCTGCTCAGAGGACATGTCACTAGGTTATGCGACTAAACTTAGTGACACAAGCTAATCATGGAAGGACGACGCCCGCATGCCCAGAACCAGCGAGCGCGGCGGCCCGCAGACGCGTGCCCGCATCGCCGGAATCGCCTCCGGGCTCTTCGCCGAACGCGGCTTCGACGCCGTGACCGTGGCCGACGTCGCCCGCGAGGCCGGCGTGTCCAGCGTGACGGTGTTCAAGCACTTCCCCCGCAAGGAGGACCTCTACCTCGACCGCTCGGCCGACGCCGAGGCCGTGTTGCGCGCGGCTGTTCGGGACCGCGCGGGCGGCACCGGCGTGCTGGCCTCGCTCAGGGAGGCGACGCTCCGGCTGGTCGAGGAGCGGCATCCCCTCTCCGGACTCGACGCCCGCTCTGTTCCGTTCTTCCGTACCGTCGGCGGTTCCGCCGCCCTGGTCGCCCGCGCCCGCGAACTCGCCGGCGAGCTGCAGCAGGGGCTCGCAGATGACCTGGACGCGGATGCCGAATTCGACGGCGACGCGGCCCTGTTCGCCGCGATGTTCATTGGAGGCTATGCAGTGCTCCTCGTGGATGCGGCTCGGCGGCTGATCGCGGGAGAACCGGCCGACGACGTCGCGGCGGCCCAGCGGGCACGGATGAGCGCGCTGTTCGACCTCCTCGCGCGCGGGTTCGGCGACGACGTCTGAGGACGGAGAGCGCGCGGCCCGGCGCTATGCTGACCCGCGGGAACGGTCCGACGGGGCCCGAAGGGGGAGACGGATGCACGCACGACAGCGGGGTAGTGGGGCAGTCACTGCCCTGGGGGTCGCCATGGCACTCGGCATCACCACGGCGCTGGCCGGATGCGCCGATCTCGACCAGCGGTCGGTCGCCGCCACCGCGATCGCTCCACCGACGCCGAGCCCGAGCCGGACCGCAACGGCAGAGACCTACGACCTCACCGTTCACCGCACCTTCCCGCTCAGCGACGGCAGCACCGCGCCCGGCTGCGTGCAGGTCGCCGTCGAGCGCGACGAGGTGACCGCGGACGCTCAGACGGACGAGCGCATCGCGGCGGCCCGGAAACTCCTGCTCTCGACGAACTGGGAGGCGGAACCTGTCTCGCTGGACGAGCTGGGGGCCGAAGAGCGTCAGGTCGAGAAGGACCGCGGCGAGAGCGAAGCCGTGATGCTCTCGGGCGTGCTGTCGGACCACATCTCGAAAGCCCTTCAGGACGCGGGCCTGATGGGCGGCGGCATCTCGCTGCGCGGTCACGTCGGATGCTGAAGTGAGCGGCGCGCATCCGATGGGGTCATCGCGCAGCCAGATCCATCCACTGCGATAGTAAAGTTTGCTCAGGCCGCGCAGGGCGGCCGCGAGTCTGGCTCGGGATGAGGAGGCGCCGGTGGCCAAACGGACGCGCGCGACAGCGACCACCAGCACTCTGGCGCGCGTCAACCAGACGGCCATCATCGAGGCCCTCCGCGAGTCCGGGGCACTTTCCCGGCAGCAGCTCGGCCTCAAGACGGGCCTGAGCCCGGCCACCATCAATCGGCTGACAGCCGCCCTCATCGAGGACGGGCTCGTCGTCGCGGCCGGCCAGGAGCCGTCAACCGGCGGCCGGCCCTCGGTGCTGCTCCGCTACGCCGGGAGCTCGCGCCTCGTCGCGGCGATCCAGCTCCGCGCGGAGACGGTCACGGGCATCCTGGTCGACTTCGACGGGAAGATCGTCTTCCGGCGCTCCGTTCCCCTCGGCGCGCGGCAGGCGGGGGACCCGGCGGGGGCGGACACGGAGTCGCCCGAACGCGCAGCGGACCAGGATCGCCAGCTGCGCAAAGTGTTCCGGCTGTTCGACGACCTGATCGCGACGGCCGACTCGATGGGCACGCCCTGCCTCGCGGTCGGGATCGCCGTGCCGGGGGTCGTGCAACAGCCGGATGGCGTGGTCGGCACGATGCCGGAGTTCGGCTGGACCGGCGTCCCCTTCGGCACGCTCCTCCGACAGCGGACCACCCTGCCCGTGGTGGTGGAGAACGACGCGAACGCGCTGGCCTTCGGCGAGCTCCACACCGGTGCGGGCCGCGGCCTCTCCAGCCTGGTCGCGCTGTTCCTCGAGAACGGCCTCGGCGCCGGGATCGTCGCGAACGGCGAACTGCACCGGGGCGCGCGGGCGGAGGCGGGCGAGATCGGTTACCTGCTGATGGAGCGGTCCTCGTTGGAGCGGTCGTACGACGCGCGCGGCGACCTGGAGGATCGCATCGGATCGCTCGCGCTCACCCAGCGGGCTCGCGAGCGCGGCATCCCCCTGCCGGATGGCGGGTCGCTGACGGCCGAGGACGTGTTCGAGCTGGCCCGCGACGGCAACGCCGATGCGCAGGAGCTCGCGGACGAGATCCTCGACATGGTGGCCATCGCGGTGGCGGCCCTCGTGATCGTGCTCGATCCGGAGCTCGTGGTTGTGGGGAGCAGTTTCGTCGGAAGCTCGGACACCGTCATCCCGGGCATCCAGGAGCGGTTGCGCGGCCGCATCATCCGGGTGCCGCGCATCGAGCCGGCCACCCACCGAGAGGATGCGGTGCTGCTGGGCGCGGCGGAGCTCGCCGCGGCCGAGGTCAACGGCTTCGCCTACCTCGCCTTCTGAGCCCTCCCCTCCCCGCCGCCGAGATTTGCGCCAATTCTCGGTTATGCGGCCGCGATAACGACGATTTGCGCCAAATCTCGAGCCGAACGTCGGCGCGGGTCGGGCGAGAGCGGGTCTTGACGCGGGGGCGCAACGTCGCTTAGGTTTGACGCACTTCTTCTCACTCCGATAGGAAAGAAGAGGCACCCCTTCAGCGACGCAGAGGAGCAGACGTGATCGTCGGAATCGACATCGGCGGCACCAAGACGCACGTCTGCGTCGAGGACGACGCCGGCGCCGCGCTCCTCGACCGGTCGGTGCAGACCGCCGACTGGCAGCACGGCGGCGACCTCCACTCCGAGCAGAACGTGCGCGGACTCCTCGCCCTGCTCGACGACGTTCCCGGCGCCGCCTCCGCTCCCCTGGTCGTCGGCGCACACGGGCTCGACAGCGAAGGCCAGACCCTCGCCTTCTCGGAGACGCTCGCCGCGCTCCACGACGGTCCGGCCCTCGCGGTCAACGACGTCGAACTCGTCGGCCCCGCCGCCGGGTTCGACGAGGCCATCGCCGTCATCGCGGGCACCGGGAGCAAGGTCGTCGGGCGGCGCGCCGACGGGACTCTGGTGAGTGCGGGAGGCTACGGCTACATCCTCAACGACCCGGGGAGCGCGCCGGCGCTGGTCCGGGATGCGGTGCGCACCCTGTTCGAGGCTGTGGACGAGGACGAGCCGCGCGACGCCCTCGCCGACGCCCTCTACGCGCACTTCGGCGTGGAGGAGATCGTCGGCCTGTCCAACGCCTTGACCGTCCGCCCGCGCGTCACCGTCTGGGGTGCGGCCGCTCCCCTCGTGTTCGCCGCGGCCGACGCCGGCAGCGTCCGGGCGGCACGCGTCATCGACGCGGCCGCCGACGAGCTCGCCCGCAGCGTCGAGCTGGTCCACCGCCGCGGGGCGGCCGGCGCCGACGTCGTCTGCGCCGGCGGCGTGGTCAGCCACCAGCCCCGGCTCTTCGACGCCCTCGGCGAGCGGCTGCGCGCCCGCGGGCTCACCCACTCCATCCACCTGCTGGATGTCCCCCCGGTGCGCGGCGCACTCGCGCTCGCCCGGCGGCTCACGGAGGCGGCCACCGCTGTCCCCTTCGCACCACCCACACCATCACGGAGGAAGTCATGAGAATCACATCCACCGGGCGTCACCGCACGCTCGCGGGCCTCGCGCTCGCGGCGACGGCGGCGCTCGCCCTGAGCGCGTGCAGCGTGACGGGCGCCGGGACCTCGTCGGGAGGCGAGGGCGACGGCACCGGAACGATCAACGCGCTGTTCATGAAGCAGGCCGGCTACTCGGAGTCCGACGTCAACGCGATGATCAAGGCGTTCGAGGAGAAGAACCCCAAGATCACCGTCAAGCCGACCTTCGTGGCGTACGAGGCCCTCCACGACAAGATCGTCACGTCCGCACCCGCGGGCACCTACGATGTCGTGCACCTCGACGTGATCTGGCCGGCCGAGTTCGCCTCCAAGAACATCATCACCGACGTCACGAAGCGCTTCCCCGACTCGTGGAAGAGCGACATGCTCGGCGGCGCGCTCTCCAGCGCCGAATACAAGGGCAAGTACTACGGCGTCCCGTGGGGCCCGTCGACCAAGCTGTTCTTCTACAACAAGGACATGCTCGCGAAGGTCGGCGCGACCGCGGACGACGTGAAGACGTGGGACGGCGTGCTCACCGTGGCGAAGAAGCTGAAGGATGCCGGCGTCGTCCAGTACCCGATCGCCTGGAGCTGGGCACAGGCGGAGGCGCTGGTCTGCGACTACGCCGAGCTGCTCGGCGCCTACGGCGGCCAGTTCACCGACTCCAGCGGCAAGCTCTCCATCAACAAGGGCGCGGGCGTGCAGGCGCTCGAGTTCATGAAGAAGTCACTGGATGAGGGGCTCACCGACCCGGCGTCGACCACGTTCCTCGAGGACGACACCGACAAGTCGATGGCCGCCGGCAAGACCGCCATGGAGCTCAACTGGGAGTCCACCTTCCGCGACCAGAACGACCCGTCGATCTCGAAGGTCGTCGGCCAGATCGCCGTCACCCCGCCGCCCGCGGGCCCGAACGGGGACAACCCTGGCGTGAACGGCTCCATGGCGCTGGCGATCGGTGCCAAGTCGAAGCACCAGCTCGCCGCGTGGAAGTTCATCGAGTACATGACCAGCGAGGCCGTGCAGGACAAGTACGTCAAGAGCTCGATGACGAACTGGAAGTCGAGCTACACCAAGCCGGACATCACCAAGACCAACCCGGAGGTCTTCGCGGCCGCCGGAAAGGCCTACGACTCGATGATCCTGCGTCCGCCGGTGCCGAACTACAACTCGGTGTCGCAGGCGATCCAGGTCGAGCTGCAGAACGCGCTGCTCGGCAAGAAGTCGCCGCAGCAGGCCCTCGACGACGCGGTGAAGTCCGCGAACGAGACCCTCGGATGAGCGGCGTGTCGGTCGCCGGAGTCGAGACGGAACGGCGCGCGCCCACCACGCGCGGGCGCCGCGACCGCCGCAGGCGCGACAACCAGGGGCGGCTCGCCTTCTGGCTGCTGCTGCCGGCCGCGGTCGCGGTGTTCGGGGTGATCGTCTACCCCATCCTCCGCACCCTCCTCATCTCGTTCTTCGAGGTGAACTCGGCGCTGGCGACCGACACCCCGTTCGTCGGCCTGCAGAACTACATCGACATCCTCACCGCGCCCGGCTTCTGGGCCGCGATGGGGCGGACGCTGTACTTCACCCTCGTCTCGACAGCGCTGGAGCTCGTCCTCGGGCTCATCGTCGCCGGGCTCCTCAACGCCAAGCTGCGGGCGCGGTGGCTGTTCCGCGCCGTCGTGATCATCCCCTGGGCGATCCCGACCATCGTCAACGCGGCGATGTGGAAAGGCATCTTCAACGCGCAGTACGGCGCGCTCAACGCGGCGCTCACCCAGCTCGGGATCATCGACCAGTACCAGGCCTGGCTCGGCGACCCGACGCTCGCCCTCAACATGGTGATCATCGCGGACGTCTGGAAGACGACCCCGCTGGTGGCGTTCTTCCTGCTCGCCGGGCTGACGTCCATCCCGAACGAGCTGTACGAAGCGGCGAAGGTGGACCGCGCCAGCTGGCCGCGCATCTTCCGCACGATCGTGCTCCCGATGCTCGTGCCCTCGATCTCGATCGTGCTGGTGCTTCGCACGGTGGAGGCGTTCAAGGTGTTCGACATCATCTACGCGATGACGCGCGGCGGCCCCGTGAACGGTACGCAGACCGTCGCCTACTACGCCTACACGACGGCCTTCTCGGACCAGAACTTCGGGGTCGGAGCGGCGCTCTCGTACATCATCGTGCTGGTCATCCTGGTGCTGACCTTCGTCTACCTGCGCATGCTGCGCCGATCCGAGATGAGCCTGCTGTGAAGCGCACGACCCGCAACTCGATCCTCATCCACCTGGCCGCGCTGGTCGTCGCCGTCGTCATCCTGCTGCCCTTCGGGTGGATGGTGATCGCCAGCGTCACGCCGCAGCGCATCCTCATCTCCACTCCGCTGCAGTGGATCCCGGACACGCTCGACTGGAGCCGGTACGAGCTGATCTTCCGCGGCGGCGCCGAGAGCGTCGGCGCGACCTTCCGCGCGGCGCTGGCGAACACGACGATCGTCGCTGTCGGCACGGTCGCCGTCTCGATGATCGTCGGGATCCTGGGCGCGTACGCGTTCGCCCGGCTGCGGTTCCGCTTCCGGCAGGCGGTGCTCATCCTCTTCCTGGCGACGTACATGCTGCCGCAGATCGCCCTGCTGATCCCGCTGTACCTCATCCTCAACTCGCTCGGGCTGCTGGACTCGGTGATCGGGCTGATCATCGTGGACTGCTCGCTGGTGGTGCCGTTCGTGCTCTGGATCCTCAGCAACTACTTCCTGACCATTCCGGAAGAGCTGGAGGAGGCGGCGCGCATCGACGGCGCCTCCCGGTTGGGCGCCCTGTTCCGCGTGGTGCTTCCGGCCGCCCGGCCGGGCATCTTCGCCGCCATCATGTTCGCGTTCCTGCTGGCCTGGGACGAGTTCATGTACGCGCTGATCTTCACCTCGTCGAACGCGGCGAAGACCCTGCCGGTGGCCATCAGCGAGTTCGCCGGCCGCTACACGACCGACTTCGGGCTGGTGGCGGCGGGCGGCATCCTCGCGGCCCTGCCGCCCATCGTCGTCGCCCTGATCTTCCAGCGGTACGTCGTCAGCGGTATGGCCGCCGGCGCCGTCAAGGGCTGAGCCGCCTTCCCGCCAACGACCTCCGACCACCTCCGACCACCTCCGACCACCGACAGAAGGACTTCCATGGAACCCACCGCTTCGTTCGTCGATGCCATGCGCGCTCAGCCCGAGAACCTCGCCCGAGCGCGAGAGACCGTGCTCCGCGACCTCGCGAGCGCAGCACTCCCCCGATGGGAGGCGGGCGACAGCGTCGCCGTCGTCGCCATGGGCGCGTCGCTCAACTCGTCGCACGCGCTCGTCGCCGCCCTCGCGGCCGCCGGGTATCCCGCATCGGGTGTCGTCGCCTCCGACGTCGCCGACGGGCTCGCCGTGGTGCGCGCCGACCACAACATCGTCGTCTCCGAGTCGGGCCGCAGCCCCGAGCCCCTGGCGGCGGCGCGGAAGCTCGCCGCCGGGACGCGGATCGGCATCAGCAACTTCCCCGACCAGCCGATCAAGGACGACGTGGATGCGGTGCTCGGCCTGGGCGGGTTCCCCGACTCGCCGGTCTACACCAGCGGCTTCACGGCGACCCTGCTGGCGTACGCCCTGCTGCTCGACCACGTCGGGGTGCGCGCGGGCGCGGCGGAGGCGGAACGCATCCCGGGCCGGGTGGCCGACGTGCTGCGCGACTACGCCGAAGCGGCCGAGACGGTCGGGCGCGTGCTCGCCGGGGCGAAGACCATCGACGTCGTGGGGCGCGGTGCGTCTCTGACGGCCGCCGCCGAGCTGTCGCTGATGATCCGGGAGGGGCTCCGCACGCCGAGCGCCGCCTTCGAGACGTTCCAGTACCTGCACGGTCCGATGGAGGTGCTGTCGGATGACGACGCCCTCGTGATCTTCGGCGACGGTCGCGAGCTGAGCATCCCGTCGTCGATTCTCGATGCGGGGGTGCCCGTCGTGCTCGTGACGGCGGCAGACCCCGCGTCGATCCCGGCCGCCGGGCACGCGAACCTCACCGTGGTGCCGCTGCCCGCGGGACTCGGGGTGTTCGAGCGCGCGATCGTCGAGACGGTGATCGCTCAGCTGGCGATCGCCGCCGCGATCGAGCACAAGCCGTACCCGCTGGAGGACTTCCTGTACCACCAGGACGACACCAAGCTGCCGGTGCGCTGAGGGGCGCACGTCGCCCGTCCTGCCACGAACCGCCCCGCGCCGCAAGGCCCGCCCCCCGATGTTGACGAGAAGCGCGGACCGGAGTCAGATGAAGGCATGATAGCTCTCATCATTATCCTGCTGGTGATCTGGGCGGTGCTCGCCATTCTCGGGTTCGCCATCAAGGGCCTGCTGTGGCTGGCGATCCTCGGACTGGTGTTCTTCGTGATCACCGCGATCGTCGGATGGCTCAGACGAGGTGCGAGCCGGACCTGACCCCGTTCCCCGACCGCGAAGCGGCGGCCGTGCCCTGTGGCGCGGCCGCCGCTTCCGTTTGTGCGGGGTGCTTGCGTAGGTGGAAAGCGCTCTCATCTCCGACGTTCCGCGGTGGGGATGGAGATTGGGGGCGTCCGGGCCCGGATCTCCGACGGTAGCCGGCCGGGCCGGGCCGGGCGCAGGCGGGGTGAGGGCCGGAGCCGGTCAGGGCTGTTCTTCGTCGAGGAGGGCGTCGTTCTGCAGGGTGTCGGCGGTCTCGTCGTCGGCGGGGAGGTCGTTCTCTCCGTCCAGCGCGCCGCCCGCCGGTGCCTGGCCCGCCGCCGTGGGCTGGTCGTGCACCGGGGTGTCGGTGGGCGCCGGGGCGCCCTGCGGCTGGCCGGGGGCGGTCGTGTCGTCGCTGGGGGTCAGTTCGTCGGTCATGCCACCAGCCAGCGCCCCCGCCCACCGCAGCGGCAAGGGGTTGACACCCTCCCGATCGAGCAGCGCGGCCGATGGATCCGATCTGCACGGGATGTTGGACAGCGATGGTCCGCGTCCGCGAATCTGGATGCATGGCCTACGTTGCGAACCCCTCCCGCTATGACGACATGATCTACCGCCGCACCGGACGCAGCGGACTCGACCTGCCCGCCCTGTCGCTCGGTCTCTGGCACAACTTCGGCGACGACCGCCCCTTCGAGACCCAGCGCGCCATCGTCCGCCGCGCCTTCGACCTCGGCATCACCCACTTCGACCTGGCCAACAACTACGGGCCGCCCTACGGCGCGGCGGAGATCAACTTCGGCCGCATCCTCTCGGAGGACCTCCGGCCGTACCGCGACGAGATCGTGGTGTCGAGCAAGGCCGGCTGGGACATGTGGCCCGGCCCCTACGGTCAGGGCGGCGGCAGTCGCAAGTACATGCTGGCGAGTCTCGACCAGTCGCTGCAGCGCCTCGGCCTCGACTACGTCGACATCTTCTACTCGCACCGGCCCGACCCGTCCACGCCGCTGGAGGAGACGATGCAGGCGCTGGACACGGCCGTCCGGTCGGGCAGGGCCCTCTACGTCGGCATCTCGTCGTACGGACCGGAGGAGACCCGCCGGGCCGCCGAGATCCTGCGCGACCTCGGCACCCCCCTGCTCATCCACCAGCCGTCGTACTCCATGCTCAACCGCTGGATCGAGACCGAGGGTCTGCTCGACACCGTCGGCGAGCTGGGCGTCGGCGTCATCGGCTTCACCGCCCTGGCGCAGGGCATGCTGACGGGCAAGTATCTGAACGGCATCCCGGAGGGTTCGCGGGCGAGCGCCGGCACCTCCTTCGACTCCGACTGGCTCACCGACGATGCCATCGCTCGCCTGCGTGCGCTCAACGAGATCGCGGAGCGGCGGGGACAGACCCTGGCGCAGCTGGCGCTCGCGTGGGCTCTGCGCGACGACCGCGTGACCTCGCTGGTGATCGGCGCCAGCAGCGTCGACCAGCTGGAGCAGAACGTCGCGGCCCTGGGCAACCTGGAGTTCTCGCCGGAGGAGCTCGCGGAGATCGACGAGCACGCCACCGACGCGGGCGTCGACCTGTGGGCGGGGGCGCGGCGCGGGGAGGTGTGACGTCGAGGGAGCGATTACCACCGCATCCCATCCCCGTCATCCCCTGCCCGCCCGCGCCCGCTCGGCCTAGCGTCGGCAGCGAGCACGCTGGATGTGCTGGCGGCGCCCCCGAGGCGTCCGACGTTTCCCGGCGTGTGTGGGGCGGACCCCGGGCGCCCGGCGTGAGCTGCTGGAACGCCCGGGGTCCGGTAACACCAGCGTCCCGGCTATGAGTTTGCGAAGTGCTCGCCCGGGGTTCGCCCAGCGTTGTCTGCTTATCTGGGCGGGGTACTCGTCCGGCGATTAGAAGCTGTAGATATGACCGTCCTCGTCGAACCGGATCTCCGCGCCGGCCAGCCGCTGCGCGCGGTCCGGCCGTGGACGATCGCGGTCGCCGCAGGGCTCGTCGCGACCCTCCTCTGCGCCGCGTTCAGCTGGGTGCCGTCGCTGTGGGGCGACGAGGCGGCGACCCTGCTCTCGGCCAAGCGACCGCTCGGGAGCCTGTTCGGGATGCTGCTCCACGTGGATGCGGTGCACGGCGTCTACTACCTCTTCATGCACGGGTGGATCCGGCTGGCCGGCGAGAGCGCGTTCGCCCTGCGGTTGCCGAGCGCGCTCGCGGTCGGCGCCGCGGCCGCGGCGGTGACGCTGCTCGCCGGTCGCCGTGGCGGAGCACGGGCCGCGGTGGTCGCCGGGGTCGTCGCCACCGTCCTCCCCCGGCTCACCTATGCCGGCGAGGAGGCGCGCTCGTACGCGTTCACGGCAGCGGCGGCCGCCTGGCTCACCCTCCTCCTGGTGTGGCTGGTCGACGGCGGCGGCCGACGGCTCGCACCCGGCGCTCGACGGCTCGCGTGGCTGCTCTACGCGGTCGGGACGGCGGTAGCGGCATACCTCTTCCTCTACTCCGTGACGCTCCTCGTCGCGCACGCCGCCATCCTGCTGTTCGCCCGCGCGTCGCGGGACGCCCTGCGGAGGTGGGCCGTCGCGGCCGGCGCCGCACTGCTCTCCGTCATACCGCTGGCGGTCGTCGCCTACCTCGAGCGCGGCCAGATCGCCTACCTCAGCGGCGCGCCGGAAGAGGCGTCCACCTGGTACTTCTTCCTCTGGTTCGGGATGCCGTGGGTCGCGGTGGCCGCGTGGCCGCTCATCGGGCTCGCCCTGTGGCCCGCCTGGCGAGCGTGGCGGCTGCGCACCTCCGGCGCTGCGCTTCCCCTGCCCGCCGGGCCCCGCACTGTCTCGACCCGGCTGGTCGGCGCCGCCTGGCTCTTCCTGCCGACGGGGGCGATGCTGCTCGTGAACCTGGCGTTCCCGATGTACACCGGGCGCTACTCCACCTTCGCCGCGCCCGCGGCGGCGCTCCTGGTGGCGGAGGGGATCCTGGTGCTCGGCCGCATGCTCGGGCGGGATGCGCGGCGGACGGTCGCGATCACCGCGGCCGCCACGATCGCCTTCGCTGCGCTGTGCGCGCCGGTCTATGCCCTCCAGCGTGGGCCGTACGCCAAGAACGACAGCGACTGGGCGGAGGTCAGCGCCGCGATGGCCGCGAACGCCGGTCCCGGCGACGCCGTGGTGTTCGACGAGTCGGCCAAGCCGTCGCAGCGCCCCCGCCTGGCGATGCGCACGTACCCGGACGGATTCCGCGGCCTCCAGGATGTGACGCTCCATGTGCCGTACGCGAGGAACACCTGGTGGGCGGATCGCGCCTACTCGGTCGACCAGGCGGCGAAGCGCGGCCGGTTCGACGGCGTCGAGCGGGTGTGGCTGATCGAGGTGGATGTGGAAGGCGTCGAAGACACCTGGGGGCTGGGCGAGCTGGAGTCGCTCGGCTTCGCGGAGACCGGGCGCCGGATCGAGACGCATCGGAGCGCCATCATCGAGCTGACGCGGTAGCTCCCTCCCCTCACCACGGGCGCGTTTCCGTAGGAGAATCGGTTGCAAATCTCCGACCGACCGCGGCCCGGATGGAGTCTCGGCGCGGATGCGGCCGATTCTCCGACCGAAGGCAGCAGATCACCGACCGACGGTGGTCGGCACGGCCGAGGGCGGTTCGAGCAGGGACGACGGTCGCGCCAGGTCAGGCCGCGTCGACCGGCTGGATGAGCTGCGGCCCGTCGTCGGACGTCTTGAACGGCGCCACCTGGTCGAAGCGCAGGGTCTCCGCCTCGGCGACGCCCGCGCGGACGGCCTCGTCGACGAGCGCCTGGTCGCCGACGATCGACGGGTCGATCCAGTGCTGCCACATCTCTTCGGGGAGGATGACGGGGTTGCGGTCGTGGATGTCGGCGAGCGTCTGGACGGCGTCAGAGGTGAGGATCGTGGCCGTCAGCACCCAGCGGTCGGGGTCGTCGTCGGCCTTGCTGTGGTCGCGCCACCACGAGTACAACCCCGCGAAGCCCATCAGGCGGCCTTCCGGGTAGCGGATGAAGAACGGTGTCTTGCTGCCCTTTGGCCCCTGCCACTCGTAGTAGCCGCGCGCCAAGACGATCGCGCGGTGCGACTGCACCGGCTTCTTCCACGTCGACTTCTCGGCGATCTCCTCCGCCCGGGCGTTGAAGGTCGGGAACTTGAGCTTCAGCGTGTCGGACCAGGAGGGCACGAGCGACCAGTGCGCGCGCTCGAACCGCAGCTCCCGGGTCTTCGGGGAGTCGATGAGCACCGGGATGTCGTCGGTCGGCGCGATGTTGTAGTCGGCCTCCCAGTTCGCCGTCCACTCCTCGGGCCGGCGACCGGTCGCCTCCACGAATTCCGTGATCTCGGCGTTGACCTTGTCGTCCATCGCGAACCTGCCGCACATGCCGCCAGCTTAGGCGCGACGGCCGACATGTGCCCGGAAGGGATGTTCGCGGACCGAAGTTGAGGAATTTTCACCCCCAAAAGCGGGTGACGCGAAGCTGTGAAAACGATGTATTCTCACTTTTGTGGATAGGTGAGGAACAGTCACTTAACGGTACTGGAACTCCGATCGTCCACACCACCCGAAGATGCACCAACCCGACCCGCAGGTGACAAACGTGTACCCGAATTCGCCACGCCGAGCGCTACCCGCACTCAACCCCATCCGAACGGGGAGCGCTCGGCGCGCGCGATTCCACGACCGTCACCCCCTGAGCGGAGTCGGCGGCGGTGAAGCCGTTCGAGACCACGGTTTCCCCCCAGCCGCCGTCGGCTCCCCGGTGGGCCGTTCCGTGGAGGCCCTGGCATGACTGTCATCCGCCCGCGCCTCCACGCCCCGGTCGCCCCCAGCGCGCTGCGCGGACTGAGCTCCGAGCGCAACTGGGCCCGTCTCTACCGCTACCGTCTGCTCGCCACCGACACGGCCATCATCCTCGTCGCCACGATCGGTGCGGTCTTCGTGCGCTTCGGCTTCGACGACGCGGCGGCGCCGACGTCCGTGTTCCACATCGAC
The DNA here is from genome assembly GCF_031455295.1 of Leifsonia sp. 1010. Taxonomy (NCBI): domain Bacteria; kingdom Bacillati; phylum Actinomycetota; class Actinomycetes; order Micrococcales; family Microbacteriaceae; genus Leifsonia; species Leifsonia sp. 1010. Next base: position 210,849 of record NZ_JAVDSL010000001.1, read on the forward strand.
TACCTCTACCTGTCGCTGATCATCGCCGCGACCTGGCTCTTCACGCTCTCCGTCTACCACACGCGCGACGCGCGGGTCGTCGGGCTCGGCGTCGCCGAGTACCGCCGCGTCGTCTCCGCGACCGCGACGACCTTCGGCCTGCTGGCCATCCTCTTCCTGGTCGCCAAGGTCGACATCGCGCGCGGCTACTTCATCGTCGCGCTGCCCGCCGGCCTCGCCGGCGTCCTGTTCTCGCGCTGGCTGTGGCGCCACTGGCTCATCCGCCAGCGCATCTTCGACCACTATCTCTCGCGCGCGCTCGTCGTCGGGCGCTTCGACGACGTCGACTACGTCGTCCGCCAGATCCACCAGAAGTCGGGAGCGGCCTACAACGTCGTGGGTGCCGCTCTCGACACAGGAAAGCGCAAGGGGGCGAAGAAGGATGCCGAGATGCGGCGCCGGATCGCCGGTCCCGAGCGTGAGGTACCGATCGTCTCCGACCTGTCGGGGGTCGCAGACGCTGCGGCGCGGCTGGGCGCGGACACGGTGATCGTGGCCGGCCGCGCCCTCAGCAGCGGGGACTTCGTCCGCAAGCTGGCGTGGAAGCTGGAGGGCACGGCGACCGAGCTCGTGCTCGCCTCGCCGCTCACCGATGTCGCGGGTCCGCGCATCCACTTCCGTCCCGTCGAGGGCCTCCCCCTCATCCACGTGGAGATCCCGCAGTTCGAGGGCGGCAAGCACGTGCTGAAGCGCGCATTCGACTTCTTCGCCTCCGGCCTCGCGCTGCTGCTCCTCTCTCCCCTGTTCCTGCTGATCGCCCTGCTGGTGAAGCTCGACGACAACGGCCCCGTCTTCTTCGCGCAGGAGCGGGTCGGCCGCAACGGCGAGCGCTTCACGATGTACAAGTTCCGCTCCATGGTCATCGACGCGGAGGCGCGCCTCGCCGCCCTGCAGGAGAAGAACGACGGCCAGGGACTCCTCTTCAAGATGAAGAACGACCCTCGCGTGACGCGCGTCGGCCACTACCTGCGCAAGTTCTCGCTCGACGAGCTGCCGCAGCTGGTCAACGTCTTCCTCGGCGACATGAGCCTGGTGGGCCCGCGCCCGCCGCTGCCCTCCGAAGTCGAGGGCTACGAGAACCACGTCCACCGCCGCCTCTATATCAAGCCGGGACTCACCGGGATGTGGCAGGTGAACGGTCGATCCGATCTCTCCTGGGAGGAGAGCGTCCGCCTGGACCTCTACTACGTGGAGAACTGGTCGCTGACCGGCGACCTCGTCATCATGTGGCGCACCGTGAAGGTGCTGACACATCCCGTGGGGGCGTACTGATGCGCCCCCGCACCCAACCTCCTCGCTCCCTCCCCCGACCGAAAGACACCGAGGTTGTCATGAGCACAACACAACGCCCACGCTCTCGCTCACTGGGCATCCTGACCGCCGTCCTCACGGCGATCGGCCTGGTCTTCGGCGGACTCGCCATCGCGCGGCCCGCCGCAGCGGACACGGCCCCGCCTGACCCGACGAACCCGGCGACGCCGATCACCGTCAGCGACGACGTGCTCCCGACGCCGCAGATCAACGGTGTCGCGTGGGCGCAGACGGTCGTGGGCAACACGGTCTACGTCGCGGGCAAGTTCACCTCCGCTCGTCCGGCAGGGTCGCCGGCCGGGACGAACGAGGTCCCGCGCAACAACCTCCTCGCGTACGACATCACCACGGGCGCGCTCCTCCCGTTCGCGCCGAACCTGAATGCGCAGGCGCTGGGCATCACCGCATCGCCCGACGGCAGCCGCATCTACGTGGTGGGCGACTTCACCTCGATCGACGGCAAGGGCTACTACCGCCTGGCCGCGTTCTCCACCGCGACGAACACGATCATCAGCGCGTTCCGCCCGATCATGGAGTCGCAGACGCGCGCCGTCGCGGCATCCAACACCGTCGTCTACACCGGCGGCGACGCATCCACCATCAACGGCGTCGCCCGCGCGTACGTCGGAGCGGTGAGCGCCACCGACGGATCGACCCTCAACTGGCAGGCCAACGCGGACGCCGCGGTGGATGCGCTGACGCTGACCAAGGACGGCTCCAAGCTGATCGTCGGCGGCCGCTTCCAGAACATCGGCGGAGTCGCCAACTACGGCCTCGCCGCAGTCGACGCCAGCACCGCCGCCATCCTCCCCTTCGCCGCGAACCAGACGGTGCGCAACGCGGGCACGCAGGCCAGCATCACCGCCCTGTACGCGACCAGCGACCGGATCTACGGCTCGGGTTACGTCTTCGGCCAGGGCGGCAACCTCGAGGGGAGCTTCTCGGCCGACCCGAACACCGGGTCGATCAACTGGGTCGAGGACTGCCACGGCGACACGTACTCGATCTACCCGCAGGGCGACAACGGCCCGCTGTACGTCGCCGGCCACCCGCACTACTGCGGCAACATCGGCGGCTTCCCGCAGACCAGCCCGCAGTGGACGTTCTACAACTCGATCGCGTTCAGCAAGGCCGCGACCGGGACGATCACCGCTGACCCCTACGGCTACTACAACTGGGCCGGCACGCCGTCCCCGTCGCTGCTCGACTGGTTCCCGAAGTGGACCGTCGGCACCTTCACCGGTCAGAGCCAGGCCACCTGGAGCGTCTCGGGCAACAGCAAGTACGTCGTCTACGGCGGCGAGTTCCCGACCGTGAACGGCATCGCGCAGCAGGGCCTCGCCCGCTTCGCCGTCCCGTCATCCGCACCGAACAAGGTCGGCCCGCAGGGCATCCCGCTCACGCCGACGGCGGCGTCGTTCAACGCCGGTGAGGTGCGCGTCAGCTTCGCGGCCACGTACGACATGGACAACGGCTACCTGACGTACAAGGTCTACCGCGACGCGGGCACCACGCCCGTCTACCAGACGACGGTCCGCTCGAACTTCTACACGCGGCCGATGATCGGATTCACCGACAAGGGCCTCACACCCGGCAGTCACCCGATCTACCACGTCAAGGTCTACGACCCGTTCAACAACACCACGTCGCGTGACACCAACGCGGTCACCGTCGCCGCCACCAACAGCGGCGGACCCTACGCCGACTCGGTGAAGCAGGCGGGCGCATCCGCTTACTGGCCGCTGGACGAGGCGAGCGGCACCACCGCGTTCGACCACATCGGCTTCACCGACCTGCAGGAGACCGCGATCACCCAGGGCGCCGCGGGACCGATCTCCGGAGTCACGGCGAGCACGTTCAACGGCAGCACCAGCCTGGCCGTGACGCCCACCGCGATCACCGGACCGGACACGTTCACCGTCTCGGCGTGGTTCAACACCACGACGACCAGCGGCGGCAAGATCATCGGCTTCGGCAACGCCAACACGGGCACCTCCGGCAGCTACGACCGTCACGTCTACATGGACAACAACGGGCGCATCTTCTTCGGTGTGTACCCGGGATCGGTCCAGACGCTGAGCAGCGCCGCCGGCCTCAACGACGGGCAGTGGCACCAGGTGACCGCCTCCCTCGGCGCGAACGGCATGCGACTGTACATCGACGGGAAGCTGGCCGGCTCGCGCACCGACGTGACCAGCGGCCAGGCCTACACCGGCTACTGGCGGGTCGGCGGAGACAACATCGGCGGCTGGACGAACCAGCCGGCGAGCAACTTCTTCGCCGGCAGCATCGGGCAGGTCGCGATCTACCCGACCGTGCTCGACCGCACCACGGTGGTGAACCAGTACATCGCCTCCGGACGCCCGTCGCCCCTGGCGCCGGCACCGGCCGACGCTTACGGCGCCGCGGTGTACAACGGCAACCCCGACATCTTCTGGCGTCTCGACGAGACCAGCGGATCGACGGCTCTCAGCGCCGACGCGTACACGAACAACGGCACCTACTCCGGTACGGCGACGACCAAGAACCAGACGGGTGTGCTGCCCGGCACCGCGGACAAGGCGGTGAAGTTCAACACGAACTTCTCCGGTTCGAACGGCGGCATCGTCACCAGCAACCAGCAGTTCGCCAACCCGACCACCTATACGGAAGAGGTCTGGTTCAAGACCAGCACCACCAAGGGCGGCAAGCTGATCGGATTCGGTGACGCCAAGACCGGGCTGTCGGGCAACTACGACCGTCACGTCTACATGCAGGACGACGGCCGGATCGTGTTCGGCACCTGGACCGGCCAGGCGAACACGATCACCACCCCGAACCCGCTGAACAACAACCAGTGGCACCAGGTGGTCGCCTCGCAGGGCGCCGACGGAATGAAGCTGTACATCGACGGCCAGCTCGTGGGCACCAACCCGCAGACGGGCGCGCAGTCCTACAACGGCTACTGGCGCATCGGCGGCGATAACACCTGGGGCTCCACCGGCCCGTACTTCAGCGGAACGCTGGACGAGGCCGCGGTGTACTCCACGGTCCTGTCGGCTCAGGATGTGGCCAACCACTACAGCCTGGCCACGACCGGCACCCTGCCGAACCAGACCCCGGTGGCCTCGTTCACGCAGAGCACCTCGGTGCTGACCGTGAACGTGGATGCGTCGGCGTCGTCCGACGCGGACGGCACCATCGCCTCCTACGCCTGGGACTTCGGAGACGGCTCGACCGGCACGGGAGCGACCGCGTCGCACACCTACAACGGCACCGGCGTCTACGCCGTGACGCTGACGGTGACCGACAACCAGGGCGCGACCAACGCGACGACGCAGAACGTCGGCGTCACGGCCCCGCCGCCGAACCAGCCCCCGGTGGCCGCCTTCACCTCGAACGCGACCTTCCTGAACGCGTCGTTCGACGCATCCGGATCGTCCGACCCGGACGGCACCATCGCCTCCTACGCCTGGGACTTCGGAGACGGAGCGACGGGGACCGGTGCGACCGCGACCCACAGCTACGCCGCCGCGGGCACCTTCACGGTGAAGCTGACGGTGACGGACGACAAGGGAACGCCGACGAGCGTCCTGCACGACATCACGGTGCAGGCTCCGCCGCCGAACCAGCCGCCCGCGGCCGCGTTCACCTCGTCGGTGACCAACCTGTCGGCAGCGTTCGACGGCTCGGGCTCGACCGACGCGGACGGCACGATCGCCTCCTACGCCTGGGACTTCGGAGACGGAGCGACGGCGACCGGCGCGACCACGACCCACGCCTACGCGACGGCCGGCACGTTCGCCGTGACCCTGACGGTGACGGACGACAAGGGAGCGACCGACCAGGTCCAGCACCAGGTCACCACCACCGTCCCGCCGAACCAGCTGCCGACCGCCTCCTTCACGGCGACGGCCAGCAACCTGCAGGTCTCGGTGAACGGCAGCGCATCGGCCGACCCGGACGGCACCATCGCCTCGTACGCCTGGGCGTACGGTGACGGCGCCACCGGAACGGGAGCCACCGACAGCCACACCTACGCGGCGGCCGGCACCTACACGATCACGCTGACGGTGACGGACAACCGCGGAGGGACCGCCACGGCCACCAAGACCGTGACGGCCACCGCACCGGCACCCAACGCGATCGCTCAGGACGGCTTCGAGCGGACGACGGCCAACGGGTGGGGCACCGCCGACATCGGCGGGGCGTGGACGCTCTCGGGCGGCGCGACCAGCTTCAACACCACCAACGGCCTCGGCCAGCAGGTGGCGGCGGCTGGATCCACCAAGACGGCGCTCCTCAACTCGGTCACCTCGACCCGGTCGGATGTGACGGTCACCGTCTCCGCCGACAAGGCGGCGACCGGCGGCGGCATCTACTACTCGGCGATCGGCCGCATGGTCGGATCGACGGACTACGAGGGCCGCGTCTGGGTGAAGGCTGGAGGCGCCGTGCAGCTCCAGCTGCTGCAGGGCTCCACCACCCTCCAGGCCGCGAACATCACCGGGCTGACCGCTCTCGCGGGTGACCAGCTCAAGGTGCGGGTCCAGGTGTTCGGCACCTCGCCGACCACCATCCGCGCCAAGGTGTGGGCCGCAGGCGGCACCGAGCCCGCGAACTGGATGCTCAGCACCACCGACACGACCGCCGCCCTCCAGGTGGCCGGTACGACCGGGCTGCGCACCTACATCTCGGGCACCGCGACCGACATCCCCGTCACCACTCGGTTCGACAACTTCGCGGTGGTTCCGGTCCCGTGAGCGCAGCGAGCAGAGCTCGCCGCACCATCCTCGTGGCGCACCCCGGTTCGGAGCTGTACGGCTCCGACCGGGTGCTCCTCGAGTCCGTGAGCGGGCTGGTCGACGACGGCTGGGACGTCGTGGTGGCGGTCCCCGGCGACGGCCCCCTCGTCACCGAACTGCGGCGGAGGGGCGCACGGGTGGAGCTGTGCGCCTCGCCCGTCCTCCGCAAGAGCGTCCTGCGGCCGCGGGGCTTCGTCCGCTTCGCCGCGACGACGGTCCGCGGGATCCGCTCCGGATCGGCGCTGCTGCGCCGGGAGCGGCCGGCCGCGGTCTACGTGAACACGGTCACCATCCCGCTGTGGATCGGGCTCGCCCGACTGGCCCGCGTGCCGGTCGTCGCGCATGTCCACGAGGGCGAGGCCACCGCCTCCCGTCTGGTCAAGCGCGTCCTGTCGGCGCCCCTTCTGCTGGCGGAGAGCGTCATCGCGAACAGCCGCTTCAGCGTCGGCGTGCTCGAGAGCGCCTTCCCGGCTCTCGGCCGCCGCACCCACATCGTCTACAACGCCGTGCCGGGTCCCGAGACCCGCAGCCCGGCCCGCCCCGAGCTCGACGGCGACCTCCGGGTCACCTACATCGGGCGCCTCTCCCCGCGAAAGGGCGTCGATGTCGCCATCGACGCGATCGCCGAGCTCGACGCCCGCGGGATCCCCGCCCGCCTGGACCTCGTCGGCGCGGTCTTCCCCGGCTACGAGTGGTACGAGCGCGACCTGCGCGACAAGGTGGAGGCCAAGCGCCTCCAGTCGCGCGTCTCCTTCCGCGGCTTCCAGCCTTCCGTCTGGGACTTCCTGAGCACCGGCGACGTCGTCCTCGTGCCGTCGGTCGCCGACGAGCCGTTCGGCAACACGGCGGTCGAGGGCATCCTCAGCGGACGCCCGGTCATCGCCAGCGCGACCAGCGGACTGCTGGAGGCGACCGACGGCTACCGCACGACGGTCACCGTCGAGCCGGGCGACGCGACCTCGCTGGCCGACGCCCTCGAGCGCACCATCGCCGGGTGGGAGGCATCGGCCCCGCTCCTCGACGACGACGCCGAGACCGCCCGGCGCAAGCACAGCCCGGAGTCGTATCGCCGTCGTATCGCGGAGCTCGTCCGGGCCGTCGCCCTGCGCTGATCACGCGTCGTACCGACAAGGCGTACGTGCCGATCAGCGGTGGTGTCGATCAGCGGTAGCGCCGATCAGCCGTAGCGCCGATCAGCCGCGACCCCGTCAGCCGCGACCGGCCGGCAGGGCGTCCGGTTCCGGCTGCGGCACACGCGCCGGCCGGCCGAGCACGAGCGGCCTGCTGGCATCCGGCGCGAGCTGCGTCGTAGCCGCGAGGCCCGCGACGAACCACACGAAGATCGAGTACTGCGTGATCAGCGCGACCGTCGCGAACGCCGGGATCTGCGCCACGAGGGCGATCGTCGCGGGCGACGCCTTCCCCCTCAGCACCAACAGGACGCCGAAGGCGAGCGCGACGGCGATCGCGATCAGCACGATGATCCCGTTGGTCAGGCCGGTCAGGATGAGCTGGCTGTCGATAGACCGGAAGTTGCCGAAGTAGAGGGAGCCGGCCGAGTTCTTCTGCGCAGAGCCCGCGACGCCGACGAGGTTCATCGTCCCGAACAGGGAGACGAGATCGCCGCGGTAGTCCGCGCTGTCGGAGGCCTCCGCGCCCGCGTCGTCGAACACGGCGGAGACCAGCGGGAAGACGATGGCCGAGGCCACGACCACGATCGTGGTGATGGCGATGCGCGCACGACGCGAGATCGCATCCCGCATGAAGAGCACCGAGAGGGCGACGCCGAGAAGCGAGCAGATCATCCCGATCCGGCTGAACGTGTACACGGTCGCGACGAGCATCGTCAGCACCATCAGGCCGCGGACCCAGAGGCGGAACGGCGCAGCCAGGGTGATCGGCACCGCCATGGCGAGGCTCGCCCCCAGCGCGATGCTGTGCCCGAACGCGCCCTCCGCCCGAGGCACACCGCCCCGCTCCTGGATGGTGCCCCAGATCGAGTACAGCGAGTTGCCGGACTTGATCAGGACGAACGGGTTCCAGTGCGTCAGCCCCTCGATGATGGCGAGGACCGCGACGATGGTGAAGCATACGGCGATGGCGCCGTGGACCCACGCCGGGTCGACGCGCAACGGTGCGACGCGGCCGACGATGTAGCCGGCGACGAAGTACGTCACCACGATGATCGCGGCCCCCAGGGCGATCCCGGCGTTCCCGGCGAGGATGGAGGTGAGCGCGGCGACCACGACGAGCGTCATGAGCGCGTCCATCCAGCTCAGCCGGAAGCGGCGGACGGGCAGCAACGCGGCGACCACCAGCAGAGCCGCCGCGGTGGCCGGCGGAAGGTAGTAGTTGCCGTTGAAGCCGATGCCGAACCCGAGCCAGATCGGCACGAAGCACAGCGAGACGATCCAGGCGGCGACCGCCAGGCGCGGCGCGCGGCGCAGCACCAGGAAGCCGAGCACGGCGACGCCGAGCGCGACGGCCAGCAGGAGCAGCCGGTCGACGAGCGCGCCGCTGAGGAAGCTCATGGGTCAGGAGGCGCTGTGACTGGGCGCCGAGTCCGAGGAGGATTCGGGAGCCGCGGTGTCCTCGGCCGGCTCACCCTCCGCCGCCCGGCCCTTCGGGGCGCGCTTCGCCGTGCCGCCCGCCTCGGCCGCCGCCTCACCGGATTCCGTCGCAGCTCCGCCGCGGCGACCGGGCAGGCCGAGCCGGCGCGGAGGCTGCTCCGCCATGTAGTAGGCGTTGCGCTCCTTGCCCGATGCGACGCGGTTGAGCACGATGCCGAGCACGGCCGCACCCGACTTCTGCAGCGAGTCGACGGTCTGCGCGAGCTGCTGCTTCCGCACCCGGGTGCGGTCGACGACCACGAGGGCGCCGTCCACCTGGCGGGCGAGGATGGATGCGTCGGCGACCGAGCCGAGCGGCGCGGTGTCGATGACGATCACGTCGTAGCGGGCGCGCAGGCGCTCCAGCAGGTCGCTCATCGCCCGCGAGGAGAGCAGCTCGCTGGGGTTCGGCGGGATGGGACCGGCGGCGAGCACATCCAGGTCGCCCGCTCCCCAGCGCTGCACCACGTCGTCGAACTCGGCGCGGCCCGCGAGCACGGACGTCAGCCCGGCGTTGCCCGACAGGGAGGTGTACCCGGCGATGGCCGGACGACGCAGGTCGGCGTCGATCAGGAGGACCCGCTGGCCGGTCTCGGACAGTGCGAGGGCGAGATTGGACGAGATCAGCGACTTGCCCTCGGACGGGATCGACGACGTGATGACGAACGATCGGGTCGGTGAGCCGAGCGTGACGAACTCGAGGTTCGAACGCAGCTGCCGATAGGCCTCGGCCGCATTGGAGAGCGGCGCCGAGACGAGCACGGGGACGCCGTCCTTATTCCGCTCGCGCTGGATCGACCCGACGAGCGGGGCCTTCGCGACCTCCGTCGCCGTCTCCGCATTGTGGACGCCAGTGTCGAACGTGGCGCGCAGCACCACGATCAGCGCGCCGGCGATGAGGCCGAGGAGGAGGCCGGAGAGCACGTTCAGCCGCGTGTTCGGCGAGGACGCGAACTTGGGGACGGCGGCGTGCTCGATCACGCGGACGGACACCGTCGCCGCGCCCTGCGCGGTCTTCGGTGCGATCTGCTCGACCGTGCTCGACAGGCTGGCCGCCACCGCGTTCGCGATGTCCGCTGCCTGCCGGGGGTTCGTGTCCGTCACCGCGAGTTCGAGGATGACGGTGTTCTGCGGCGTGCTGACGGAGATCGAGTCGGCGAGCTGGCTCGGCGTGATGGCGAGGTCCAGCTGGTCGACCACCGGGCTGAGCACGACCGGCGACTCGGCGAGCTGGGCGAAGGACAGCATCTGGTTCTGCGTGTACGTGGACCCCTGGCTGAGGTCGTTCGCGGAACCGCCGAAGTTGAGCGAGAAGTACAGCCCCGAGGTCGCGGTGTAGCTCTTGACCGCCAGCTGCGACAGCCCGAAGCCGAGCATCGCCCCCGCGATCGTCGCGATGACGACGACGTACCAGAAACGCCGGAACGCCTGCGCGTACTGCTTGGAGCTCATCGATTCTCCCCCTCGGTCACCCGGTCCTCCGCCGCGCTCACTGGAACACCACGAGCTGGGCGCCCGCCTGGTCGCTCAGGGTGACGGTGACCGCTCCGTCGTCGTCCGCCGGCACCGTGAAGACGTACACCGCCGTCGCGGATGCTCCGGGCTGGAGGGATCCGGTGAACGGCTTGGCGGCGGAGTCGCCGGCGACCGGCGCTGCGGGCGTCGCACTCGAACCGTAGTAGGCGTTGACCGTCGCCGTCGAGAGGGGGAATGCCGCGCCCGTGCCGTTGGTCAGGCGCAGTGTCACCTTCACGGCCGGTCCGCTGACCTCGCCGGGGCGGGTGGCGGTCGCCGTGTAGGACTCGACGGAGACGACGTTCGCGGTGAGGCCGGAGGGGGTCTTCACATCCTGCTTGACCTCGGCGGTCTGGGCGACGACGCCGCCGAAGCGCGCATCCATCTCACCCTTCTTCGCCGGGGAGGCCGTGGCCGGCGACCCCTTCGACGCGTCGGAGGGGGTGGAGGTCGACGGCGCGGATCCCGCGCTGTCCGTCGGCCGCGGCAGCTGCGTCGCCGCCGGCTTGAGCGCGTTGGGCACCGGGCCGCCGGCCGGCCGCGAGAACGAGTACACGGAGGCGATCACGATCGCGGCCACGATGGCGAGACCGCCGACCGCGGCGAGCGCGACGAGTCCGATCCGCTTGCGCGTCCAGCGGCCCTTCTGCTCCGGAGTCCGGTCCTCCGGAGTCTGGTCGTCCGGCGTGGGCAGCGGGGTGGTGTTGTCGTCCGACGTCATGGCCGGCCTCCTTCGGAACGGAGCTCGCGGAACCAGGTGACGGCTGCGGCGAACAGGAAGAGCGTCGTCGCGAGGACGATGAGGGTGTACAGCACGAGGAAGCCGGGAAGCCAGCCGAGCAGCACGAACGAGAGGCAGAGCACCCCGTAGTCCATGGGGAGGACGAGCACCGCGCGCATCCAGGACGGACGGCCGGGCGCGTCGGCGGCCAGGGAGACCCGGCCGTGCTGACGCCGCAGCTGCTCGGTGAGGATCATCCCGAAGAAGAGGACGGAGGAGATCACCGCGGAGAACAGAGGGACGAGGAGCCACGCCACCGGAACCGCGTCGTGCAGGTAGAGCCCGAGGCCGAGGGCCAGCGGCATGCTGACCACCTTCGTGGCGTCGACCATGTGGTCGAGCCACTCGCCCGCCGGGCTGCTGCGCCCGGTCAGCCGGGAGAGCTGGCCGTCCGCACTGTCGAAGGCGTAGCCGATGAGGAGCATGAGCGCGACGCCGATGCCCAGCAGCCAGGACGGCGGGAACACGACGAGCAGGATGAGCGCGGCGAACGTCCACGCGGCGCTGATCGCCGTGACGCCGTTCGGGGTGAGGCCCGCGCGGTAGGCCCACGCCGTCAGGTACCGGCCGAGCCGGCGGTTGACGAACCGGGAGTAGGCGGGGGCGCTGCGAGCGGCCGGCTTCTGCGCGGCGGCGAGCCGGCGGAGGACGGAACCGTAGGTCTCGCGGGTCGTCGCGTCGTCGAGCGTCCCGCCGGTCACGACTCCACCGCCTCTCCGGTGAAGCGCGGGGCGGAGCCGACGCGCTGAACGGTGAGCGGCCGCCTCGCGCGCACCTGCACGCCATCGGCGAGGTCGCGGCAGAGGAGTTCGTACTTGTCGGCCACGTCGTCCCAGTCGTACCCGGCGGCGCGGGCGCGGGTGGCCGCCCGGCGGGCGGGATGCCCCTTCGGGTCGGCCTCTGCGGCCTCGACGACGCGGGCGACATCCGCCTCGGTGGTGAAGTAGGCGCCGCTGTCGCCGAGCACCTCGCGGTTGAAGACGACGTCGTAGGCGAGCGTCGGGGCTCCGGCGCCGATCGCGCGGAGCAGCGACGGGTTCGTCCCGCCGACCGAGTGTCCGTGCAGGTAGCTGAAGGCGTTGGCGTAGAGCTGGTCGAGGAGGCGCTGGTCCCAGACCCCGCCGAGGAAGCGCACGCGGTCGTCCGCGAGCTCGTGGACCCGGGCCGTGTAGGCGTCCGCGTAGGGGGCGGACCCGACGACGATCAGCGGGAGCCGGGCGCCGCTGCGGCGATACCCGTCGACGATGGTGTGGACGTGGTTCTCCGGCTCGAAGCGGGCCACCAGCAGGTGGTACCCCTGCCGCTCCAGTCCGAGACCCGCCAGCAGGTCGGACTCGTCGGCCACGCGGGGAGCGCCGTAGGCGATCAGCCGGGTCGGCGTGTGGAACTCGTCGCGGTAGTAGTCCGCGATGCCCTGCGCGTCGGCGATGAGCCCGTCGGACCAGCGGACGGCGGCGGATTCGGCGAGCCGGTAGTAGCGGCGGCCCGTCCCCTTCCACTTGTCGCGCTTCCACTCGAGGCCGTCGACATGAGTGGCGACGGGGATGCGGGCGGCGCGGATCAGGGGGAGGTACGGCGAGTTGGCGGCGTTGAAGACCAGGGCGACGTCCGTGGGGTGGCGAAGAAGGTGGGCGACCGAGAGTCCGGTGTGGCTGAGCGTCTCGAGCGAGCGGCGGTGCATCGCGCCCTTGTGGACGAGTTCCATCCCGCGGTACTCGGCGGGGCGCTCTCCGTCGGCCGGGCGGCAATAGACGACGACGCGGTGACCGCGTTCCGCCAGCCGGGAGCCGACCTCCTCGACGGCGGTCTCGAAGCCGCCGTACCGGGCGGGCACGCCGCGCGTGCCGACCATGGCGATGCTGAGCGGTTCCCCTGATCGCCTCGCCTTGCTCTGCATCGGCTTCTCTCGTTCTCGTCGGTCGGTACGGAGAAACCCGACGACGGAAGCGATGACCGTGACGGGCGGGCGAGAATCCGCGTATCTCGGTCTTCGGTGTGCACCAGGGTCGGGTCTCTGTTGCCCTCACAGTCTATGACGAGAAATCCTCAACTGTTGCTCCCCTGTTCGGGGGACTTTCACTCGGAGCGTGTACGCCGGGAGGCCCGCAGGCCGTCGCGCACGCCGCGGAAGGCCGCTGCGATCGGGGCCGGCGACCGCAGGAACTGGCGGCGACCGCCCTGCAGCAGCACCTCGTAGGCGATCTGGATGCTGGCCCGCCGCCACCGCTTCACCGACGCCGCGTCGAGGTTGCGCGCCGCGAAGACCAGTCGGTTCCGGATGTTGAAGTAGTAGTACGTGGTGGACTTGGCCTCGCCGCTCGTCGCGTGGCCGTCGCCCTGCGTGCCGCCCTCGGCGTGCACCGCCGTGGCGGCCTCCACGACCTCGACGCGGCCTCCCGCTCGTCGCGCACGGTACGACAGCTCGACGTCCTCCCAGTACAGGAAGTAGCCGTCGCCGAACCCGCCGATCCGCGTCCACAGGTCGGCGGTCGCCAGCAGGCACGCCCCGCTCAGCCACTGCTCGGCATCGCGGACGCCGAGCCGCTCCCGGTTGCGGGTCGCCGTGATGCGCCCGTCGCCGAGGTGCAGGTCGGAGCCGTCGAACCACACCGACCCGTCGGGCCGGAGCACGCGCGGCGCGAGCAGGACGAGCGGGTCGTCACCGGCCGCGGCGAGCAGGGTCGAGACATCCGCCGGTTCGATCGTCGCATCCGGGTTCAGGAGGAGCAGGTGCGTGGCGCCGGCGGCGATGGCGCGCTCCGCCGCCGCGTTCATCCCGAGCCCGAAGCCCAGGTTCTCTGCCGGCTCGAGCAGGTCCCATCCCTCGGCCGCGGAGAGCCGGCGCATGGCCTCGCGCTCCGCGTCGGAGGTGCGGTTGTCGACGACGAACGTGCGCGCACCCTCCAGCCGCCGGGTCAGCGGAGCGAGGTTCTCGGCGAGCAGTCCGGAGGAGCCGTAGCCGACGACGATCACGGCCAACCCCTCGAACGCCATCCTGCTCCCTCCTGCCGGCCGCCCCGTCCGGGCGCTGGCGTGAAGCCTATACCTGTGTGAGCATGGTGACTCCGCCACCCGATGCGAGGACCAGAACTCGATGACCGACCAGCGCCTGCCCGTGACGATCGCCGTTCCGACGTTCCATCGGCCCGAGGAACTGCGGGTGCTGCTGCCCCTGCTGAAGGCGCAGGCCGACGACCTGGATGCCGCAGGCACCACGACCACGGACGTCCTGGTGGTCGACAACGACCCCGGCGCGAGCGGACGCGCGGCGGCCGAGGAGGCCGGCGTCCGGTACGTCGTCGAGCCGCAGCCCGGCATCGCGGCCGCACGCAACCGCGCCCTGGACGAGAGCGCAGGGTCGCGACTGCTCGCCTTCATCGACGACGACGAGCACCCCCACGCCGGCTGGCTGCGCGAGCTGGTCCGGGTGTGGCGCATCTCGGAGCCGGCCCTCGTCTCCGGCCGGGTCGTCGCGGAGTTCGAGCGACCTCCCGGACGGTGGATCGAGGAGGGCCGGTTCTTCGTGCGGCGCTCCCTGCCGACGGGGACGCCGCTCCACGTCGCCGCGGCCGGGAACCTCCTGCTCGACCTCGACCAGGTGCGCGAGAGCGGCGTGCGGTTCGCGCTCGACCTCGGTCTGAGCGGCGGGGAGGACACCCTGTTCAGCCGCCAGCTCGCCCACGCCGGCTACCGGATGGTGTGGTGCAACGAGTCGGTCATCACCGACCTGGTGCCGTCCGCGCGGATCAGCCGCCGGTGGGTGCTCCGACGGGCGTGGAGTCACGGCAACTCGACCGCCGTGGTCAGCGTGCGCCTGGCCGGCGGCCCGGCGCGTCGTGCCGTCGCCCGGGTCCGTGCTGCCGTCGGTGGCGCGGCGCGTGTCATCCTCGGCGTGGCCAGGACCTCGCTCGGCCTTCTCCTCCGCTCCCCCGGCCACCAGGCGCGCGGCTCCCGCGCCGCGTACCGGGGCGCCGGGATGGTGTGGGCGGCGTTCGGCGGCGTCTATCAGGAGTACGCGCGGACGACGCAGGGCACTCCGCAGTGAGCGTCCGCGACCGGGCGATCGCCCTCGTCCGCCGCGCCGGGGCTCCGCTGGGGTCCGTCATGCGCGTCCGCACCGACGAGCCGGTGGTCGTCGCGACGTTCGACGACGGCCCGTCGTTCCGCACCTCCACGGTGCTGTCCGCCCTCGCCGACGCGGGAGCCACGGCGACCTTCTTCGTTCTGCTCAGCCGCACCCGCCGCGACCCGGGGCTGCTCGACGACATCCTCGGCGGCGGTCACGAGCTCGCCCTGCACGGCCCGGACCACCGCCGCCTCACCACCCTGCCGCCCGACGCACTGGCCGGCCGGATGCGCGACGCGCGCGCCGAGCTGGAGGACCTCGCCGGGCGCCCGATCCACTGGTTCCGGCCGCCGTACGGCGCGCAGAGCCTGCGCTCCTGGCGTGCCGTGAAGGCCGCGGGCATGGAGCCGGTGCTGTGGGGACCGACGCTGGCGGACTGGCGCGACGCCCCACACGACGAGCGGCTCCGTCTCGCGCTGTCTGCAGAACGCGGCGCCATCATCCTCGGGCACGACGGGCACGCGGATGCGGTCGACGGCGTCGACGACGGGCCCGCCCCCACGGTCGACCACGCCACGCTCCTCCCCGAGGTCGTGGCCGGCTACGCGGCGCGCGGGCTGCGACTCACCTCGCTCGGCGCAGCGGCCGCGAACGGCCGCCTGGTGCGGGAGGCCCGGTTCAGGAGCTGACGGTCCGCTCCCCGCTGCGACCGCGGCGGCGCCCGCCGCGCACGAGGTCGATCGCCCGCCGGTACGCGGTCGCGTGCTGCGGCCCCGCGTCCGCCCACGAACGCGCGCTCAGGTCGGGCCGGCCCCCGACGCCGCGGGCGTGCTCGGCGGCCGCACGGATCACCTCGGGAGTGAGTTCGGCGTACCGGCTCACCCACGCGGGACCGACCTCCTCGGCGAGCGCCGCCGTCGTCTCGTTGTCGGGCACGAGCACCGGCCGGTCGAGCGACAGCGCGGTGAGCACCCCTCCGGAGTTGTGCATGTCGCGGTACGGCAGCACGATCAGCTCGCTGCGCCCGACCAGGTCGGCCAGTTCCGAGTCCTGCAGGAAGCTCAGCTGCACCCGGACGCGCTCGTCCCGGTCGGCGAGGGCGCGGATCGTCTCGGCGAGCTCCTCGGTGGACGGTTTGCCCGCAACGGTCAGCCGCAGGTCGTCTCCTGCAACGCGGGCGAAGACCTCCAGCAGCTGCTCGACCCCCTTGTAGCGGCGGATGAGCCCGAAGTAGCCCAGCCGCCCGCGTTCGCGCGCCGGACGCGGATAGCGGCCGAACCACTCCCGGTAGTCGCCGTGCAGGATCGTCTCGTAGGCGGTGCCGTCCGGGAACGGTGTGGTGGGGTTGAGCCGGATGCGCAGCGTCGTCCGCCGGTCGAACCAGCGGAGGATGGCGCGCTCGCGCCGCGAGATGCCGTCCGGCAGGTGAAGGTTGTGGACGGTGCGCACGATCGGCGTCCGCGTCACCCGGAGCTTCAGGATGAGCACGACCGTGAGCCCCTGTCGCACGAGCGCCTTCATCGGGCTCTGCCCCGAAACCAGGATCTCGGGCCAGTGCGCGTGGAAGACGTCGTACCTGCCGAGCAGCGCGCGCCGCCACGAGAACGTGCGCACCTCGAGACCCGGCGTCGATGTGAGCGCGTCACGCAGCATCACGATGTACGGGTTGGTGGTGGGCCTCGGATCCGGGAAGGACTGCTGGACGACGATTCGCTCGGGCTCGGTCATGGTGCGATCCACCCTAGGGGCCGTTCCGCGGTCAGAGCCAGCGCCGACCCCCAAGACTGGGTGCATTTTTGAGAATATCTCGTTATTTGGCCTCCGCCTGTCTAGACTCGCTCAGCAGAGGCCCGACACCCGACTCGAGGGCCCCGACCAGACCCCGGAGCTGCCCGTGGCCAGCGAAGCGCCAACACTTCACCACCAGCACGTCCGCCTGTACGACCAGGTGCGCAGCGTGCACCTCGAGCGCGCCCACGAGCTCGACCCCGCGGCGATCGTGTACCGCGTGAAGCGCTACGACTTCGATCCTGAGCTCGCTTCCGGCATCGAGCTCGCGCAGGCCGGCAACCTCGCGGCGGCACGGATGGCCCTCCGCAGCAGGATCACGCGGGTCGAGGTCGATGAGCCGCTCTACCTCGACTCCCTCCCCCGGACCGCCGCCGTGCTCGCCGCGCTCGGACTCAAGCGCCTGTTCGGCGCGCCGCGCGCCGAGGTCGCCACGTACGCGATCGAGAACCTCGACCCCTTCGCCGCCCCCCCGCCGCGCCTCCGCAGCCGTCTGCGCCGGGCCGTCGAGCGGATGCTGAGCGCCTACGTCTGGCACCGTCTCGACACCGTCGTCTACGGCACGCCCGGCGCCCGCGACCTCTACGGCGAGACCTTCGCCCGCCGCCCCCGTCGCCAGCTGACGGTCGAAGCACTCCCGAGCCCGTGCCGCTGCGATGCCGTGCGGACCGTCCAGCGCGACCCCGACGGCGTCGTCTTCCTCGGCGCCTTCTCTCCGCGCAAGGGATTCGGCGACGTGCTCGCCGCCTGGCCGGCCATCCGCTCCCGGCGCCCGCAGGCGACGCTGACGCTGATCGGGTCGGGCGGGATGCTCGACGAGGCGCAGGCCGCGGCCGACGCCGACCCGTCGATCCGGCTCCTCGTCGATCCGCCCAGGGACGTCATCCACACCGAACTGCTGCGGGCGCACGTCCTCGTGCTGCCGTCCCGACGGGTCGGCGACTGGCGCGAGCAGATCGGCCTTCCCCTGGTGGAGGCGCTCGCGCACGGCTGCGAGGTCGTCACCACGTCGGAGACCGGCATCGCCGAGTTCCTCATCGACGCCGGCCACATCGTCCTCCCGGGGGACGCCGACGCCGCCCGCATCGCCGACGGGGTGGATGCGGCGCTCGCCCGCCACCGCACGGCCGCCGACATCCGCTCCGCCCTCCCCGCGGTCGACGGCCGCATCGCCGCCGGTCGCGCCCTGTTCGAAGAGCAGGTGCCGGCATGACGACCCTGAAGCCGCAGCGGACCGGGATGGTGCGCGCCGTCGGGTCGACGGCGGTCATCAAGGTCGTCGTGATGGGCATCTCCGGGCTCATCGGCATCGTCAACAGCCGGCTCATCATCCAGAACTTCGGCACCGACGCCTACGCCCAATACGGCCTGCTCGCGGCGCTGCCCGCCCTGCTGCCGTTCGCCGACCTCGGGATCGCGGCCGTCGTCATCAACGCCGTGGCCGGCTCCGACAAACCGGCGTCCGACCGTCTGGTCCGCAGCACGATCGTGACGGCCTTCCGCATCCTGCTGTGCTCCGCCGCCGCGATCGTCGGGGTGGGCCTCGTGATCTCGCTGCTCGGCTGGTGGCCGGCCATCCTCGGCGGTGCGCTGCTGCCGGACGGCGGGAGCCTCGCCGCGTTCCTCTGCCTCGGTACGTTCGCGCTGGTGCTGCCGCTCACGGTCGGTTCGCGCGTGCTCGTCGGTCTCGGCCGCACCAGCACCCAGACCGCCAGCCAGGCGGTCGTCGCCCCGGCGATGTTCCTCGGGCTCGCGACCCTGGTGGCCCTGTCGGCTCCGGCGGGCAGCTTCCTCGCGGTTCTCTCGTACATCGCCAACGGCCTCGCGTCGCTGATCTGCCTCCTGGTCGCCGCGCGGCTCATCCGTCCGCAGATCGGGAAGGCCCTGCGCGAGATTCCGTTCCCCCGGCGCTACCCGGGCGTTCCCGCGATGGGCGTCGCGTGGCCGATGCTCGTGCAGATGGTCGCCCTCCCGATCGCCATGCAGACGGACCGCCTCCTGCTCAGCCACCTGACCACCGGCACCGAGCTCGCTCAGTACAACCTCGCCTCCCAGCTGTTCGGCCTGGTCGTGCAGACCATCGCCGCCGCGGGCGTCGCGCTCTGGCCGATCTACGCGCGGGCCCGGTCGGAGTCGCGCATCGAGTCGCCGATGAAGCCGACGATGTGGTTCCTCGCCGGCGGCCTCGGACTGGGGCTGCTGCTCGCCGCGCTCTCGCCGCTGCTCACCCACTTCATCGCGGGCGACAGGTTCACCCTCGACCCGTGGCTGGTCGGCGGGTTCGTCGTATTCGTCGCTCTGCAGGCCGCGAAGTACCCGGCGGGGATGTACATGACGGACAAGCGCGGCCTCACCTTCCAGGTGTGGCCGATCCTCGCCAGCGTGCCGCTCAACCTCGTGCTCTCCTGGTGGCTGATCGGCGTCATCGGTGCGGGCGGCCCGATCATCGGCTCCGCGATCAGCGTCCTGGTCTGCCAGGTGCTGCCCAACCTCTGGTACGTCACACACGACCTCGGCCGCCGTCGGGCGGAAGTGCCCGACGACGGCCGAGAGGACGTGCTCTAGAGGAGCCCGCGCTGCGGGCGCCCCTGTGTCACCAGGCGCCGACGTGGACGGTGCCGGCCGGCTTCCCGATGAGCGACGCGATGTCGCCGGGGAGGGCCGTGGCCGCGCCGACCACCGACGCGATCAGCTGCGAGGGTGCGAGCGACGGCGCGTTCTCCGCCATGGTGCTGTGCGCCTCCTGCCCGGTCGCCGACGTGAACGCCGAGAAGGTGGAGTACACGGCCGGGTCACCGGCGCCGCGGGACCAGATCACGGCCCACGACGGGGACGAGGCCGAGGCCCGGCGGTACAGGTTGTAGTCACTGCTGATCTGCATCCGCTCGGCGGACAGCTGGTGCGAGTAGTCCTCGACGCACAGCAGGCAGTTGCCCGTCCCGCCGGAGATGACGTTGTTCCGGATGGTGACCGGCCCGGTGATCCAGGTCATGGTCGGGTCCGGGAACGCCTGGCGCGGGTCGTGACCAGCATCCGACGGGTTGTTGCCCCGGCGCGAGTCCTGCGTGATGTCGAGGTTGCGCGCATTGTCGCTGAGCGTGTTGTTCCACACCTTGGCCGAGCTGATGTTGTTCAGCTTGATGCCGGCCGAGGTGTTCCGCGACGCGACGTTGTCCACCAGGGTCGCGGTCGACGAGATCTCGAGCGAGATGCCGTTGCCCGCGTTGCCGATGGCGTCGTTGTGCGCGATCGTCATGCCGTAGACGGACTCGTCGAACCAGAGTCCGGCTGCCTGGTTGCGGAGGAACGCACTGTCGCGGACCTCGATGACCCGCGACCGCGTGATCTTCACGCCTCCGGAGACGGGCGAGGTGTTGAAGTGCTCGGCGTTGTTGTCCGCCGCCAGCACGCCGTCGAGGGTGAGGTGATCGGACGAGTTCGCGTGAACCCCGAGGAGGCCGTTGCGGGCCGCAGTGACGGAGCGCAGCGTGTTGCCGTCGCCGCCCAGCGAGACACCGGTCGTGGCGTTGTCGGTGAACGAGACGTTCTCGAAGAGCGCTCCGCCCTTCCACGCGGTGACCGCACCCATGTCGGGGACGGAGGGCGCGTAGCGGCGCACCCCGACACCCTTCAGCACGAAGCCGGCGGACTGGACGCTGATGGCCTTCTGCAGGTCGCTCGCGCGCACCTCCTGGCTGCCCGGGTTGGTGCCGAGCACGAGGGTCTTGCCCGCGGTGTCGTAGTAGAAGGTGCCCGGGCGGACCTGCGACCGGCTCGCGACCTGCTGCTGGGCGGCGTTGCCGATCCAGACCTGGTCGGGGTGCGCGGCCATCGGGTACGACGGGTTCAGCCACTGCCAGCCCGGCGTGGAGCCGTCTCCGGCGCCGCGGGTGTAGGTCGGGCTGGAGTCGAAGACGTGGTTCCAGCCTCCGGCGACCCAGGTGCTTCCGCTCTGCGTCCAGCCCTTCACGACGGAGCTGCCGTCGAGGTAGGCGGCCTCCTTCGGGTACGACTGGATGGTCAGCTTCTTCGTCGCGGGCACGGTCAGCGACTCGTGGTAGCTGCCGGCGCGCAGGACGATCGTCGCGCCGTTCCCGGCGACGTCGATGGCGTGCTGCACGGTGCGGAACGGGCTGGATGCCGTCCCCGCTCCGGTGTCGGAGCCGTTCGGGGCCACGAGCAGGGCGCCGGCGGGAACCGCGTACGCGGTGCTGCCGATGGCGGCCGCGCCCGTCGGGAAGCGGGTGCCCGACGTGTCGATCGACGGGTCGCCGGTCGGAGCGGGCTGCTGCTGCGTCGGCGGGGTGACCGGCGGGGCGGGGTCGACCGGTGCGGTCGGCTCGCTCGGCTTGGGGGTCGGCGTCTGCGTCGGGGTCGGCGTCTGCGTCGGAGTGGTGGTCGGCGTCGGAGCCGGCGTCGGGGTCTCCTCCACCGGCTTCAGCGTCGACGCGGCGAGGGTGTCGAACCCGACAGGCTGAGCGGCGGTCGAGCCGGAGACGTACGACCAGGCGGCGAGGCTGCCCGCGGAGGTCAGCCGCTTCGCGCTGGAGTCGTCGGCGACGGACTGCCAGTCCGGCTGGGCCTGACCCTCGGGCCAGGCTCGGGCCTGCAGGTGGACCGGGTTCGATCCGGTCGCCTGGAATTCGAGGTGCACAGATGCCCCGGCCTTGAGGCCGGTCGCGACCCGGATCTCCTTGCCGACCGTCGTCTGGTCGGCCGTGGAGCCGTTGATGCGGAGGATCGTGAGGGTGAGGGCGCCTGCGGCGTTCACCCGGATGTTGGCCTGATAGTACGAGCCGGCGGCGACGCGGGTCTGCACACCGGCGAAGATGCCGTTGCCCCCGGAGGGGATGCGCGGGACGTCGATCGTCGCCGACGTCGTGACGTCGCCGGCGGTGACCGACGGCAGGGTCGCCGTGAGCGACGAGCCGGGACGCGGCAGTGTCATGCTGCCGGCGTCGCCGGTCGCCGAGAAGGGCGTCGTGCCGGTGGTCCGGTAGGCGCCGCCGACCGGCGCGCTGCCCCATCCACCCGCCGTGACGCGGGAGAAGTCGTCGGAGACCAGCTGGCTGCCGACGACGTAGTTGGAGGGTGCAGCCGACGCCGTGATCGCCGGGAGGCCGAAGACGGCGATACCGGCGGTGGCGACCGTCGCCACTGCGGTGACGACGATGTTGCGGGTGAAGATGCGGGGGGCGGGGGACTTTTGGGTGTTGGTGAGGCGGTGTCTGGCCTTGCGGACCATGGACTGTCTTCCAATACTGATAGTTCGCGAACAGAAAAACACAGAGGTGAGACCAGGCCTTCTGCGCGGAGCTGAGAAGAAGCTAGCACGAGCTCCTACGAGTCCGCGAACCAAAACCGTTAAATCTATCGCGCGTCCCTGTCGACACGCTATGGCGATATACCCCCCTTTCGGGTGGCCCAGCCGGGCGCTTCGAGGCCGCCGGACCCATCCAGGTCCTTTCCGGAAGAATGGCTGTATGCCCGGCCCCGACACCTTCCGCATCCTCACCGTCTGCACGGGGAACATCTGCCGCTCCCCCGCGATGGAGTTCCTGCTGGCTCAGGCGCTCGAGTCCGATCCGCGCTTCCACGTGCACTCCGCCGGGACGCATGCCGAGCGCGGCTGGCCGGTGAACCCGCCCATGGACCGGCTGCTGGAGGACCGTGGGATCGACGTCTCCGAGTTCGTCGCCCGGCAGGCGGATCGGCAGGTGCTCGCCGGGTCCGACCTGGTGCTCACCGCGACGCAGCAGCATCTCGCCTGGGTGACCGAGCACGAGCCGCGGATCGTGCGCCGCGCTTTCACCCTGACGGAGTTCGCCGACGCCATCGTCGGGGCGCCCGACGGCTCGGACCTCCGCGAGCTCGTCGCATGGGCGGCCGCGCACCGTCCGGCGCTCCGCATCCGCTCGCTCGGCTCGCCCACCCGCCGGGGATACGACGAGGGCGACATCCTCGATCCGTACGGTCGCGGCGACGCCGCGTATCAGGCTGCGCTGGGACAGATCGACCCGCTGGTACAGCGCATCGCGCCCGCGCTCCTGGAGGCCGCACAGGCGGGCTGACACCCGCACAGGGCACATCCAGTGCACGCTGAGATCCCTTGGTGACAAATCCTCACTATTCCGCCAGAATAGGTGAGGAAATCTCAAACCAAGGGGGGAAGCCCGTGACCCGACGCGTCGGCTACGCCGCAGGGGCGTTCGATCTGTTCCACATCGGACACCTGAACATCCTGAAACACGCCAAGAGCCAGTGCGACTACCTGATCGCGGGCGTCGTCTCCGACGAGATGCTCGAGCTCACCAAGGGCATCACCCCGGTCATCCCCCTCGCGGAGCGGCTGGAGATCGTCCAGAGCATCGACTACGTCGACGAGGCGGTCGCCGAGACCGTCCCCGACAAGCTCGACACCTGGCGCGAACTGCGGTTCGACGTGTTCTTCAAGGGTGACGACTGGCGCGGCACCGAGAAGGGGATGCGGCTCGAGCGCGAGTTCGCGGCCGTCGGCGTCGAGGTCGTGTACTTCCCGTACACGATGACCACGTCGTCCACCCAGCTGCGGAAGGCGCTCGCCGTTCTAGCCGGCTGAGTCCTCGCCCTCGCTCGCGAACCGGTCGGTCGCATCGATCAGCGCATCCAGGATGCCCGGCTCGTCGAACGCATGCCCCGCGTCCGGGATCATCCGCAGGTCGGCCTCCGGCAGCGCACGATGCAGGTCCCACGCGGTCATCGGCGGCGTGCACACGTCGTAGCGACCCTGCACGATCACCGTCGGGATGCCCGCGAGCTTCTCCGCATCCCGGATCAGCTGGCCCTCCTCGAACCAGCCTCCGTTGACGAAGAAGTGGTTCTCGATGCGGGCGAAGGCGACGGCATGGGTCGGCTCGGTGAAGGCCTCCACCAGCTCCGGGCGCGGCAGCAGGGTGATCGTGGACGACTCCCAGCGCGACCAGGCGACGGCGGCCGGAACGTGCACGGCCGGGTCGGTGTCGAAGAGCAGGCGGTTGTATGCACGCATCAAACGTGACCGCTCGCCCGCGGGGACGGGCTCCAGGAATCCCTCCCAGAGGTCGGGGAACAGCGCGGACGCGCCGCCCTCGTAGAACCAGTCCAGCTCGTGCGCGCGCAGCGTGAAGATGCCGCGCAGCACCAGCTCGGTGACCCGCTCGGGATGCGTCTCCGCGTACGCCAGCGCCAGGGTGCTGCCCCACGAACCGCCGAACACCTGCCAACGGTCGACGCCGAGGTGCTCGCGCAGGCGCTCGATGTCGTCCACCAGGTGCCAGGTGGTGTTGACGCTGAGGTCGGCCTCCGGCTCGCTGGCGTGCGGAAGGCTGCGGCCGCACATTCGCTGATCGAACAGCACGATGCGGTAGCGCTCCGGATCGAACAGCCGGCGGTGGGCCGGGGTCGTCCCGCCGCCCGGGCCGCCGTGCAGGAACACGACCGGTTTCCCCTCGGGATTGCCGCTGACCTCCCAGTACAGCTGCTGGCCGTCGCCGACGTCCAGCATTCCGCTGTCGTACGGCTCGATCTCGGGGTACAGGCTCCGCATGGGCCGAGACTAGCGGCTCAGAGCCGCGACGCCGGGACGGAGAACGTGTCGCACGCCGCGGCGCCCTGCCGGAATCCGGTGGTGAACCAGCGCTGCCGCTGCTCGGCTGAGCCGTGCGTCCATCCCTCCGGGTCGACGCGCCCGGTCGAGGCCTGCTGGATGCGGTCGTCGCCCACCGCCGCCGCCGCGCTCAGGGCGTCGGCGATCTGCTCGTCCGTGATCGGCTCAAGGAAGGGCCGGCCGCTCGGGTCGTCGGTGGTGGATGCGGCGCCCGCCCAGCTGCCCGCGAAGCAGTCGGCCTGCAGCTCGGTGCGGACGCTGTCCGACGCCGGACCGGTCTGCCTGCTGCTGTGCTGATCCATGATGCCGCCGATGTTCTGGATGTGATGCCCCCACTCGTGCGCCACCACGTACATCTCGGCCAACGGCCCGCCGCTGGCGCCGAAACGCGAGCGCAGCTCGTCGAAGAAGCCGGTGTCGACGTACAGCGTTCGGTCGGGCGGGCAGTAGAACGGACCGACCGCGCTCGTCGCGGAGCCGCATCCCGTGCCCGTCTGGCCGTCGAAGAGGATGAACTCGGGGGACGAGTACGTCGCACCCAGCTCCGGCAGCTCGCTCGACCAGTACGCCTCGAGCGACGCCGCAGCGCCCTTCATGCGGCAGTCGACGCTGGCGTTCGCCTCGGCGCCCGTCGAGCAGTCGACCGCCTGGTCGCCCGTGCCGATCTGCTGGGTGCTGCCGCCCGCATCCCCGCCGACGAGCCCGGTCAGGTCGACCCCGAACAGCTGCGAGACCAGCAGGATGACGACCGCCCCGAGGCCCACACCTCCCGCCGCGATCCCGGCGGTGCGCCCGCGCCGGCGCACCCGACCACCACTGATGTCGGCATTCGGATCGAACGTCATGGCGCACACGGTACGCCGCGATCCGCGACTCCCGGGCGCGTCGGCCGCGGTCTAGGCTCGGCAGCGTGAGCGCATCCACACCCCCAGTGAACGTGACCGTGACCGGGGCGGGCGGGCAGATCGGCTACGCGCTGCTGTTCCGCATCGCCTCCGGGCAGCTTCTCGGACGGGACATGCCCGTGCACCTCCGGCTGCTCGAGATCCCGGCGGGGTTGCGGGCCGCGGAGGGCACCGCACTCGAACTGGAGGACGGCGCCTACCCGCTGCTGCACGGCATCGACGTGACCGACGACGCCCGTGCCGCGTTCGACGGTGTGAACGTCGCGCTGCTCGTCGGCGCACGCCCGCGCGGGCCGGGGATGGAGCGCAGCGACCTCCTCGAAGCCAACGGCGCCATCTTCGGCCCGCAGGGTGAGGCGATCAACGCCGGGGCGGCGGACGACGTGCGCGTGCTCGTCGTCGGCAACCCGGCCAACACCAACGCGCTCATCGCCAGCGCCCACGCCCCCGACGTGCCGGCGGAGCGCTTCACCGCGATGACCCGCCTCGACCACAACCGTGCCATCGCGCAGCTCGCGCGGCACCTGCACGTGCCGGTTCGCTCGATCGACGGTGTCATCGTGTGGGGCAACCATTCGGCCAGCCAGTACCCCGACGTCACGCACGCGACCGTCGACGGCCGGCCCGCCACCGAGCTCGTCGACGAGCGCTGGCTCACCGACGAGTACATTCCGCGGGTCGCCAAGCGCGGAGCCGAGATCATCGACGTGCGCGGTTCGTCGTCCGCGGCGTCGGCGGCGAGCGCGGCGATCGACCACATCCACGACTGGGTCAACGGCACCGGAGACCGCTGGACCAGCGCCGCCATCGTCTCCGACGGCTCCTACGGGGTGCCAGAGGGTCTGGTGTCGTCGTTCCCGGTCCGGTCG
The DNA here is from genome assembly GCF_031455295.1 of Leifsonia sp. 1010. NCBI lineage: Bacteria > Bacillati > Actinomycetota > Actinomycetes > Micrococcales > Microbacteriaceae > Leifsonia > Leifsonia sp. 1010. Next base: position 237,140 of record NZ_JAVDSL010000001.1, read on the forward strand.
GTCGACGGCGAATGGCGGATCGTGCCGGACCTCGCGATCGATGCGTTCTCGCGCGAGCGGATCGACGCGTCGGTCGCCGAACTCGTCGCCGAGCGCGACGCCGTGCGCGCCCTCGGCCTCCTCTGACCCTCGCCCTCCTCTCCTCTCCCCGCCCCTAAGCCAACAGCTCCTGAGTTTTTCCAGCGATCCGGGCGGAATACGCGGAAAAACTCAGGAGCTGTTGGCGTGGGACTCGAGCGGGGTCAGCGCTTCTTCTGGGACTTCTCGGGGGTGGGGAGGGTGCCGGCGGCGCGGCGCTCGGCGTAGTAGGCACGGGCCTCCGCCTGACGTTCCGCCTCGGCGCCCGACGCGATCTTCGCGCGCACCAGCTCCGGGCCGTAGCCGAACGCATCCACCAGGTCGACGGCGTGCGGGCGGATGCGCGTGAGCAGCCGGTCGATGTACGCCGAGACCGCCTGCGCCCGCTGGGGCGAAAGGCGTCCGTTCATCAGGTACCAGGCGAGGTGCTTCTCGATCAGGCCGAAGCCGAACAGGTCGCGCAGCCAGGTGAGCACCTGCTTGGTGCCCGCGTCGGGAGCCTGCTCCAGCGCATCCGTGAACGCCTCCCACTGCAGCAGCTCGCCGTGGGCGCGAGCCGCCTCGATGAGCTCGTTCTGCTGCGAGTTGAACAGCTCGGCCGCGGCCTTCTTGCCCAGCTTGGATGCGGGGCGCAGCCGCCCGGCGATCTGCGCGATCATCGTCTCCACGCGGCCGGTCAGCAGTTCGCGCTGCGTTGCCGGCTCCTGCAGCCAGTTCACCGACCGCGCGGTCGACCCGAAGTCGCGCACCGTCTGGGCCACGGAGCGCAGCCCGGTGCCGTGATACGCCTTGCCGGCCGCCTGGGTGACGACGTACCGGGCCAGCGCTCCCGCGTCCGCCTTGGCGAACTTGCGGCTGTAGTCGGTGAGCAGGCGCTTCGCGACGAGCTGCAGGAGCACGTTGTTGTCGCCCTCGAAGGTGACCCAGATGTCCAGGTCCTGGCGGAGCGAGGTGAGCCGGTTCTCGGTGAGGAAGCCGGCGCCGCCGCAGGCCTCGCGCGCCTCCTGCAGTGTGTCGAGCGCGTGCCACGTGCTCAGCGGCTTGAGCGCGGCCGCGATCGTCTCGAGGTCCTGCCGATCGGTGTCGGTGTCATGCGCGCCGCTGAAGACGTCGTCGAACTTGCGCAGGAAGACCTCGTGGGCGAAGCTCGCCGCGTACGTGGTCGCGAGGCGAGGGAGCAGGCGGCGCTGGTGCCGCTGGTAGTCGAGGATGACCTCCTCGTCGGTCGGGCTGCCCGCCGTGAACTGACGGCGCTGATCCGCATAGGTGATCGCGATCTTCAGGCCGATCTTGGAGGCGATGACCGCCGAGCCGTCGAGCGATACCCGCCCCTGCACGAGGGTCCCGAGCATGGTGAAGAAGCGGCGCCCCGGGCTCTCGATGGGGGAGCTGTAGGTGCCGTCCTCCGCGACGTCGCCGTAGCGGTTCAGCAGGTCGGTCCGCGGGATGCGGACCCCGCTGAAGTGCAGGCGGCCGTTGTCGATGCCGTTCAGGCCGCCCTTCTGTCCGTCGTCCTCTCCGCCGATTCCCGGGAGGAAGTCGCCGTTCGCATCCCGGATCGGCACGTAGAAGGCGTGCACGCCGTGGTTGACGTTCTTCGTGATCAGCTGCGCGAACACGACGGCCGCCGTCGCATCCACCGCCGCGTTGCCGAGGTAGTCCTTCCACGCACCGCGGAACGGCGTGTCGATGACGAACTCCTGCGTCTCCGGGTCGTAGGTCGCGGTCGTGCCGACACTCGCCACATCCGATCCGTGTCCCGTCTCCGTCATCGCGAAGGCACCCGGCACATCCAGCGACATGATCGCCGGCAGGTACTTCTTGTGGTGGTGCTCGGTGCCGAGGTGCATGACCGCGGAGCCGAAGAGGCCCCACTGCACGCCGGACTTGATCTGCACGCTGGGATCGGCCGCCACCAGTTCTTCGAAGGCCGCGATGTTCCCGCCGTTGTCCTCCTGGCCCCCGACCGACTTCGGGAATGCGCGATGCACCTGCCCGTTCTCGACCAGCAGCTTGAGCTGCTCGAACACGCGCTTGCGGTGGTCCGCGACCGAGAGCCCCTCGACCTTCTGCATCTCCGGGCGCGACGAGAGCGCGCGCGACGCCAGTCGCGCCTCCGCCCACTGGCCGAGCAGCTGACGGCCGAGCGCTTCGACGTCGACGCGCGGCGTGACGCCGGGCGCGGTAGCCGGAGCGGGTGCCGTGGCGGTGGCGGGGGCGGATGCGGGGGTCGCGCTGGGGACGCGTTCGGCAGTGTCGACCATGACCTCTCCTAACGAAAATCGTGGATTCCGCCACGCTACGACCGGCCGCCCGCAACCGGAAAACGTCGGTGCGCCGCCTACAAATCGTGCGTCGGACGCCCCTCCGCCCGATTGTGGAAACCTCCAAAACCGACTCCCCGCGGCGTGACACCCTGCACAAGGAGTCCTGAACGCGAGAACGCCGCCCCGGGCAACCGGGACGGCGTTCGTGGAGAGCTTGCGGGTCAGGCCGCGCGACGCGGGGTGCGCGGCGTGCGGGCGGCGCGCAGGTCGCGCTGCTGCGGACGCGGCGACCGGAGCGGCGTGGTGAGCGCCGCGCGTGCGGCGGCCGCACCCTTCAGCTCGATGACGGAACCGGCGGCCACCTGGGTGTCGCGCTCGATGCGCGCGCCGTTGCCGACCATCGCGTTCTCGCCGAGCTTCGCTCCGCTGCCGATCTTCACTCCGCTGCCGACGATGCAGCCCGCGCCGATGTGGACGTTGGAGCCCACGAAGGTGCGGTCGCCCACCGTGGCGCCCTTGTCGATCCAGCTGCCGGCTCCGACGTACGCCTCCATGCCGACGCGCGCGTCGGCCTCCACGTAGGCGGTCGGCTCGATGTAGGCCGACTCGGCCACCCGCGCGGACGGCGAGACGAGGCCTCGACCGTTCACGTGACGCTTGTACTTGATGACGGCGCCGGTCTCGTCCTCGAGCTCTTCGATCATTCGTGCCATCTACTACTTCCTCCTCCGAGATCGCCGCAGTAATCGTTCAATGTCATAACGCGGGCGGGCAGGAAAAGATTCCCTGATGGCCGCCCGGAACGACGGACGATACCCCGCCTTCCGCCGGGCGCAAAGGGGGCCTCTGCCGCGACGCGTCAGGCGGACGCGACGACGGCGAGGAGGGCCTCGCCGTAGGCCTCGCGCTTCTTCGCCCCGATGCCGGTGATCCCGTCGAGGTCGGCGAGGGAGGCCGGGCGTGCGGAGGCGACAGCGCGCAGGGTGGCGTCGCCGAAGACGATGTACGCGGGGACGCCCTGCTCGCGGGCCTGGCCGGCTCGCCAGCTGCGAAGCGCCTCGAACAGCGGCTGGTCGGCTGCGGCGAGGTCGGCGGACGCCGTGCTGCGGGATGCGCGCTGCGCGCGCTCGGGACGGTCCGGCTCCCGGCGCAGCACCACGGGTCGCGTGCCGGAGAGTACCTCGGCGCTGGCCGGCGTGATGGTGAGCACGCCGTACTCGCCCTCGGGCTTCAGCAGCTCCTTGGCGATCAGCTGGCGGATGACACCGCGCCACTGGCTCTCGGACAGGTCGTCACCGATCGCCCACGTCGACAGGCGATCGTGCCCGTACTGCTCCACGCGCGGCGTCCGCTTGCCGCGGAGGATGTCGATCAGGTGCCCGGCGCCGAAACGCTGGTTGCGCTCGCGCTGCAGGCGCACGACCGTCGAGAGCAGCTTCTGCGCCGGTACCGTGCCGTCCCAGCTCTCCGGCGGCGTCAAGCAGGTGTCGCAGTTGCCGCACGGGCCGGACGGCTGCCCGAAGTAGCCGAGCAGGTCGATGCGGCGGCACTGGACGGTCTCGCAGAGCGCGAGCATCGCATCCAGGTGCTGCGTCATCCTCCGCCGGTGCGCGAGGTCGCCCGGGGAGTCGTCGATCATGCGGCGCTGCTGCACGACGTCTTGCAGTCCGTACGCGAGCCACGCCGTCGAGGGGAGGCCGTCGCGCCCGGCACGACCGGTCTCCTGGTAGTAGCCCTCGACCGACTTGGGCAGGTCGATGTGGGCGACGAATCGCACATCCGGCTTGTCGATGCCCATGCCGAAGGCGATGGTGGCGACGACGATCACGCCCTCCTCGCGCAGGAACCGCGACTGCGTCTGCGCCCGGCGTGACGCCTCGAGCCCGGCGTGATACGGCAGCGCCGTGAGCCCGTGCGACGACAGGAATTCCGCCGTCTTCTCGACGGACGCCCGCGAGAGGGCGTAGACGATGCCCGCGTCGCCGGGGTGCTCGCTCGTGATGAAGTCGAGCAGCTGCTTGCGCGGCTCGACCTTCGGCACGATGCGGTACTGGATGTTGGGCCGGTCGAAATCGGAGACGAAGTGCTCGGCGCCCTCGAGCTTGAGGCGGGACGTGAGCTCTTTGTGCGTCGCCTCGGTCGCAGTCGCCGTGAGGGCGATTCGGGGCACGTCCGGCCAGCGGTCGGCGAGTTCGGAGAGCGCCAGGTAGTCCGGCCGGAAGTCGTGGCCCCACTGGGACACACAGTGCGCCTCGTCGATGGCGAACAGCGCGATGCTGCCGCGCTCGAGGAACCGCTTGGTCGACTCCGACGACAGCCGCTCCGGCGCGACGTAGAGCACGTCGAGCTCGCCCGACAGGTACGCACGCTCGACGGCGGACCGCGCCGCCCCATCCTGCGTCGAGTTGAGGAAGGCCGCGCGCACGCCGACCGCGGTGAGCGCATCCACCTGGTCTTGCATCAGAGCGATGAGCGGGGACACGACCACGCCGGTGCCCTCGCGCAGCAGAGACGGGATCTGGTAGCAGAGGCTCTTGCCGCCACCGGTCGGCATCAGGACGACGGCGTCGCCGCCGGCCGCCACGCGCTCGATGATCGCCTGCTGCTGCCCGCGGAACTCCTCGTACCCGAACACCGTGCGCAAGGCCTCGGCGGCGGACGCGAACCTCGGCGGCGTCGAGCGGACGACCGGTGCCGTGCGCACGGCGACGCCCGGGGCACCGCCGCTCCCAGCGGGCTCCTCCCCCGGCCACGGCGCACCCGCGTACGGGTCGCCGAACTCGGGCATCGGCGGCTCCTCGTCGAGGGGAGGGGCATCCCTGTCGTCGGGGATCCAGCCGTCGGTGAAGCTCATCCCTCGATCGTATCCGGGGCCGCCGACGATCGGCCGGGCTGAGCAGATCTGTGGAGAACTCCGCATCCACAGGCCGGCCTCCGGTACCATCGCGGACATGCGGCGGCTCATCGTGACCGAGTTCATGACGCTCGACGGAGTGGTCGAGGCTCCCGGCGGCGAGCCCACCCATCGGCATTCAGGATGGACGATCCCGTTCAGCTCCGACGACCTGCGGGCGTTCAAGCTGCAGGAGGTGCTGGAGGCCGAATCCCTGCTGCTCGGCCGCCGCACCTACGAGCAGTTCGCGGAGGCCTGGCCCCCGCGCGACGGCGAGTTCGCCGACAAGATGAACAGCATGCCCAAGGCCGTCGCCACCTCGCGGCCGGCCGAGCTGGCCTGGAACGCGACAGCCCTCGACGCGCCGGTCCGCGCGTCCGTCCAGTCGCTGAAGGACGGCGACGGCGGCCCGCTTCTGGTGGCCGGCAGCGCATCCCTCGTCCGCTCCCTGCTCGTCTGGGGGCTCGTCGACGAGCTGCGGCTGCTCGTCTATCCGGTGATGGTGGGCGGCGGCATCCGGATCTTCCCCGACGACCGCGAGAAGTGGACGTTCGAGCTCACCGAGCTGCGCCGCTTCGAATCCGGGGCCGTCCTCCACACGTACCGGCTGGCCGGGAGCTGATGCCGGCCGCAGTCCTCGGGCTGCTGAGCGCTGTCGTCTACGGTTCCGCCGACTTCCTCGGCGGCGTGGCCGCCCGGCGCATCGGCCCGGTCCGCACGACCGCGGTCGGCGCCGTCAGCGGTCTGCTCCTGCTCCTTCTCGCGCTGCCGTTCACCGGCGGCCACTGGTCGGCAGCCGCCCTCGGCTGGGGCGCCCTCTTTGGACTGGTCGGCTCGGTCGCCGTCGGGCTGCTGTACGCGTGCCTCGCGATCGGGCCGATGAGCATCCTGTCGCCGCTGACCGCCCTGGTGTCCGCCGTTGTGCCGATGGCGTGGGGCCTCCTCGGCGGCGACCGGTTCGGCGTCGTCGGCTACGTTGCGATCGGGATGGCGCTGGTCGCGGTGGTCCTCGTCGGCTTCGTCCCGGAGAAGGGCGCCGTGCGGCCGACCGCCCGCGCCCTGCTGATGGCGGTCGGGGCGGGTGCGATGATCGGCGTGTTCCTCATCCTGCTCGACCAGACGCCCCCGGATTCGGGCGTCGTGCCGCTGATCGCCAACCGCGCGGTGAACGGCGCCGTGATGTGGACGCTTGTCGGCGTCCTCCTGCTCCGCGGGCGGCGACGGGTGGACGGGCATCCACCCCGCCTCGAACCGCGCGGAACCGGCATCGCCGCGGCGGGAGGCGCGCTCGACGCGTCGGCCAACGTCCTCATCCTGCTCGGCCTGCGGCTCGGCGACCTGACCACGATGTCGGTGCTCGTCGCGCTCTATCCGGCGGGCACCATCCTGCTGGCCGCCATCGTGCTGCGCGAGCGGGTCGCGCCCGTCCAGTGGGTCGGCCTCGTCCTCGCGGTCGCCGCCGCCGCGCTCCTCTCCCTCACCTGACCCGTGCCGTCGACCGGGCACCTCACAGGGTCAGGACGCGGGCGGAGGGGGCGGAGTGACCTGCGCGGCCTGCTCCAGCGCGGGGAGGGCGGCGCGGACGGCGTCCACCTGCTCCGGACTGAGCTCGGCGAGGATGTCGGCGACGGCGCGGGCGCGGTCCGACCGCGCCTCCAGGAGGAGCGCCGTGCCCGCATCCGTGCCGGAGACGAACAGCGACCGGCGGTCCTGCGGGTCCGGCGTGCGCTCCACCAGGCCGCGGGCTTCCAGTTCGGCGACGATGCGCGTGATCGTCGGCGCCGCCGCCACCTCGATGGCGGCGAGTTCGCTCGGGCGCAGCGGTCCGTTGCGGACGATGGTCGACAGGGCGGAGAGCTGCCCGTGGCTGAGCCCTCCGGTGGACGACCGGATGCGGCGGTTCAGCCGCCCGACGGCCAGGGCCAGGCGGCCGGGGACATCGTCGTCGCGGCCGGCCGCCGGCCGCTCGTCAGCTTCATGCGCGGTGGGCACCGACTTCCTCGCCTTCCTCGGTGGCCAGCCGCTCGGGTGCGACGGCCTCCTCATGAACATACTTGGCCCCGCCCAGGAAGGAGGCGACGGCGCCGATGACGCTCATGACGGCGGCGGCGATGAAGACGACCACCAGACCGTCGTGGAAGGGTCCGGAGATCAGCTGCGGGAAGAACTCCTTACCCGTCAGGGTGGCGCCGTCGACGTGCGGCGCGGTGAGGATCCCGGTCGGACCGAGCAGGCTCTGGATGGGGTTGTAGCCGAGGAAGGCGGCGAACAGGCTGCCCACCGGCGGGGTGTTTCCGACCTGCGCCGCGATGTGCGAGGGTACGCCGTGCGAGGTGAGCCCGTTGGTGAGGGCCGACGGCAGCGCGACCGACAGCCCCGCGATCATCAGCGAGAAGAAGATGCCGATCGAGAGCGAGCTTCCGGCATTGAGGGCGACACCGGCCATCCCGGATGCGGCGCCGCGTTCGTTCGCCGGGACGCTGTTCATGATCGCGGTGCGGTTGGGTGACGAGAACAGGCCGGAGCCGATGCCGTTGAGGCCGGTCAGCACCGCGAACTGCCAGTACTCGAAGTTCACGGGGATGAGCAGGAGGCCGACGAAGGTCGCCGCGACGAGCAGCAGGCCGACCGTCGCGAACGCGCGCGACCCGAACCGGTCGGACAGCGCACCCGAGATCGGTCCGGCGATGAGGAAGCCGATCGTGATCGGGAGCATGTAAATGCCCGCCCACAACGGCGTCGACTCGTAGCTGTAGCCGTGCAGCGGCAGCCAGATGCCCTGCAGCCAGATGATCAGCATGAACTGCAGGCCGCCGCGCCCGATGGCGGCGAGGAACCCGGCGAAGATGCCCGAAGAGAACGCCCGGATGCGGAACAGCCGCATGTCGAACATCGGCGCCGGCACCTTCAGCTCGACGACGACGAACAGCGCGAGCAGCACGATGCCGCCGACGATCGCTCCGAGCACCCACGGGTTGCCCCATCCCTGGCTGGAGTCGCCGTAGGGCTGGATGCCGTAGGTGATGCCGGTGAGGAGGGCGATGAGCCCGATGCCGAACGTGGCGTTGCCGAGCCAGTCGATGCGGCCGGGGTTCTTCTGGCCGACCTCGTGCAGCGACTTGATGGACCAGATGGTGCCGATCACGCCGAACGGCACCGAGACGAAGAACACCGCACGCCAGTCGATCTCGGCGAGCACCCCGCCGAGGATGAGCCCGATGAAGCTTCCGGCGATGGCCGCGACCTGGTTGAGGCCGAGGGCGAAGCCGCGTTTGTTGGCCGGGAAGGCGTCGGTGAGGATCGCGGTCGAGTTGGCGAACAGCATCGCGCCGCCCACGCCCTGGACGAACCGCCAGACGATCAGCCACATCGCGCCAGGGCCGCCGCTGAACGGGTCGAGGCAGAGCGCGATCGCGGCGAGCGTGAAGATGACGAACCCGAGGTTGTAGATGCGCACGCGCCCGAACTGGTCGCCCATCCGCCCGAACATGACGACGAGCACGGCGGTGACGAGCATGTAGCCCATCAGCATCCAGAGCAGGTAGGAGACGTTGCCCGGCTCGAGCGGATTGAGCTTGACGCCGGTGAAGATGGCGGGCAGCGAGATGATGACGATCGACGAGTTGATCGTCGCCATGAGCATGCCGAGGGTGGTGTTCGAGAGTGCCACCCAGCGGTAGTGCGGGTGGTCTTTGGTGAAGATGCCGGTGCGGGCCACGGGAGTCCTTGTCAGAGTGCGCGCGAGTACGTGGGAGTTCGGTTGTTTATATGCGTCAACTATATAACCGTGTTGCCGCGACCGTGCTGGCACTCAACCCGTCCCATGGAGATTTCCGCGTCGGTTGACATTCCCGTCATCGACGCCGAGCGACTGCAGAGACATTGCCCTGCGAACTGAGATCTCGAGCATCGGTGGAGAGGCACAGCATGGTCCGAACTGGAGCGCTTGAGGTACCACCACCGGGCATATTCGCGGCGGGCCTTACGGGAATCGCCCTGCTCTTCGAAGTACGCGATCCGGCGCGTTAGGGTGGGGCCGGCGCGGGTGTCCCGTTTGTCGACCGGCTTACGGGCGTCGAACTCGGCGCACCAGAAGACGGCCACTCCACCGCCACGTTGAGACGTTCAGGACCGCCTACAGGCCGCAAATGCCGCGGTCGTCGACAGGAGGCCAGGGTTGCTTCTCTCCACGGTTGGCTGTGTCACCTGTCGCCTTCAGTCGTCACCGAAGACCGTTGCCCGAATCTCCGCAGCAACGGCTGCTGCATCCTTACTCGCGTGCGGTAGGAGCCCAGGTCGCACCACCTCGCGGGCCTCTCAGTGTTCGCTGCTGAAGAACCGTAGCAACAGTGGGCCGATGGTTTGTGGGTCGACGACGTGATCCAGCCCGTCGAGGGTCTCCCGTTGAGCGTGGGGTAACAGGTCTGCAAGGTCGTCGGCTGCGCGGTCGAAGAAGTCCGAGGGCAGGCCTGCCATGTAGGGGACCGTGATCGGTCCTCCGGTGGAGACCAGGACCGGTTGGGTGACCGTTGCCAGTCGATCGGCCGGCAGTTGGTAGCGGTTGTGGAAGACGCTGTCGTGGACCAGCGTGGGCGCGAGGGCGACCGAATCCGCCCAATGCGACGTCTGCTTGCCTGCCGCTTTCCTGGCCGCGATGTTGTCGTCGGAAGCGCCGGACAGGCGCATGAACAGTTCGAGAACCTCCTCGTCTCGCCCAGCGTCGAAGGCGCGTCGGGTGTCGGCGATGTACTCCTCGAATCGCGGGCGTATGTCGTCCCCGACCGCGTAGGGCACCTCCCAGACGGCGATCGTGTCGATGGCTGACCCGGCCGCGGCGGCTTCCAGCGCCAGCGCGCCGCCTGAGGACGCCCCGAACAGGTGTGCCGAGCCGCCCGCCTCCGCGATCAACGCATCCAGGTCCTCGATCTCCCTTTCCACGGCGTAGGGTTCGGTGAAGCCGCTCGCGCCGCGTCCCCGACGGGCATAGTTGTAGACCGTGAAGTGCTCGGCCAGAGCAGGTACCAAGGGAGCGTTCTCCGCTCCGTCGTCCAGCGCGCCGCCTACCAGGACGACAGCCGGGCCGCTTCCTTTCCGGTCGTAGGCGATGATGGTGCCATCGTTTGATGTCACGCGAAAGCCCATCTCGTTCATCTCACATCTCCGTTCGAGAGGTTTGTCTCAGCGCCTGATCAGCGTGCCGACTACGGCCTCGGTGCGCGACCACCGCGCCCTTGCGATCACGGCCGCCACGACGAGACAGGCGAGTGGCAGCCAAGGGATCTGCTCGAGCACGAACTGATCGGTGAAGACAGCACCGGTCAGCAATGCCGCCAACCCGAGACTGGCCAGGCCCGCCAGAGCCGGGATCAGGAGTCCAACCCCTCCCGCGACCTCCAGCGCTCCGACCAGGTACCGGAGCCACTGGCCAGCCCCGATGTCGGCGAACATGTCCACCATGACCGGGTCGCCGGCGAGCTTCGAGATTCCGCCGCCGGCGAATCGCCGCCAGCACGACTTGCAGAATCCAGACCGCGATACTGATCGCCCGCCCGGGCGTGTGCGCAACGGTTTCCGAGTTGCTCTTGGGGATGGTGCTCATTCGGCTCTCCTTGTCGTGTCCGGGCCTGGTAGCGGTGATGGCGTTGGCCAAGTGCGCCGGTTGTCGGAGCTGATTTCGACCAAGTGTTCGCGGCAGCGGCAACTACTCCTTGTTGCGGTAGAGGACCATGGTGATGGGACCGAAGACCGCGACGAGCAGCGCTGACGAGACGAGCACCCACCCGATTTCCCCGGTGGGCACCGAGCCGTGCATCAGGCCGCGTACCACGGTCGCCAGGTGGGTGATCGGGTTGACCTCGACGACCGCCTGCAACCAGCCGGGCATCGTCTTCGGGTCCACGAAGATGTTGCTCACGAACGTCAGCGGGAACATCACCATCATGCTGACCCCGGCCACCGAGTTCGGCGTGCGCAGGATTAAGCTGAGCATCGTCCACAGCCACGACAGGCAGAACGAGAACACCAGCAGCAGCACCACCGAGAGCACCACACCGACGGCGCCACCCTCCGGCCGGAACCCTAGGATCAGGCCGAGCGTGATCACGATCGCCGACCCGATCGAGTAGCGCATCAGATCGCCGAGCAGGGCGCCGACCAGCGGGGACGGTCGCCACACCGGAAGTGACCTGAACCTATCGAACATCCCCTTCTGAATGTCGGTGTTCAGCGTTATGCCGGTGTTCATGGTGATCATGACGTTCGCCTGCACCAGGATGCCGGGCAGCAGGAATTGCAGGTACGCCTGTGTCGAACCGGCGAGGGCGCCACCGAACAGGTAGGTGAACATCAGCGTGAACATGATTGGGAACATGGTCACGTCGACGAGCTGTTCCGGGACGTGTTTGATCTTCAGCAGAGCGCGCCAGCCGAATGTCAACGAGGTGCTCACCGGACCGGGTCGGGGCCGGCGCTCACCGGCCAAGAGCACACCGCGCAGCGCGTCCTCGGTGACCGGCGACGCCTGCTCCGCGGACGTGGCATTCATGCGGCATCCTCCTTGGGTGTCTCCTCGGACGGGTGACCGGTCAGGGCGAGAAACACCTCGTCCAGGCTCGGCTGACCGAGCGCGAACTCGGTGACGTCGATGCCGCCGCTGGATAGCTCCGCCAGGGCACGGGCGACCCGCTCGGGGTCGGAGATCCGCGCGGACAGCGCGACCGGGTCGGCGGACGGCTCGGCCGGCGCGTCGAGAGCGGCGGCGAGGACCCGCTCGGCCTCGGCCCGCTGCTCGGGACTACGGAGGCGTACGTGCAGCGAGCCGGCGCCGACCGATGCCTTGAGCTGGCCGCTGGAGCCCTCGGCGATGACCTTCCCGTGGTCGATCACCGCGATGCGGTCAGCCAGCTGGTCGGCTTCGTCGAGGTACTGCGTGGTCAACAACACGGTCGTGCCTTCGGCGACCAAACCCCTGACGATCTCCCAGACCTGGTTCCTGCTGCGCGGGTCGAGCCCGGTCGTGGGCTCGTCGAGGAAGATCAGTTCGGGGGTGACGACCAGGCTCGCTGCGATGTCGATGCGCCGGCGCATCCCGCCGGAGTACTTTTTCACCTGCCGGTCGGCCGCCTCCGCAAGATCGAACGCGTCGAGCAGGTCGGCCGCCCGCTCCCTGCTTCGGCGGCGTGAGTAGCCGAGCAGCCTGGCGAGCAGCAACAGGTTCTCCGCCCCGGTGAGGTCCTCGTCGACCGACGCGAACTGCCCGGTGAGGCCCACCCTGCTGCGCACCGCCTGGGCATCACGCACGACGTCGTAGCCGAGCACTTGCGCCTCGCCGGCGTCAGGGTGCAAGAGCGTGGCCAACATGCGGATCGTGGTGGTCTTGCCGGCCCCGTTGGGACCGAGTACGCCGTACACGCCCCCGGCGCGCACGGCCAAGTCCACACCGGCGACCGCGCGGGTCTTGCCGAAGCTCTTCTTCAACCCTCTCGTCTCGATGGCGAGCTTTCCCATGGGTTCGACTCCTTCTCTCGGTTGCGAACCGATTGGTGAGCTAGTCAAACTTGACTACTTGGCCAGAGTAAACGAGGAGGAAACCTCTAGTCAAGGTTTATTAGAAGCGCATCTTGAGGGGATCGCGGACCGTTCGCCACGAACCCGGATCATCGGCCATGGTGTAGGCACCCCCAGACAGTCGTTTGCTCAAGCTCTTCGCCCATTCCAGTTCGGTGCGGGCGTGTCCCGCCCATAGTTCGGCCTGATCGCGGACGTGCTCGGGAATGTGCGGGTTCGGGTTCTCCCACCCCCTGGCCTGCCCTTCGAGCTCCGCTTCCAGGCGCGCGACCCGCTCGTTAACGTGCGCGATGGCATCTGTCCTGGTCAGCATAGGCAACATGGCGATGGCCGCGTCGCGCATAGTGGGGTCATGGGTTCGACGCAGACCATCGCGGACCAGTTCGACTATCTCGTCACGTCCCCGATCTGTCGCGCGGTACAAAACGCGCTCCGGCCCGGAGTTGCCCGGCTCGGCGTGTTCGGTGAGGAGGCCATCAGCCGCCGCCTTTTTCAGCGCGTGATATATCGAGCCGGGCTTGATGTTGGCCCAAATCTCCGCACCCCAGCTCTGCAGTTCGGACCGCACCTGGTAGCCATGCGCGCCGCCGGAGAGGTGCACGATACCGAGTACCAGGAGCTTCGTCGCCGACATACGCCCACCTCCGCTCAACCTGCTCGAACTCGCTCCGCTTGCGCGCCGCCAGGATGGTGTCAACTCCCGCCAATACTAGGATCCCTCCTGGTCCGTGTGGTGTCGGCACTGACCTACAAACGGTGCTGGTGGAGACTTCCAAAGCCAATTGGGTCTGTATTTGGATTGGCGGCGACGTCGAACAAGCTGCCCGGCATGATCCGCAGCGGATGGCACCGGCGAGCGTCGCGGTGGATGCGAGCACCTGATCCAGGAGGCTCTCGCCGTTGCCCGGTTCGAGGTGCAGGTCCAGGACCAGCAGCGTGATGGCCACCGCGAGGACGCCGTCGGTGAACGCTTCCAGTCGCACCTTGGTCATCGCGGCCTCCTGGTCGTCGCCGTTCGAGGTGGCCACACCTTAGCCGGGCGGACACGCTCCGTTCAACGATCGCGATCGTTGCGTTCACCTCCCCTTTCCCTTGCATACCGCCGGCTTCGGTAGCTTCCGTCTCTGTGCGACTTCTCAGAACCCGAACCGTGGCGGTCCTCGCCGCCACCGCGACCGCCGGCACCCTGGCGCTCGCCCTCCCCACCGCCGCGCAGGCCGCGGCGACGCCCGACGTGCGGATCACCGAGTGGATGTACAGCCCCGGCACCACCGGCGGCGAGTTCATCGAGCTCACCAACCTCGGCACGACGCCGGTCAGCCTCACCGGCTGGTCCTTCGACGACGACAGCCGACTGCCCGGCACAGTCCCGCTGGACGGGCTCGGGACGCTGGCGTCCGGCGAATCCGCCATCATCACCGAGTCGACGGATGCCGCCTTCCGGACCGAATGGTCGCTCGGCGCCGACGTGAAGGTGCTCGCCGGCAACACGACCGGCCTCGGCCGCGCCGACGAGATCAACCTCTTCGACGGCCCGGATGCGGTCGCGAACCTCGTCGACCGGCTCACCTACAACGACCAGGGCACCGGCACGGTGAAGGGCCCGCGCACGCAGGGGAAGTCGGGCGTGCCGACCACGGCCGCTGCGCTCGGCGCCAACGACGCCTCGCAGTGGCAGCTCTCCGCCGTCGGCGACGCGGAGGGGTCGTGGGCGTCGGTCAGCGGCGACCTCGGCTCGCCGGGCAAGAGCCGCTTCGCCCCGGCTCAGCCCGCGTGGAAGAGCATCCACATCAACGAGGTGTCGTCCGACAACACGGCCACCCCGGTCGCGGACGCGATCGAGCTCTCCAACAGCGGGTCCGTGGATGTGGACATCACTGGCTGGCTGCAGATCGACAGCGGGGCCGCGACGGCTGCAACGACCTTTTCGGCCAGCCTCGCCGACGGAACCCCGACGACGGTCGTGCCCGCGCACGGGTACGCGTACTTCTCCTCCACTAAGGGCCTGAGCAGCGGCGGGGACGGCGTCAAGCTCTACCTGCCGGACGGCACGGGAGGCGCCGCCGGCACCCTGGTCGACTCCGTCGACTACACGGCAGGCGAAGCCGGCACCGACGAGGGCAATGGGTTCGGAGCGGGCGCCTACGCACGCTGCCCCGACGGCACAGGATCCTTCGCCTCGGTGGCGACCAAGAGCTTCGGCGCCTCCAACGCCGGCGCGTGCCAGAACGTGCTCACCAACCCTGCCAACGGCGGCAACGGCGGCGGCAACACGCTGACCTGCCAGCCGGAGGCGCCGTCCGGCACGGGCACCCTCCCCGCCGGCGCGGGCACTCCCGTCGCCTGGCCGGGAAGCGCCACCGTCTCGGTCGCCGACTCGCTGTGCGCGTGGGAGACCACCACCGGCCCGGAGGGCCGTGACGTCAGCGGCCTGGTCTTCGACCCGACCAACGCGAACGTGCTCTACAGCGTCAAGAACAAGGGCTGGGTGTTCCGTATGGTGAAGGAGAACGGCCTCTGGGTGGCCGACACGGCCAACGGCTGGGCCGCGGGCAAGCAGATCTTCTTCCCGGGCAGCAGCGACACCGCGACGAACCAGCCGGACTCCGAGGGGCTCACGGTCGGACCGGACGGCGCGCTCTATGTCACGACCGAGCGCAACAACGCCGCCAACACCATCCCGCTCAACTCCATCCTCCGCATCGACCCGACCTCGTCGGCTACGACGCTGGTGGCCACCGACCAGTGGAACCTCACCGCGGAGTTCCCGGAGCTCCACGCCGGGAACAAGACGGAGGCGAACCTGGGCTTCGAGGGCGTGACGTTCGTGCCCGACACCTACCTCACCGGCACCGGCTTCGTCGACCAGTCGACCGGTAAGACCTACCTGCCCTCCGACTACCCGCTGCACGGCACCGGCCTGTACTTCGCCGCTCTGGAGAACGACGGAAAGCTGTACGCGTACGCGCTCAACAGCGACCACACCTTCCACCGGGTCGCCGTGGTGGACACGAAGATGGGCCACGTCATGGACGTGCAGTTCGACGCGGCCACCCAGCGCATCTGGGCGCTCTGCGACAACACCTGCGGCGTCTCCTCCACCGTGCTGAAGATCGACGGGACGGGAACGATCGTCCCGCAGGTCGTCTACAGCCGCCCCGCCGGTCTGCCGAATGACAACCTCGAGGGCTTCGCCCTGGCCCCGGCCTCGACGTGCTCCGGAGGGACGCGCGAGGCCCTGTGGTCGGACGACGGCGTGTACGGCACCGGCCCGGGCAGCCCGACGGAGGGCCACGCCCTCTACAGCGGACGCATCGCGTGCGACCTGCAGCTCGGCGGCCAGGGCGTCTCCGGACCTGCGACGGATCCGGCGGCGATCGCGCTGTCCGCGGGCTCCGGCGCCGTCGGCGACCGCATCACGCTGACCGGCACGCACTTCGCGCCGGGCACGCAGGTCACGTTCGTGTTCAACTCCACGCCGGTCACCCTCGGGACGGCGACCGCCGCACCGGACGGGACGCTGACCTTCGCCTTCTCGGTGCCGACGGTCCCCGCGGGCGCGCACACCGTGACCGCGTCGATCGGCGGGACCGTCGTCGCCTCGGCGGCCTTCAGCGTGACGGCCGCCGGCGCTGCTGGAACCACCTCGTCGACCGGGGATCCGGCCACCGCCCTCGCCTCGACGGGTGCCGACGTGAGCGCGGCGTCGGGACTGATCGCGCTGGCGCTGCTGGTCGGCGGCGGACTGCTGATGCTCCTCCGTCGCCGCGGCCGCACGAACACGACAGAGCAGTGAGGGCTCCGGGGGAGGCGCGGGTCGACCGCGTCCTCCCCCGGTGACCGCCCGCGCACACGTGTTCCGACAGCGAAGACGACTTTTCCAAAACTTTTGACACCCGCATGGGCCGCGCATTTGCTGGATGACGCAACAAATCCGGCGAGGACGCCGCACAGCCGCGGCGCCCCGACGCATACGAAGGAGTATCCGCGTGTCAATTCGTCTCCGAGCCGGCCTCATCACCTCTGCGGTGATCGGGGCCGGAGCAGTGATCCTCTCCCAGGGAGCCGCATTCGCAGCTCCGCCCACCCCTCCCTCCCACCACACTCCGGCCCCGGCGGACTCGCTGCGCGCGCTGGCATCGCAGTCGGGGCTCCGCATCGGTGCGGCCGTCAACACCGATCTGCTCGCCACGAACTCCGAGTACCGGGCGATCGCCGCGTCCCAGTTCTCGAGCGTCACTCCCGAGAACGTCATGAAGTGGGAGGTCGTCGAGCCGACGCAGGGCACGTACGACTGGTCGGCGGCTGACGACCTCGTCTCCTTCGCACAGCAGAACGGGCAGCTCGTGCGCGGGCACACCCTGGTCTGGCACAGCCAGCTGCCCGCGTGGCTGAACGCCGCTGCGCCGTCGATGAGCTCCGACCAGGTGCGCGCGCTCCTCAAGAAGCACGTCGTGGACGAAGTCACCCACTTCAAGGGCAAGATCTGGCAGTGGGATGTGGTCAACGAGGCGTTCAACGACGACGGGACGCTGCGCGACACCATCTGGCTGCAGAAGCTCGGACCCGGCTACATCGCCGATGCCTTCCGCTGGGCGCACGAGGCCGACCCCCGGGCCCTGCTGTTCTACAACGACTACAACATCGAGTTCACCGGTCCGAAGAGCAACGCGGTCTATCAGCTCGTCAAGGACCTCACGGCGCAGGGCGTGCCGATCGACGGCGTCGGCTTCCAGACCCACCTCGACAGCCAGTACCCGCTCCCGGACCTGCAGAACAACCTCCAGCGCTTCGCGGCACTGGGGCTGAAGGTCGCCGAGACCGAGGTGGATGTGCGCACGACGCTGCCGGTGACCCCGGTCGAGCAGAACGCCCAGATCGGCGGGTTCACGTCCACCCTCCAGGCCTGCCTCGCGGTGCGGGCGTGCCTGTCGTACACGGTGTGGGGCATCGGCGACGCGTACTCATGGGTGCCCGATGTCTTCCCGGGCGAGGGCGCGGCCACGATCTACGACGAGAACCTCCAGCCCAAGCCCGAGTACACCGCCCTGCAGCAGACGCTCGCGCTCGCTGCGGGCACGCCGGGACGAAACGACCCGCGGCGCTGAGTCACATAGGGAGTCACGGAAGGGGCCGGACGATGCGTTCGTCCGGCCCCGCACCCTGCGCCGCGCCCAGGTTGCGCTGCTATGGTTCCCGAGCCGGCAGTGCGCCGGCTTCAGGGAAGACGCCTCGTTGACAGATGGATCTCCGGATCCGGCCACGACTCGTCGCCTCCTCTGTGCAAACAAGAGGAGCGCCATGCCCGCGTCCGTGAAAGCCGTCGTCTACTGCGAAGGACTGTTCGGGAGGCTCGACGGCAAGACCGCCAACGGTCTCGTCCGCCATTCCGAGAAGTACGAGATTCTGAGCGTCATCGACAGCACGCGTGCGGGCGGCGACGCAGGCGAGGTCCTGGACGGCGCACCGAACGGGATCCCGGTGCTCGCGAGCCTGGACGCATCCCTCGATCGTGCCGGCTTCATCCCCGACACCCTCATCTTCGGGATGGCACCCACCGACGGCCTGCTGACCGCCGACCACCGCGCCGTGCTCCTCGACGGCATCGACCGCGGGATGAACCTGGTCAACGGACTGCACGAGTACCTCAACGACGACGCCGAGTTCGTCGCCGCCGCCCTCGTGGCCGGTGTGACGATCGAGGACGTGCGGCGGCCGAAGGAGATCGCGGAGCTGACGCTGTTCAGCGGCCGCATCTTCGACGTCACGTGCCCCCGCATCGCGGTGCTCGGCACGGACGGGTCGGTCGGCAAGCGCACCACGGCCACCCTGCTCACCCAGGCGCTGAACGCGCAGGGCATCCGCGCCGTGATGGTCGGGACCGGGCAGACGGCGCTGATCCAGGGCGCCCGATACGCGGTCGCGCTCGACGCCACGATCCCCCAGTTCTGCTCCGGCGCGGTGGAGGCGCAGGTCGTCGCCGCGTTCGAGGAGGAGGACCCGGACGTCATCATCGTCGAAGGCCAGGGTGCCCTGAGCCACCCCGCCTACCTCAGCTCGGGCGCCATCCTGCGCGGTAGCCGGCCGGAGGGCGTCATCCTCCAGCACGCCCCCGGGCGCGTGATGCTGGGCGACTTCCCGATGATGCCGATGCCGACGGCCGCGAGCGAGATCGCGCTTATCCAGGCGTTCAGCGACACCAGTGTGATCGGCATCACCATCAACCACGAGGGTCTGACGGCGTCCGGGATCGACGACACGATCGCCGAGCACGAGGCCCAGCTCGGCCTCCCCGTCACCGACCCGCTCACCCGTCCGCTGGAGGAACTCGTCGACATGGTGCTGCTCGCCTTCCCGCAGCTGGGTCTGCGCGGCGAGGCGCTCGCCGGTGCCGCGAGCACGGAGTCCAGCCTGGCGTAGTCGGTGGCCCGGAATACACTTCCGCCATGGCCATCGACGTCCTCCCCGCCACCGGCCGCTTCGACGACTTCGCGACCTTCATGGTCCCGAGAAAGCCCGGCGGCGGTGGATGCGTCTGCATGTCATACCGCGACTCCCGCCTCGACATGCCCGGACGGATCGAGTACATGCGCGCCGAGTGCTCGTCGGAACCAGGCCCCGGCGTTCTCGCGTACCTCGACGGCGAGGTGGCGGGCTGGTGCTCGGTCGCCCCGAAGTCGACGTACCGCCGGCTGATGAACTCCCGCACCATCCCGCACCTCGACGAGGAGCGGGATCCGTGGTCGATCGTCTGCTTCGTCGTGCGCGGCGGTTTCCGCAAGCGCGGCCTGATGCACGACCTGCTCGACGGTG
Organism: Leifsonia sp. 1010; assembly: GCF_031455295.1. NCBI lineage: Bacteria > Bacillati > Actinomycetota > Actinomycetes > Micrococcales > Microbacteriaceae > Leifsonia > Leifsonia sp. 1010. The sequence goes on from NZ_JAVDSL010000001.1 coordinate 256,757, forward strand.
CGGTCGAGCACGCCCGCGTATCCGGTGCGGCGCTGGTCGAGGGCTACCCGGTCGATACCGGCGGCGAGCGCGTGGATGTGATCAGCGGCTACGTCGGAACGGTCGAGCTCTTCGAGAAGCACGGCTTCTCGCGCGTGCTGGCCACGGACGCCCACTCGGGCGGCCGGGTGCGCTGGCTGATGCGGCGCGAACTCGGCGCCTGAACGACGAAGGTGGGTCAGCGGAGACCTCCGCTGACCCACCTGTCGTGTGTCGGGTTACTCGGTTGCGCGGCGGCGGCGGATCACCAGGAAGGCGGCTCCGGCGCCGAGCAGGAGCACGGCGATGATGCCGGGCGCGACGAGGTCGCTACCGGTGAACGCCAGGCCGGGGCCCGGGTCGATCGGTGTGCGGGTGTCGCAGGCGCCCGACGGGTCGCACGACCCGCCGTCCACGGCCGGGTCGACGGTGTTGACCAGGCGGTGGTTGCCCGCCGCCGGGTTGTTGACCGTCACCGAGTACGTGACGTCGATCGTCTCGCCGACAGCCAGCGGGCCGGCCCAGGAGAGCACGGTGCCGCTGAGGGTGGCTCCGTGCGTCGCGTCGCCGTTGTAGTGGGCGTCGTCGAGCACGTCGCTCATGTTGTCGGTGAACTTGGCGGGAGTGCTCGCGGTGTAGGCGAACTCACCCGTGTTCGTGACGGTGACCGTGTAGCTGACCACGGCTCCCGGCTTGACGGTGCTGGTCGTGGAGACCGTCTTGTGCACCGTGTACGAGGCGACCGGGGTGTTGGTCAGGCAGCTGCCCGCCGGGTCGCACGACCCGCCCGGCCCGGTGGGCATGACCGCGTTGACCAGGTGGTGGTTGCCCGCATCCGGGCTGTTCACCGTCACCGAGTACGTGACCTTCACCGTCTGGCCGACCGCGAGCGGACCGGCCCAGCTGAGCGTGTTCCCGGTCACGGTCGCACCGTTGCTGGCGTCGCCGTTGTAGGCGGCGTCGTCGAGCACGTTGGTCAGGTCGTCGCTGAAGGACGCCGGCTCAGCCGCCGTGTAGTCCGCCTTGCCCGTGTTGACCACCGTCACCGTGTAGGTGATGGTGCCGCCGGGGTTGACGGTCTGCGAGGACGCGGCCTTGGCCACCGTGAACGACCCCGACGGGATCTGAACGGTGCACGCGGCGTTGTCGGTGCCGGCCGGGCAGTCGCCACCGGGCGGGGTGACGACCGTGTTGGTGATCACCTTGTCGCCCGCGTCCGGGTCGTTGACGGTCACCGAGTACGTGACCGTCACCGTGTCGCCGACGGCGATGGCGCCCGACCACGACAGCGTGGGCGCCGCGTAGGTCGCTCCCGCGGTGGCGTCGTTGTTATAGGTGGCGTCATCCAGCACGGCCGACAGGTCGTCGGTGAACGAGGCCGGGTCGGTGGCCGTGTAGTCGACCTGTCCGGTGTTCTTCATCGTGATGGTGAACGTCACGGTGTCGCCGGGAACCACATCGGTCTTGTCGGCCGCCTTGGTCACGATGAACGCCTGCAGCGGGTTCGTCGTGGTGCAGTCGCCCGGGGTGGCGCAGCCGCCGCCGTCGCCTGGGGGCGCCGTGACCGTGTTGGTCAACGTGCCGTCACCCGTACCGGGCGGGCCGGCGAGCACCTGGTAGGTGATCGTCTGGACAGCACCGACCGCGAGCGGACCGGACCAGGTCAGCGTGGTGCCGTTGACGACCGCGCCGTTGGTGGCCGAGCCGGCCACGTACGTGGCGTCGTCGAGCACCTTCGAGAGGTCGTCGGTCACCGATGCCGGGGCGGCGGCCGTGTAGTCGGCCTGACCGGTGTTGGTCACCGTGACCGTGTACGTCACCGTGTCACCCGGGTGCACCGGGCCGGCTGCCGACGAGGCCTTGGCGACCGTGTACGACTGCACCGGGGTGGTGGTCGTGCAGTCGCCTGCCGTGACGCAGCTGCCGCCGCCGCCCGGGACCACCGCGTTGGTCAGCGTGTGGTCGCCGGTGTCAGGCGTGTTGACCGTCGCCGTGTAGGTGATCACGGTCGTGGCGCCGGCCGCGAGCGCGCCGGACCAGGACAGCGTGCTCCCGGTGATGGTCGCTCCGTTGTCCGGGCCACCGGTGATGGTGGCGTCATCCAGCACCGCCGACAGGTCGTCGGTGAAGCCGGCGGGATCGGCCGCGGTGAAGTCAGCGGTGCCCGTGTTGGTGACCGTGACCGTGTAGGTGACCGTCTCGCCCGGGTTCACCGCACCGGCCGGCGACGCCGACTTGGCGGTGGTGAAGGAGCGCACATCCGTCGTGGTCGTGCACTCCCCCGCCGGGTCGCACGACCCGCCGGGACCGGTCGGGCGGACCGTGTTCCGCAGCTCCTTGTCGCCGGTGTCCGGGTTGTTCACCGTCACCGTGTACGTGATCACGACCGTCGCGCCGGCCGCGAGCGGCCCGGACCACGACAGGTCGTTCCCGCTGATGGTCGCTCCGTTGTCCGGACCGGCGGTGACCGTCGCGTCGTCGAGGACCCGGGACAGGTCGTCCGTGAAGCTGGCCGGAAGGGCGGCGGTGTAGTCGCGGGCACCGGTGTTGGTGACCGTCACCGTGTACGTGACCGTGCTGCCCGCGGTGACCTCCGTCGTGGACGCGGTCTTCGCGACCGTGAAGGAGCCCGACGGGATCAGCACGATGCAGTCCGGGTTCGTCGACCCGGCCGGGCAGTCGCCGCCCACCCCGGGCGGGGTGACCACGGCGTTGTCCACGTGCGAGTCTCCGGTGATCGGGTCGTTCACCGTCACGGAGTAGGTGATCGTGACGGTGTCACCGACAGCGAGGGCGCCGGACCACGACAGGGTCGGAGCCGCGTAGGTGGCACCGCTCGTCGCGTCGTTGTTGTACGTGGCGTCGTCGAGGACGGCCGACAGGTCGTCGGTGAACGAGGCCGGTGCAGCGGCCGTGTAGTCGACCACGCCGGTGTTCTTCACCGTGATCGTGTAGTTGATGGTCTGGCCGGGCACGACATCGGTCTTGTCGGCCTTCTTGGTCACGCTGAAGGCCTGCACGGGGGTGGTCGTCGTGCAGGAGCCGGCCGGGTCGCAGCTTCCGCCGGTGCCCGGGACGACGGCGTTCGTCAGCACCCCGTCGCCGGTGCCGGCGGCTCCGACGGTCACCGTGTAGGTGATCGTCTGCGTCGCGCCCACCGCAAGCGGGCCCGACCAGGCGAGGGTGGTGCCGTTCACGGTCGCCCCGTTGGTGGGTCCGGAGCTGATCGTGGCGTCATCGAGCACCTTCGACAGGTCGTCGGTGAACGAGGCCGGGTTCGCGGCCGTGTACGGCCAGGCACCCGTGTTCTTCACCGACACCGTGTAGGTGACGGTGCCGCCCGGGTGGGCGACCGCGGTCGAGGCGGTCTTGGTCACCGTGTAGGACGGGTCGGAGAAGGTGACGGTGCTGCTGCCCGGCTCGTTCAGGCCGACCGTTGTCACGTTGTCCGGTCCGTTGGTGAAGCTGCCCGCGACCGGGGAGGTCACCTGCGCCGTGATGGTGCACGAGGTCTGCCCGGCGGCGAGGGTGCCGTTGGTCACGGCAACGCTCGTGCCGCCCGCGACAGCGGTGGTCGTCGCGTTACAGGTGCCGCCCACCGTGCCGTTCGCCAGGGTCAGGCCGGCAGGCAGCGTGTCGGTGAAGCCCCAGCCCGCCTTCGAGGCGAGCTCGCTGGTGTTCGTGACCGTGAAGGTCAGGGTCGACGTGCCACCGGTCGGTGCCGCCGCCGGGCTGAACGCCTTGTCGAGCTGCGGGGTCACATCCAAGACGCGGATGTTGTCGAACGCAGCGTCGTTGCCGGCGCCGGACCCGTTCGCGTTCTGCATCCGGATTCCCAGGGAGGATCCGTTGAAGAGCACCGACCCGTTCGACGTGTAGGTGCCGACCTTCACCGGCTGGGCACCGATCGATCCGTTCGCGGGGACGTTCACGGACGCCGTCGAGGTGCAGGCGTTCAGGATGCCGCCCACATTGGTAGCCGCGCCTCCCTGGTCCAGGAAGGCGAACTGGTACAACGGCGCAGAGACCTGACAGTTGAGGGCCGCCGTGTCGACGCTGAAGGTCAGGAAGCGACCCGACGAGGATGCCAGCGGGATATTCGTCGCCGTCTGGAACTCGGTCGAATTCGTGCCGGGGTTGTTCTCGGTGTAGGCCGTCACGGCGTGGTTGGTAGCAGGCGTGGCCGAACCGGCGTGAACGCCGAGCGCGTACGCCAACTGGTTCAAGCGCGCAGTCTCGGCCTCAGCCGTGCAGTTGCCGAGCGTCGTCGACGGCGTGTTGAAGTTGCGGATCTGGCCGTTGCAGTTGGCCAGCCAGAGAGGATCGGCGGTGTACTTCTGGCCTCCGGCGCCGGTGTACGCAGCGAGCCCAACCGGGGCGTTACCGACACCGGTCTCGAACCTCTCCTGGAACGCGACCGTCGGCGCCTGCGCCGTTCCGGGTGTTCCGGGCGCAGCCGCCGCGGGCCCTGCGGTGACGATGAGTCCGGTCGTGGCCAGCGATGAGACGGTCAGCGCCAGTGCGCCGATTGTCGCCATCAGCCGCAGCCGTCGCGATCGCAAGCGCGGCAACAGACCGAGCCTGCTCTTCCTACTGTTCTCCTGCGTCTCCACAGAGGCCTCCCCGAATGTGCGGAGGGGGCGCACGGTCCCCCACGTCTAGCAGTCAGCTAATCGGGCGCGACACGCCCAGGTCACGGCGGCGACCGAAAGTTCACCCCCGAGGGTGAGAAATTCCCTACCTACTACCCCCTAACGGGGTACAGTGCTCGGCGCCGCGGTACGGCAATCGGCGTGCTCCCACGGCCCTCGATCGGGTGTCAGGGGCCGGAACACGTCCGCCCGCCTCCACGGGATGATCGGACCGACGGCACGCCTGGCAAGCTGTTTCCAGTGAGCGAGAGATGACCGCTGAGATACCTGAGCACGCGAAGACGGAACCGATCGACCCGCGGCAGAGGCCGTACGATCTGCCGGTCCTGGTGGCCGAGACCGGTGCGCGCGACGGGTGGCAGGCGGCAGCCGCGGTGGTGGAGAGGCACTGGGACGCGTTCGCCAGCCAGTCACCCCGACACCTGCTCGCCGCTCTGAAGGCGCTCCCCGGCGAAGCGTTCGTCAACATGCCCAGCCTGAGTGTGGCAGCGAACTACCTGCAGCACGTCGTGATCGACGGCGAACCGCGGCGGTTCTTCCACGACGGGCGACTCACCCCGAGCCCTGACCCGGAAGCGTCCGCCACCCTGGACACGCTCATCCTGCTCACCGGTAAGGCGGCCGCTGATCGCACGGCCGGCAGGCTGGAGGAAGGGCGGCGCACCGTCCTGGAGGCGAAGGCCGTCCTCGACAGGATCGATTCGGCGGGCCGCTCCGAGTACGTCACCTCACTGCCGCATCTGCGCTTCCAGTGGGGACGCACCCTCGACGCGGCCGACGCAGCCGGTGCGATCGCCGAATACGAGGAAGCCTACGATCTGGCGCGGCTCACCGGGCAGCCGGTCATCGCCCGACGAGCTGCCGGGCACATCGCGTGGTCGCACGCCGACCGCGGTCGCCTCAACGACGCCGATCTGTGGCTGGCCCGAGCGCAGGCGGAACCGGGGGCCAACGGTCGATACGACGCCATCCTGTTCCTGACCTCCGCACTGCTGAAACAGGACAGACAGGACCACACCGCCGAAATGGAGCTCGGCCGCGCACTCGGCCTCCCGCTCGGTGAGCAGTGGGCCGCCGCCCTCTGGGTGTCCGCGCTGCTGGCGCACGGCAGACCGGGCGCATCCTCCGTCGACGCACGTCTCGAGCGAGAACTCGACCGGCATCCCGAAGTGCACCTCGGAGGAGCTGACGCACGCTACGTCAAAGCTGCGCGCGCCCGACTCGCCCGAGTCAGGCCACGCTTGCGCCAGCAGGTGGCTCTCCTGTCGACGGGTACCGCTCTCGACCCGCTGCTTGACGCATCCCACGCGTATCTCGAAGGCCGGTTCGCGGATGCGCTCGCCCACAGCGAGGAAGCCCGGAACCTGACCGCCGCTCCGCGGGTCGAGGCTCCGGCGCTGCTGCTGGCGTCGGCCTCCCATCACGCGCTCGGACACGTCCCGACCGCGGCTGAGCTCTTCGGATCGGCCAATGCGATCATCCGGCAGGAGCGGATGTTCAGCGCCTATTCGTTCATCCCTGCGCGCACTCTCGGGCTCCTCGCCCAGCATGCCGGCGAGCCCATCCACGGCCGAACGCACACGGCAGGGGAGGACGCCACCCTCCCGAAGCTCACGAAACGCGAGCAGCAGATCCTCGGCCTGCTCGCCAGCGGACTTTCCACTCAGCAGATCGCCGCCGAGCTCTACATCAGCCCGAACACGCTCAAGTCCGCCATGAGGGACCTCTATCGCAAGCTGGGGGTGAACTCCCGCGCCGCCGCGGTCCAACGAGCCAAACGGGCCGAACTGTCCCACGCCCGCGAACACTGAGCAGTCGCCACCCCTGTGAGAGTTCACATGAACGCTCTCTCAGGTTCATCCTGGCGTCACCGCGACCCGGTCGGATGGTCCGGTCACTCGACCGAAAGGACCTGTCCGCATGTTCCGTTCCGCTTCGCGCTGGAAGGGCAGCGCCGTGCTCGTCGCCGCCTCCGGCGTGCTCGCCGCCGCGCTGCTCCCGGCGCCCGCGCTGGCCGCCACCTCCGACAACGGCGGCGCCGCCCGCAACCCCGACGACTCCACGACGGCGCTCCGCCAGTCGATCGTGAACGGGCCCGCCAAGAACGTCATCCTGCTCATCGGCGACGGGATGGGCGACAGCGAGATCACGGTCGCCCGCAACTACCAGTACGGCGCGGGCGGCATGCTTCCCGGCATCGACGCGCTGCCGCTGACCGGCCAGTACACGACCTACTCCGTCTACAAGGACGGCGCGAACAAGGGCAAGCCGGACTACGTGCCGGACTCCGCCGCGACCGGCTCCGCGTGGGCGACCGGCACCAAGACCTACGACAACGCGATCTCCGTCGACATCGACGGCAGGCCGCAGGCGACCCTGCTGGAGCTGGCACGCGCCAACGGCCTGCGCACCGGCAATGTCAGCACCGCCGAGATCCAGGATGCGACCCCGGCCGTCGAGGTCGCGCACGTCGGCGCCCGCTCCTGCTACGGGCCGGACAGCGCATCGTGCGGCTCCGACGCTCTGCAGAACGGCGGCCTCGGCTCGATCAGCGAGCAGTTGCTCGACGCCCGCGCGGACGTCACCCTGGGCGGTGGGTCGACCTCCTTCACGCAGACCGCGAAGGCCGGGGAGTGGAAGGACAAGACGCTGTTCGACCAGGCCGGCGAGCGCGGCTACCAGGTGGTCGGCGACGCAGCGGGCCTCGCGGGTGTGACGGAGGCGAACCAGCAGAAGCCGCTGCTCGGCCTGTTCACCCCGGGCAACTTCCCGACGCGCTACGCCTCGACGACGGCGACCGTCGGCGGCGCGGACCAGGCGCCGGTCACGTGCACGCCGAACCCGGCCCGGCTGGCGACCGACCTCTCCCTCTCCTCGCTGACGAACAAGGCGATCTCCCTCCTGGACAAGCCGGGCGGTGACGGTTTCTTCCTCCAGGTCGAGGGCGCCAGCATCGACAAGCGCGACCACTCGGCCGATGCGTGCGGTCAGATCGGCGAGACCGTCGACCTCGACGAGGCCGTGCAGGCAGCGCTCGCGTTCGCGAAGAAAGACGGCAACACCCTGGTCATCGTGACCGCCGACCACGCCCACACCAGCCAGATCGTCGACAGCACCCCGCCGGCGACCCTCTCGACCGCGCTGACGACCGCCGACGGCACCGTGATGAAGGTCGCCTACGGCACGGCGGCCGCCGGAGGCTCGCAGCAGCACACCGGCGCCCAGCTGCGCATCGCCGGCTACGGCCCCGGCGCGGCCGACGTCGTCGGCCTGACCGACCAGTCCGACACGTTCTTCACCATCGCCCGCGCTCTGGAGCTGAACCGCGACTACGCGGCGCTCAGCGCCGCCGCGTCGGTGACGCTGAACGCCACGACGGTGAAGCCGGGCGACCCGATCACCGCGACGCTGGCGGGCTTCCGCGGCGACCGTCAGGTCACCGGGGTCATGCAGTCCGACCCGGTCGCGCTGCCGCGCACGGACGTGCTGGGCGGATCGGCGGCCATCACCGCGACCGCCCCGACCGACCTCGGCGCCCACACCATCACCATCACGGGTTCGCAGAGCGGGAAGGCGGTGACGGTGAACTTCGAGGTCACCGCCGACGGCCAGCCCTCCGGCGCCCTGCCCGGCGGATCGGCCGGCGGATCGGCCGGCGGCGGCAACGGCGCGGTGACTGCCGGATCCACCTCCGCGGGCTCGCTCGCCTCGACGGGCTCGATCGTCGCGCCGCTCATCGTGGTGATCGCGCTGGCCCTGCTGATCGCGGGCTACCTGTTCGTCACCCGCGGCCGTCGCCGCCCGGACGGTGCTCCGCAGGTCTGACCGGCTGACGCGCTCGCACCGCGCCGACGGCACGAAGGGGAGGGATCGCGGATCCCTCCCCTTTGCCGATACCGTCGGGATGTGGTCGACGCTTCCCTCGAAGGCCTCAGCGCCTTCCCCCTCACGCCCCTCGCCGGTGACCGACTCGACGAACGCGCGTTCCGCGCAATGGTGCGACGGCTGGCCGCCGCGCCGGTCGACTCGATCACCGCGCTCGGCTCAACCGGGTCGTACGCCTACCTTTCGCGCGAGGAGCGCCGCGCCGTCGTGTCGGCCGCCGTCGCCGAGGCCGGCGACACCCCGGTCTTCGCCGGCATCGGCGGCCTGCGGACCAGCCACGTGCGGCAATACGCGGAGGACGCCCAGTCGGCCGGTGCCGCTGCAGTGCTCCTGGCGCCGATGACCTACCAGGCGCTGACCGCCGACGACGTCTACGGCCTCTACGCGGACGTGGATGCCGACCTCTCGGTGCCGATGATCGTGTACGACAACCCCGCGACGACCCACTTCACCTTCACCGACGATCTCTATGCCCGCATCGCGACACTGCCCACGGTCGCATCGATCAAGATCCCCGGGGTTCCTGCCGATCCGGTCGCGGCGCGCGCTCGGATCGACCACCTGCGTTCGATCGTGCCTGGCGATGTGACCATCGGCGTCTCCGGCGATGTATCGGGCGCTGCCGGACTGAACGCGGGATGCGACGCCTGGTACTCCGTGATCGCCGGCACGCTGCCCGACCATCCAGCGGCGATCACCGCTGCCGCTCGGGCGGGCGACGCCGCGCGGGCGGAGGCGCTTTCGCACGAGTGGGACGGACTCTGGGCGCTCTTCGCGGCGTACGGCAGCCTCCGTGTGACCGCCGCGATCGCCGAAGAGCTCGGCTGGGCATCGCGCTCCTGCCTCCCCCGCCCGATCCTCGGCCTCGGCGACGAGGATCGTGCACGCGTCAGCGAGCTTCTGCGTACGCTCGGGCTCACGACTCCGCGCTGAGCGCGATCGTCCCGATCCCGAGCGCGGCCAGGATCCCGGCCGAGATGCGCTCGAGCCACGTCGTGACAGCCGGACGCTTCAGCCAGGCGACGGCGCGGCCGGCCAGCAGCGCGACCACCACGAGGTAGAGCGAGCCGACCACGGCGACGATCGCGCCGAGCAGCAGCGTGCTGGCGATGGTCGAGCCGTCGTGGGGGACGAACTGCGGCGCGATGGCCAGGAAGAACAGGCCGACCTTCGGGTTCATCATCGTGGAGAGCATCCCCGCCGTGAATCCCGAACGCAGCCCCGTGCGGCGGGCGGTCGGCTCGACGCCGTGCGCCGTGCCCTTCCGGCTCGCGATGAAGGCGGCGACGCCGAGGTAGATCAGGTACAGGCCGCCGACGATCTTGAGGATGCGGAAGACCTCGGCCGACTGCTCGAGTACGGCGGCGAGCCCCAAGGCCACCGCCACCGCCCACACCAGCGACCCGAGCGCGGTGCCCGCAGCCGCCGCGATGCCCGCGCCCTGCCGCGCCAGGCTGAAGCGGAGGACGAGGAACGTGTCCGGCCCCGGCGTGAGGGCGAGCACGAGGCAGAGGCCGGCGAAGGCGAGCAGGCTGGCGACGGTCATGCGACCAGTATGCAGGCCGCTCAGTGCAGCAGGCGCGTGAAGTGGTGGGGAACGCCCTGCCAGACGGTGGTGATCTCGACCGGGCGGCCTTCCTCGGGCGCCTGGATGAGCATCCCGTCGCCGAGGTAGATCGCGATGTGCTCCTCGTCGTCGAACACCACCAGGTCGCCCGGCTGGGCATCGCTCTCGCTGATCGGTCGCCCGGCGTCGTCCTGCAGGTGGACGAGGTGCCCGAGGGGGATGCCGACGGCGGCGTACGAGACCATGACCAGTCCGGAGCAGTCGATGCCGGAGTGGTCCGAGCCGTCGAGCACGTACGGGTCGCCGAGGTAGCTGAGCGCTGTGGCGACGATCTGTTCGCGCGCGCCGCCGAGGGCGAGGGCCGAGACGATCGCCCCAGCGGCCCGCTCGCCCGCCGCGCCGCCCTGGCCGGCGATGATGCCGGCCACCGCCGAGGCGACGGGGTCGTCCCGGTCGATGCGGGCGGACGCGACGATCGCCGAAACCGTCATGGCCTGGTGCGCCGCGTGCCCGCTCGCGGCGGCCGTCACGATGTCGATGGGCTCAGCGACGGCCGGCGGCGCCATGGCGATGCCGGCGAGGAGCGCGATGGTCGCGCCCGAGGCGCCGAGTGCGATCCCGCGGCGGGAGGGGCGCGGTGCCGACGCTGGTCGCGTGCCACGACTCCGCGAGGTGCGACCGCTCCGCTCGGTCCGTTCCTGCTCCAGAGCCCGCCGTCGTTCGCCGCCCGTCATCCAGACCTCGTCCGTCTCACGACCCGCACCCCATCGCCCGAAGTCCGCGCGACCGGGTTCGAGCCTAAGGGGGTCGTGGCCCGATCCCACCGGGAGTCCTCTGAGTCGGACTGATGTTCCTCTCAGACGGAGGCCTGCGGCCGGATCCAGTTCCCGACCGGGATGAGAATGGGGAGGCCCGTCACCGATCGGAGCCGCTCACGCCCCCCGTCGCCGTCTTCCTCGCCACCTGGTCGTTCGACCCGGCCGCCGCTGCGCTGCTCTCTGCGGCAGCCGCGCTGTACGTGGGCGGCGTCCTCCGGCTCCGCCGCCGGGGCCGCCGCTGGCCGCTCCGGCTGACGGCCGCGTTCCTGCTCGTCGGCCTCGGGTCGTACGCCGTCATCTCCTTCGGGTTCCTCGGCGCCGAGAGCACCGACCTCCGCTGGGCGTTCACGACCCGGATCGCGCTCCTGCTCTTCGTCGTCCCCGCGTTCCTCGCCCTCGGCCGGCCCGTCGCCCTCGCGCGCGTGGCGCTCGGCCCTGCCGGCCGCCGCCGCACCGACCGGGTGATGCGCTCCCGTCCGGTGCGCGCGTTCGGCAACGCCATCGCCGCCCCCGCGTTCGCGTGCGCGGTGTTCCTGGTCTTCCTCACGCCGCTCGCCGCCGTGCTGCGCGACTCGGTGTGGTCCGAGTGGACCATCTCCGTCCTCACCCCGCTCGTCGGCCTGCTGCTGGTGCTGCCCATCGTCGCCCACTCCGTCGTCCGCACCGGGTTCTTCATCACGGTGGAGTTCCTGCTCGCGTTCGTCGAACTGGTGCTGGATGCGATCCCCGGCCTCCTGCTGCGCCTCAACGACGGCATCCTCGACCACGCACCGGCGATCGTCGGGCGCATGCCGTTCTGGTTCCCCACTCCCCTGCACGACCAGCACCTCTCCGGCGACCTGCTGTGGTTCATCGCCGAGGTCGCCGACGTGCCCGTGCTCGTCCTGCTGTTCGTCCGATGGATGGGCCTGGAACGCACCGAGGGCAAGCGTTACGACGACCTGAGCGACGAGGAGCTGGCGGAGCTGACCCGGCAGCACCTCCAGCAACGCAGTTGAGGCCCCCGCGCGTTACGCACCATGACGGTGCGCGTGCGGGCCGGGCCGGGTTCGCTCATCCTGGACCCATGACCAGGCAGATCCGCTTCAACGCGTTCGACATGAACTGCGTCGCCCACCAGTCGTCCGGCATGTGGCGGCACCCCGAGGACCAGGCGTGGCGCTACAAGGACCTCACCTACTGGACCGAGCTCGCGAAGCTGCTGGAGCGCGGGAACTTCGACGGCATCTTCATCGCCGACGTGCTCGGCACGTACGACGTGTACGGCGGCAGCAACGAGGCCGCCATCCGCCACGGCGCCCAGGTGCCGGTGAACGACCCCATCCTGCTCGTCTCGGCGATGGCGCTGGTGACCGAGAACCTGGGCTTCGGCATCACCGCGGGCACCGCCTACGAGCACCCGTACCCGTTCGCCCGGCGCATGTCGACGCTCGACCATCTGACCAACGGCCGCGTCGGCTGGAACGTCGTCACCGGATACCTGCCCTCCGCCGCCCGCAACATGGGCCACGACGACCAGCTGCAGCACGACGACCGCTACGACCACGCCGACGAGTACCTCGAGGTGCTCTACAAGCTGTGGGAGGGGTCGTGGGAGGACGACGCGGTCATCCGCGACCGCGAGTCCGGTGTCTTCACCGACCCGTCGAAGGTGCACGAGATCGGCCACCGCGGCAAGCACTTCACCGTGCCGGGCATCCACCTCTCCGAGCCCAGCCCGCAGCGCACCCCGGTCATCTATCAGGCCGGCGCCTCGAAGCGCGGCATCGCGTTCGCTGCGGAGAACGCGGAGGCGATCTTCGTCGCGGCGTCCACCAAGGAGGGCCTGAAGGCGACCGTCGGCAAGCTCCGCGACGCCCTCGAGGCGGCGGGACGCGACCGGTACTCGGCGCGCATCTACACGCTGCTGACGATCATCACGGACGAGACCAGCGAGAAGGCGCAGGCCAAGTTCCAGGACTTCCTGCAGTACACCAGCGACGAGGGCGCGCTCGTCTTCATGTCCGGGTGGATGGGCGTCGACCTCTCGCAGTACGACCTCGACGAGCCGATCGGCAACGTCGACAGCAACGCCATCCAATCGGCGGTCGCGAACTTCCAGCGACCGAACGAGGACGGCGGCGAGTGGACCGTGCGCGACATCGGCCGCAACGGCGCCATCGGCGGCCTCGGCCCGTTCATCGTCGGCTCGGCCGCCGAGATCGCGGACCAGCTGCAGGAGTGGGTCGAGGAGACCGACGTGGACGGTTTCAACCTCGCATACGCCATCACGCCCGGAACGTTCGAGGACATCGTCGAGTACGTCATCCCGGAGCTGCGCAAGCGGGGCGCGTACCCCGAGGAGTACGCGCCGGGGACGCTCCGCAACAAGCTGCACGGCGCGGGCGACCGGCTGCCGGACACGCACCGCGGAGCGCGGTACAAGGTCGCTGCATCCCCCGCTGTCTGAGAATCTGTAGACCATCGCTCCTCTAGCCTGGCTAGCGATATGCTGAGCAGAGACGCGGCTCCCGCCGCGCCTCTGTGGCGACCGAAGGGCAGGCCATGACGGACACGGCGGCGATCCAGGACCAGCTGCGCGAGCTCCTCGACGGAGAGCGCGGGCTGAAGGAGCTGCTCGGCGGGAACCCCGAGTGGTACCCGGTGCTGATCCGCCAGCTCGAGCTCGCCGTCGGCGACGCCCGGATCATCTACCTCGGCGCCGCCATCGCCTCCGGTCTCTCCACCGTCACGCTGCGTGTCGGCATGTTCACCGAGCACACGGTGGTCGCCGCCGAGGTCATCGACGACAGCACCCCGGGCGCCCAGGTGGTGACGCGCGTCGAGAGCCGCTCCGGCCTGCTGCGTTTCGAGCTCTCCGGCGGGACGGAGAGCGACAACAGCATGGAGTCGTCCTGGCAGGGCGGCTTCCGCGTGCGGGCGTTCTACCGCTCCGGCCTGGTCGTCACCGTGCCGGCCAACGTCGTGGACACCGAGGCCAAGCGCGTCTCGGTGCACGCCGTGCTCGACGGCATCCGCGCCGACCTGCAGGCGCGACCGCCGTCGTCCGTCCTGAACGACTGACCACCCCGACGGGCCGGGAGGAACCATGATCTCGTCAGCGGTCACCCTCAGCTATCGCGACGCCCCGGCCGCGATCGCTTGGCTCGAAGCACTCGGGTTCGACGTGCTCCAGCTGCAGTCCGGGGATGACGGGACCGTGGTTCACAGCGAACTGCGCTGGGCCGACACCGTCGTGATGGTGGCGTCGGCCGATGCACCCTACGACGTCCCGCCGCTCGTCGGCGCTTCCACCGGGGTCGGCCTGTATCTGGTCACCCAGGACGTGGACGGGATGTTCGCGCGCGCCGTCGCCGCGGGCGCCACAGTGGTGTTCCCGCCCGAGGAGACGGAGTGGGGCAGCCGTCGCGCGCGGGTGCTCGACCCCGGCGGGCGCGAGTGGAGCTTCGGCTCCTACCGGCCCGGCGAGCAGTGGAGCGCCTCGGCCTGAGCGGCGTCACCCCTGCGCGAGGTCGCGGAAGAACCGGGTGAGCAGCGTACGCGACCGATGATCCAGCCGGGATGCGGCAGCGCGAGCACGGTCGAGGTCCGGGTCGGCCTCCAGCGCCTCCGCGAGCTGCTGCACCATGCGGGCGATGTCGTCGGCGGTGTGCTCGGTTGCCGGGCCGGACGCGTCCGGCGAGGCCGTCTCCTCCTCCTGGTTCGGCCGCCGGCCTCCGCTGCCCAGCGACACCGTCGCCAGCAGGCCCACCACCAGGAATCCGGCTGCGGCGAACGCGGCCCACCGCGTCCCGTCGCTGAACGCCTCCTTCGCGTCCGCCGCCAGCGCAGCGGTCTGCGGGTTCTTCTCCAGCCCGGCGATCGCGGCGCCCGAGCTATCGACCACGGCCGACACGAGCTGGTCACGCTGCGGAGACGGAACGCCCCGGTCGTCGAGCTTGGCGTCGAACACAGCGGTCGCGGAGGCGAACAGCACTGTGCCGAGCACGGCGATGCCCAGAGCGGAGCCGATCTGGCGTGCTGTGCTCGTGGTGCCGGAGCCCTGCCCGCTCTGCTCGACCGGCACATCCCGGAGTACCACTCCGGTGAGCTGCGCGGTCGCGAGGCCGACACCGAAGCCGTAGACGAAGAGGAACGGGATCAGCGCCCCCCAGGGCGTCGTTGACGAGATCACCAGACCGAGCCCGGCGACGCCGACGATCTCGGCGACCAGACCGACGCGGACGATCGTCACCGGCGCGACCCGGTTGCCGAAGGCGCCGGCGAAGCCGCTCGCCAGGAACGACCCGATCGCCAGGGCGAGCAGGATGAGGCCGGTGTCGAGCGCGCTGTAGCCCAGCACGTTCTGCAGCCAGATCGGCAGCGCCAGGATGATGCCGAACTCGCCGAGCGACACGATCGTCGCGGCGATGTTGCCGTTGCGGAACGATGGGATGCGGAAGAGGTCGAGCGCGAGCATGGTGCTCCGCCCGGCCCGGATGCGGGCGCGGCCGCGCACGACGAAGAGCACTCCCCCGAGCACCGCGATGGCGAAGGCGATCGGCACGGGCGAGAGGTCGAACGGCCACGTCCACTCGCCGATCGCGGGGCGGGTGTCGACGAGCCACCAGCCGTAGGTGCGGCCCTCGATCAGCCCGAAGACAAGGCTTGCGGAAGTGACCACCGAGAGCAGGGCTCCCACCCAGTCCACGCTCCGCGACGCACGGGTGTCGCGCGACTCGGGGACCGTCGCGAGCACGCCGACGATGATGAGGATGCCGAGCGGGATGTTGATGCCGAACGCCCATCGCCACGAGAACGCGGTGGTCAGCCAGCCGCCGAGCAGCGGTCCGAGCGCCGTCATGCCGCCGATCGTCGAGCCCCAGACGGCGAAGGCGATCGCGCGCTCTTTGCCGCGGAAGTTGGCGTTGATCAGCGAGAGCGTGGTCGGCAGGACCATCGCGCCGCCGACGCCTTGCAGCAGCCGCGCGCCGATCAGGAACGCGCCGGTCGGTGACAGGGCCGCAGCGACGGAGGCCAGGGTGAAGATCGTCACGCCGATGAGGAGCATCCGGCGCCGGCCGAACCGGTCGGCCAGCGTCCCGAACACCAGCAGCAGGGCGGCGAAGACGAGCGTGTACGACTCCTGCACCCACTGGACCCCGGTGGACCCGATGTGGAGCTCGTCGACGATCGAGGGGATGGCGACGTTGACGATCGTCGAGTCGACGATGATGAGCGCGACGCCGATGCTGATGAAGACCAGCCCGGCCCAGCGGTAACGTGAGGACATCGAAACTCCCTTGCCTGGAGATTAGTCAGCAAGCTTATGGTCAGGCTACGCTGGATTCGTGAGCCGGTCCAGCAGAACCCGTCGCCGCATCCTCATCGCAGGCGGCGCTGTCCTCGGCGCCCTCATGCTGGTCGTGGTGGGCTTCCTCGCCTGGGCGTCCACGCCGATGATGGGCGATCGCGCCGCGGCGCTCGAGGCGTGGCGGAACCCCGCCGTGACGATCCACGACGCGGGCGACTCGGTCGTGATGGAGCCGACGGGCACACCCTCCGGCGACGGCCTCGTGTTCGTCCCCGGCGCGCTCGTCGACCCGTACGCCTACCTGAACAAACTCTCGGGCGTCGTCGCCGAGACGGGCCTCACCGTCGTCATCACGAAGCCGACGCTGAACCTCGCGTTCTTCGACCAGCGGCCGCTGTCCACGTTCACCGCGCACGCTCCCGAGGTGACCGACTGGTACGTCGGCGGCCACTCCCTCGGCGGCGTCCGCGCCTGCCAGCTGGCCGAGGATCCGGAGGTGACCGGACTCATCCTGTTCGGCTCCTACTGCGCCAACGACCTCAGCGGCACCGATCTGCGCGTGCTGTCGATCGGCGGCAGCCGCGACGGCCTGAGCACGCCCGCCAAGATCGCGGCGAACCGGCACCTGCTGCCGGAGGACGCGCGAATGGTGGAGATCGACGGGATGGACCACGCGCAGTTCGGCGACTACGGCACTCAGCCGGGCGACCGGCCGGCAACCATCGACGACGAGACGGCCCGCGCGGAGCTGACGCAGGCGCTCAGCGGCTTCCTCTCCGACTGACGCGCGGCGAATCCGAGGTCGGCTACCCGCCGACGGGCGACCACTGCCCGCTCACGACCCGCCCGCTCCGCAGTTCGGGGAAGTGCGCGCCGACGCCCGTCGTGCCCGGCTCGGCGAGACGCTCCCAGAGTTCCTGACGCGTGCGCTCGGCGCGGGCCGCGTCCACATCGCCCAGAGAGTGCCAGCCGCTTTCGGCCAGTTGCTGCGGGATCGTGATCGCGTCGCCCAACAGGAGGAGCCGCTCGCCGCGCGACTCGACCACCACGGCCAGGTGTCCTGGCGTGTGTCCGGGTGCGGGCACGGCCCAGACTCCGGGCGCGACGACGACCTCGGTGTCGACGGGCCGCAGCGTCGGCGTCCCGGCGCGGGTTCGGAAGCCGGCCCGGATGTGCGGCGCCATCTCGCCCCGGCCCTCGACGAAGTGGGCCCACTCGCCCGCGCCGAACCAGAGGCGGGCGTTCGGGAAGGTGGGCTGTGCATCGGTGCCGAACAGCCAGCCGACGTGGTCCATGTGGAAGTGCGTGATCACGATGTCGGTGACCTCGGCCGGGGTGATGCCCGCCGCGCGCAGCCAGGTCGGCAGCTGGCCGCCGACCAGCATCATCCCGTCGGGCATCGGGTCGAGGGCGGGGCCGAGTCCGGCATCCACCAGGACGACAGGCGCCGCACCATCCGTCTCGCCCTCCTCCTGCCGGATGAGGAAGCAGCCGATCGGGAGCCACGCCGCCCCGTCGCGGTCGAAGACGTCCGGCCGCGCCGACGCGGGCACCCGGTCACCGAAGTAGCTCGGACGCGCGACGAACGCGCCATCGGAGATCGCATCCACCCGGAGCCCGCCCACGCGCATGGAGGCAGCTTACGGCCCGCACACAGACGGCGCGGCCGTGCAGCGGGGAAGCTGCACGGCCGCGCCGGGGGCGGGCTGATGCCGGTGTTACTTGGCCGGGGGCATCAGGACCGAGTCGATGAGGTACACGGTCGCGTTGGCCGTCTTGACGCCGCCGCAGATGACGTTGGCGTCGTTGACCTTCATCGAGTCGCCGGAGCCGGTGACGGTGACGTCAGAGCCCTCGACGGTCTTGTGGGTGCCGTCGATGTCGGACGGCGCCAGCTGGCCAGGAACCACGTGGTAGGTGAGGATCGAGGTCAGCGTGGCCGTGCCCGCCTCGGTCTTCAGCGAGTCGATGGTCGCCGGGTCGATCTTCTTGAAGGCGTCGTCGACCGGGGCGAAGACGGTGAAGTCGCCGCCGTTCAGGGTGTCGACGAGGTTGACCTGCGGGTTCAGCTTGCCCGAAACGGCCGCGACGAGCGTCGTCAGCAGCGGGTTGTTGCTGGCCGCGGTGGCCACCGGGTCCTCGGCCATGCCGGAGACGGAACCGGCACCCGACGGCACCTGCTTGGCGTAGGCCGCGCAGCCGGGGCCGACGAGGTCGGCGGCCGGGTCCATCGTCGAGGCGGACGGGGTGGACTTGCTCATCGAGGAGCTGGAGTCGCTGGAGGTGGAGCTGCCCGAGCCGGACGAACAGGCGGTGAGGGTGAGGGCGGCTGCGGCCAGGATGGCTGCCGCTGCGAGACGAGCTGTGGATCGCATGGTTCTTCTCCTTCGAGGGATGGTGACGATCGTTGCGGCCGCCGCGGGGCGGTCATCAGGGGTTCGGGCCCGGCGGCGAATCGGATTGGAACCAATCCGCGGGGCCTCTCCGCCACGAACCCCAGGCATGTCAGCGAAGAAGAGAATCGGCACCGTCGCCCTGGCCGCACTCGCCGGGGCGGTGAGCGGTGGCGTATTCCTCGGAGCGGCCGAACTGGTCGCGCTGCTGACGGTTCGCGACGCGAGCCCGATCGTCGCGGTCGGCTCGTTCGTGATCGACATCGTCCCGCGCTGGGCGAAGGAGCTGGCGATCGACCTGTTCGGATCGAACGACAAGCTCTTCCTGCTGGCGAGCCTCGGCCTCGCGGTCTTCGTGGCCGCCGCTGTGGCGGGCGTGCTGGAGTGGTGGCGCCGGTGGGTCGGCGTCGCGCTCTTCGCTCTCGCGGGGGTCGCGGCCGTGGTCGCAACGCTGACCCGCACCGGCGCCAGCCCGTTCGGTTTCCTGCCCGCCGCGGTCGGCGCCGTGCTCGGGGCCGTGGTGCTGCGGCTCTTGATCGGCCGGCTTCACGCGTGGCGGGACGGGACCGCGAAGGCGGAGGGGGTCGGTGTCGACCGCCGCCGGTTCCTGGTGCTCACGTCGGTCGCAGCGGCGGGAGCCCTGGTGGCCGGGGTCGGGTCACGGCTGGGGTCGGCTGCCACGTCATCCATCGCCGCGGTCCGCTCGGCGCTGAAGCTTCCGACGCCCGCCTCTCGTCTGAAAGTGCCGGCCGGCGCCGAACTCGACGTCCCGGGCATCAGCCCGCTCTTCACGCCGAACGCCGACTTCTACCGGGTGGACACGGCCCTCACCGTGCCGTCGGTCGACCCGGCGAACTGGCGTCTCACCATCGACGGGATGGTCGAGAAGCGCGTGGAGCTCAGCTTCCAGGACCTCGTCGACATGCGTCCGGCGGAGTACGGCGTCACCCTCACCTGCGTGTCGAACGAGGTCGGCGGCAACCTGGTCGGAAACGCCCGGTGGCTGGGCGTGCCGGTCCGCGACATCCTCGCCCTCGCCCGTCCGCGCCGGGGAGCCGACATGGTGCTGTCGCGCAGCGTCGACGGCTTCACCGCCAGCACCCCGCTGGATGCGCTCACCGACGACGGTCGCGACGCCATCCTCGCGATCGGGATGAACGGCGAGCCGCTGCCCCTCGAGCACGGGTTCCCGGTGCGGATGGTGGTTCCGGGCCTCTACGGCTACGTGTCGGCGACGAAGTGGCTCACCGAGCTGAAGGTGACGACCTTCGCCGCCGACCAGGCGTACTGGACTCCCCGCGGCTACAGCGCGAAAGCCCCGATCAAGCTCTCCAGCCGCATCGACACCCCGCGGGTGGACAAGCCGCTCTCCGCCGGCCCGACCAAGATCGCCGGTGTCGCGTGGGCGCAGACGGTCGGCATCCGCACCGTCGAGGTCCGGATCGACGGCGGCGACTGGCAGCAGGCGAAACTCTCCACCCCGATCAACGCCGACACCTGGGTGCAGTGGTCGCTCGACTGGGACGCCACCCCCGGCAGCCACACGCTCGCCGTGCGCGCCACCGACCGCGCGGGCCGCGTGCAGGAGCAGAAGCGCACGCCGATCGCGCCGAACGGTTCGACCGGATGGCAGCAGACGCTGGTGCGGGTGGGGTGAGCGTCCTCAGCGGGCGCCCCGGCGGGTCGTCGCGCGGGAGGGCGGCGGCGCCGGGATGATGGGGCTTCGAAACGATATCGGGGGTCCACATGGATGAACAGCTCACGGAGCAGCCGCCCGCCAAGCTTCGGAGCATCGGCGTGACGCTGATGATCGTCGGGGTGCTCTTCCTCGTCGGCGGAATCGTGTGGGATCTGAACGGCGGGCCGTCCTGGCTCCACGTCCTCACCTGGGTCGGCGGGGGAGTCTTCGCGTACGGACTCGTCACGACGATCACGGCGGGCCGTTCCTCCCTCCGACCGTAACGGCCGGCGGCGCGAGTTGCCCTTCGCGCCGAGGCGGGCTTTAATCTGCGTATGCATGCAGATAAGCCGATATGCGGGCGACTTCCCGACAGTCAGTACGTGGAGCTCGCCGTCGAGGTCTTCGCCATGCTCGCCGACGCCACGCGGGTGCGCATCGTGCTGGCGCTCCGGGATGCGGGCGAGCTGTCGGTGAACCATCTCGCCGACATCCTCGACAAGCAGCCCGCAGCGGTGTCGCAGCACCTTGCGAAACTGCGGCTGGCGCGGATCGTCGCCACCCGGCAGGACGGCCAGCGCGTCTTCTACCGCCTGGAGAACGAGCACGCGAGCCGGCTCGTGAGCGACGCGATCTTCCAGGCCGAGCACTCGCTCGGCGGCACCCCGCGCCACCACCATGCGGCGGCGACGGCAGAGGACGAGGCGACCGCGTGACCCACGAGACACATACGCACCACGTGCACGACCACGCGCACCCGCACGTCCACGACCACGGCCACCAGCACCCGACCGGGTTCCGCGGCTTCCTCTACGGGATGTTCGTCCCGCACTCGCACGACGCGGCCGACTCGATCGACGACGCGATGGAGGCGAGCACCGAAGGCGTCCGCGCGCTGAAGATCAGTCTGTTCGTGCTGCTCGCGACCACGCTGCTGCAGGCGGTGATCGTCGCGTTCAGCGGCTCCGTCGCCCTGCTGGCCGACACCGTGCACAACTTTTCCGATGCCCTCACGGCCGTTCCGCTCTGGGTCGCCTTCGTGCTCGGGCGCCGGGTCGCCACCCGCCACTACACCTACGGGTACGGACGGGCGGAGGATCTGGCCGGGCTGTTCATCATCGCCGTCGTCGCGCTGTCCGCGATCGTGGCGGCCTGGCAGTCGATCGACCGGCTGTTCCATCCACAGCCGCTGGAGAACCTGGGCTGGGTCGTCGTCGCCGGCCTCATCGGGTTCGCCGGCAACGAGGCGGTCGCGATCTACCGCATCCGGGTGGGTCGGCGCATCGGCTCGGCTGCGCTGGTGGCCGACGGCGTCCACGCCCGCATCGACGGCTTCACCTCCCTCGCGGTCGTCCTCGGAGCGCTCGGCGTCATGCTCGGCTTCCCTCTCGCCGATCCGATCGTCGGTGTGCTCATCTCGGCCGCGATCGTCGTGCTGCTCTGGGGCACCGTGCGCAGCATCGGCCGCCGGCTGCTCGACGGCATCGAGCCGGAGCTGGTGGATCAGCTGGAGCACGCCCTGGCCGGGACGCCGGGCGTCGTCGCTGTACCGCGGGTGCAGCTGCGGTGGGTCGGCCACCGGCTGCACGGCAGCGCCGAGCTCGCGGTGGACGCGGTGGGCCTGCGCGACGCGCACCGGGTCGCGACGGCCGCCCGCGAGCACGCCAGGGAGCACCTGCGCACCCTCGACGAGCTGCATCTCGAAGTGACTCCGGACGCGACGAGCCCATCGCGCTCATGAACACGGTGCCAGGGTGGATCTGGACGGCCATCGGAGTGCTCGTCGCCCTCGCCGTGATGTGGATCGCCCTGGTGGCGGTCCTCGTCGTGCAACAGCGCCGGACCGGAAGGGACGTGGACTGGCGGGCGATCCTGCGCCTGGTGCCCGATGTCGTCCGCCTGGTCCGGCGCCTCGCCACCGACCCCGCCCTGCCGCGCGCCACCCGCTGGTGGCTGTACGGACTCCTCGTGTACCTGATCCTCCCGATCGACCTGATCCCCGACTTCCTTCCCGGCATCGGCTACGCCGACGACGCGATCCTCACGATCGTCGCGGTGCGCTTCGCCGTGAAGCACGCGGGGTACGACGCGCTCGAGCGCAACTGGCCGGGAACCCCGGACGGCCTCGACAGCCTGGTGGCGCTCGCGCGCGTGCAACGCCCGCGGGAGGATCCACCGCAGAGGTGACCGGCGTGGCCTGTGAGGCCCCCGCACATCCACGCGTTTCCCACCGGGTCGCGGGTACCGTCGTCGGCATGACAGGACACCTCCTCGCCCTGCCCGCCGCCGCGTCCCCGATCCAGACGCAGGCCGACCCCACCGAACTCGGCGGCATCGCCGGCCTCGCCGCCCGCGTCATGACCGCCCTGGGCGAGATCGGCGTGGGGCTCTGCTCGCTGGCGGAGGTGGTCTTCCCACCGATCCCGAGCGAGGTCATCCTGCCGTTCGCCGGGTTCCTCGCCTATCAGGGCTCGCTCAACGTCGCGCTCGTGCTGCTGGCGGCGACGCTCGGCAGCTTCGCCGGCGCCGCGATCCTTTACGTCCTCGGCCGCAAACTGGGCGAGGAGCGCGCCGTCCGGCTGCTGTCACGGCTGCCCCTGGTCGAGGAGGAGGACTTCACCAAGGCCGCCGACTGGCTGAAGCGCCACGGACGCGGCGCCGTATTCTTCGGGAGGCTCGTGCCCCTGGTGCGGAGCCTGATCTCGCTTCCGGCGGGAGCGACACGGATGCCGTTCGGCCGGTTCGCGGCGTTCACCCTCGGCGGGACGCTGCTCTGGAACGCGATCCTCGTCGGCGCCGGGTTCGCCCTCGGCACGCAGTACCACCTCGTCGAGCGGTACACGGAGTACATCGACATCGTCGTCTACGTCGCCGTGGGTCTGGTGCTCGGTTGGCTGGTGCTGCGCCGGATCCTGCGTCATCGCGCAGCGCGACGGGATGCGGACCCGTCGGCCTGACTGCGGCAAGCGCGAGGTCGGGGTCGGGGTACGCCCCGACTCGCAACGAGACGGGGCGTACTCCCCCGGTGACGACGCCGAGTGTCGTCGGTGTCCCCGCGCCAAAACATACGGACTTACCGGTTTGAGTGCAAATCGGGCTCAGCGATCGAAGGGCACGGCGAGGACATTCCAGATCCTCTCGATGTCCGACTCGAGCCCGTCGAGCATCCCGCGCTCGTCCGCGATCATGTACGCCCCGAAGATGCCGTGCACCGCGACGGTCGCGACGGCTCGGGCGTCCACCGCCGGCCCGCCGCGGTCCTCGGTCTCCTGCTCCAGGAGGCGCGAGAGCACCGCGACCCAGCGCGCGTAGGGGTTCTCGTCGGCGGACGGGGGCAGCACCGTCTGCGACAGCTTCATGGCGGCACGGACGCGCACGTCCGTGGCCAGCAGCGCACCGACGCGGCGCGTCAGCTCCCGCGCGGCGGCCAGACCACGCACCCCGGACTCCTCGACCTCGCCGATGACCACCGGCCAGTTCGCGTACTTCTCGGCCACGAGGGCGCGAGCGATGTCGAGCTTGGATCGGAAGTGGAAGTAGACCGCGCCCTTGGTCGCGCCGGTCCGCTCGACGATGCGCTCCAGGCGGGCACCCTCGTAACCGTGCTCGTCGAACTCCGCGGCGGCGGCGTCGAGGATGGCGAGGCGCGTGCGCTCCGCGCGCTCCTGTCTCGGCATGCGAAGGCCCGTCTCCCGAAGTGGCGTGTCTGAGATGACGATATCGCGGGCGCCCCTCGGCGAGAGGAAAAGCGGTCAGGCGAGGGTGGGGAAACGAACACAGGATGCGCACAGCCCGAAAAGGCAACCCCTACCGTCCATCCGGTTTTCCGGCCACCGTGTCGGCTCGTGAGCATCGAACAGCGCCGCCGGTCCCTCGTCCGCCGCATCAACCTGAGCGCCGCCTGGGGCGAGGGACTCGACGGTTTCGACCTCGGCATCCTGAGCGTCGTGCTCCCGGCCATCACCACCGCACTGCACCTATCGCCGGTCGAGGCCGGCCTGATCGGCGCGTCCTCGCTGATCGGGATCTTCGTGGGCGCACCCCTCGCCGGCTATCTGACCGACCGGTTCGGGCGGCAACGCATGTTCACCATCGACATCGGCTGCTTCATCGTGCTGGGCGTGCTGCAGGCGCTCGTGACCGAGCCGTGGCAGCTGTTCCTGGTCCGCGTCCTGCTCGGTGTCGCGATCGGCGCCGAGTATGCAATCGGGGCGGCGATGCTGGCCGAGTTCGCGCCCAACCGCAACCGGGGACGCCGCCTCTCCGCTCTGCTCGTGTGCTGGTACGGGGGCTTCCTGGTGGCCGTCGTCGTCGCCTATGCGATGGTCGCGCTGGGCGCCGACTGGCGGTGGGTGCTCGCCACCAGCGTCATCCCCGCGATCGGTGCGTGGGTAGTGCGAATGGGCATCCCCGAGTCCCCGCGGTGGCTGATCGGACGCGGCCGCCAGGCGGAGGCCGACGAGATCGTGGAGAAGAACCTCGGCGCCGACTACTTCGCCGCCGAGGGGATGGACGCGGAGCAGGAGTCACGCGGCGGGTACCGCGCCCTGTTCCACGGCCAGAACCTCCGCCGGCTGCTGTTCATCAGCGTCTTCTGGGCGTGCAACGTCGCGCCCTACTTCGCCATCTTCACCTTCGCGCCGGTCGTGCTGAAGTCGCTCGACCTGACCAACCCGGCCGCCGGCACCATCGGCGTGAACGGCCTGGCCACCATCGGCGCCCTCGTCGGCGCCCTCACCATCGAGCACATCGGCCGTCGCAAGCAGCTCATCCCGCCGTTCTGGATCATGGCGGCGGCGCTCGCCGTCGTCGGCGTGTGGTCAGGAGCGCCCGCCTGGGTCACCATCGCGTGCTTCGCCGTCTTCGCCTTCTTCAACGCGCTGCAGGGCAACCTGTCAGCGGTCTACCCGATCGAGATCATGCCGACGGAGGTGCGCAGCTCGGCCGTCGGCGTGGCGGCGGCGGCGAGCCGGGTGGGAGCGGCGGCCGGCACCTTCCTGCTGCCGGTGGGCATCGCCTCCATCGGCACCGGCTGGTGCATGATCATCGCGGCCGTCGTCTGCGTGATCGGCGCGCTCGTGTCGCAGGTGATGGCCCCGGAGACGACCGGCCAGACCCTCAATGAGGCCAGCGGATCGCAGCCCGTCGTCCGGGAGGACGCGCGGGCCTGAGCCTGCGCAGGATGGCGGCTGGCGGCGGCTCGACCGGTCAGGCTTCGTCGGCGAGTTCGCGCACCTCGGCGGTGCGCTCGCCCGGACGGTCGCCGGTGTTGACCGTCCCCTTCGGCTCGACCATCACGACGAGCGCGTCCTCGTCGGTCTTCGGGCAGTGCTCGACGCCGCGCGGGACGACGAACACGTCGTGCGGACCGAGCTCCACATCCCCGTCGCGCAGCTGGATGGTGAGCCGCCCGTCGATGACGAGGAACAGCTCGTCGGTCTCGGGATGCGCGTGCCAGACGAACTCGCCGCGCAGGCGCGCCACCTTCACGTCGTAGTCGTTGACGCTCGCGAGGCGGTGCGGCTGCCACGGCTCCGGGATGAGGGCGAAGGCGGCGTCGAGGTTGTGGACCGTGTTCATGTCGTCAGCCTAGGACCGGCTCGACCGCACGACGTCGGAGGGCGGTGGTTGTATGGGGAGGTGCTCCTCGACACGCTCGTGACGACGGCTGAGACCGTCGCATCCACCCGGTCCCGGCTGGCGAAGGTGGATGCGCTCGCGGCGCTTCTCGCCGACCTCGATCCGGAGGAGATCGCCCCGGCCGTCGGTTTCCTCGTCGGCAAGGCCCGGCAGGGGCGCGTCGGCGTCGGCTGGCGCGGGCTCAGCGGCGCGATGGGCGAACCCGCGTCGGAGTCCTCTCTGACCGTCGATGATCTGGATGCGCTGCTCGACCGCCTCGCGGCGCCGTCGGGATCGGGCTCGGCCGGTGAGCGCAACCGCGCCCTCCGCGACTTCACAGCGCGGGCCACCGCACGCGAGCAGGACTTCATCGCGCGCGTGCTCCTCGGCGAGATGCGGACGGGGGCGCTCGAAGGCGTGCTGATGGATGCGATCGCCCGGGCCGCGGACCGCCCCGGCGCCAGTGTTCGCCGCGCCGCGATGCTGTCGGGAAACCTCGGCGAGACCGCCCGCCTGGCGCTGACCGGCACTGCGGAGGAGCTCGATGCGGTCGGCCTGGTCGTGGGCCGGCCGGTTCTTCCGATGCTGGCGGCGTCGGCCCCGAGCGCGGCGGAGGCCCTCGCGACAACCGGGGAGGCGTCGGTCGAGTACAAGCTCGACGGCGCGCGCATCCAGGTGCACCGACGCGGCGACGAGGTCCGCGTCTTCACCCGCAACCTCGCGGACATCACCCACCGTCTGCCGGAGGTGGTCGAGGTGGCGCGGCGCCTGCCGGTGCGCGACGTGATCCTCGACGGAGAGACCCTGTCGCTGGATGAGGACGGCGCACCCCGGCCGTTCCAGGACACCATGTCGAGGTTTGCGCGGTGGAGCTCAGGGGCGGCGCGAAGCGACGCCGCGACCCCAGCGCCGAAGGAGCCTGCGACTGAGGGTCCAGATGCGGTTCGCGAGACGGTGCTGCATCCCTGGTTCTTCGACATCCTGCACGTCGACGGCCGCGATCTGCTCGACGAGCCGCTGTCCATCCGGCTGGCGGAGCTGGAGCGCGTTGCCGGCGATCACCGCATCCCCGGCGAGGTCACGGCCGATCCGGAGGTGGCCGAGCGCGTCGCGCGCGACGCCCTTTCCGCCGGGCAGGAGGGCGTGGTCGTCAAGGCGATCGACTCTCCGTACGCTGCGGGTCGCCGGGGTTCCAGCTGGGTCAAGGTGAAGCCCGTGCACACCTACGACCTGGTCGTCCTCGCCGTGGAGTGGGGGTCGGGGCGGCGGCAGGGACTGCTGTCGAACATCCACCTCGGGGCCCGCGATCCGGAGGGCGCGTTCGGCGAGCCGGGCGGGTTCGTGATGGTCGGCAAGACCTTCAAGGGCCTCACCGACAAGCTCCTCGCCTGGCAGACGGAGCACTTCCCGGAGATCGAGGTGCGGCGAACCGCCGGGACGGTCTGGGTCGCGCCGACGACCGTCGTCGAGATCGCGATCGACGGCGTGCAGCGCTCCAGCCGCTACCCCGGCGGCATCGCCCTGCGCTTCGCCCGCGTCAAGCGGTACCGCGACGACAAGGACGCCGGCGAGGCCGACACGATCGAGACGCTGCGCGGCCTCCTCCGCGAGTGACCGCCGCGTCCCTCCCCCGCTCGCCGAAACGGAGGAGTTCCGGGTCCGATCGGCTCGCGAACTCCTCCGGTCCGCGCATTCCGCCAGAGTGTCGGCCGGAATCTCCTCCATTTCGCGCAACCTCGCGGACGCGGGAGAAGTGCCGCGGCGGGCCGCAGAAGGGAGGAACTCCCACGGCGATGCGCGGCGTTTCGCCACGAACGGAGGATGCGCGGAGCCGGACGCGCGGGATGTCCTCCGTTTCAGCCGCACCGACGGAGCCGACCGCTGGGGGCGGACGCGAGCGTCACGCCCGCAGGCGCGCCGCCTCCCGCCGCTCGGCCTCGTCGGCGTAGCCGACCTGCGCCCGCCACCACGGCGTCTCGATGAAGCCGCGCTTGAGGTAGAGCAGCTCCATCGCGCCCGTCCATCCCTCGACGCCGTCGAGCACCGAGAGGGTGTGCGAGATGAACTGGTTCAGCTCCGCCACTGACGGCGTGATCAGCTCGCAGAACAGGGAGTTATCATCCAGCAGCGAGGCGAGGTAGCGCACAGCCGGATACCCGGAGAGCTCCTGCGCGACCGCCTCCAGCCGGGAGGGCGCGACCTTGACCAGCAGCAGCGTCTCCGCTCCCATCCCGAGCGCCGCCGCGGGGACGAGCGTGAGGATGTCGAGGCAGTGGTTCGCGCGCATCCGGTCGAAGCGGCGCCGCACGCTGGACTCGTTCATGCCCGTCCGGTCGCCGATGGCCTGGAAGGTGACACGGCCGTCGTCGCGGAGGGCGGCGAGGATGCGGCGGTCGGCCTCGTCGAGGTGGTCGGGCTCGCACATCTCGGCGTCGACCAGCGACGCCTTCTCGTCCTCCTGCGGGAGCTTCATCGTCTCGGCGAACAGCTGCCGGCTCCAGTCGTGCCGCACCTTGTGCACGTGCATGATGAGGTCGCTGCGCCAGCGCTTGATGCCGGCGATGGACTGCAGCTGCTGGATGAGTTGCGGGTAGTGCGCCGCCCCTCCCGTCACCACGACCTCGGCCATGATGTCGTACTGTCCGGTCACCAGCGTGAGGAAGCGGACGTCGGCATGCTCCACGAGCGCTGCCGCGACCTCGAGCTGCGTGCCCGGACGGCAGTTCAGCCGCACCAGGAACGTGTCGACCTGCCCGGAACTGCCGAGGGCCGGCACGACGGCGATCCGCACGACGCCGTCCTGCACCAGCTGCTGGCCGCGGCGGGCGACGGTGGCGGAGGAGCTGCCGACCATGTCCGCGATC
Organism: Leifsonia sp. 1010; assembly: GCF_031455295.1. Taxonomy (NCBI): domain Bacteria; kingdom Bacillati; phylum Actinomycetota; class Actinomycetes; order Micrococcales; family Microbacteriaceae; genus Leifsonia; species Leifsonia sp. 1010. Next base: position 285,544 of record NZ_JAVDSL010000001.1, read on the forward strand.
GCGGTCCAGCTCGCTCGCCCGTCGTGCTGGAGCGCGACGATGATGCGGCGGTCGAGGTCGTCGAGGGTGTCGAGCGCCTTCACTCGGACGCCGCGCTCCGCACCGGCGGCACCACTTCGTGCAGGAATCCCCGCACCGTGTCCGTCCATGCCTCCGCCTCCTCGATCTGGGGGGAGTGACCCGATTTCTCGAAAATCGCCAGCCGCGCATCCGGGATGAGCGACACGATCGTCTCCGAGCACGAGACCGGCGTGATCCAGTCGGTCCGCCCGACGGTCACCAGCGTGGGTGCGGTGATCCCCGGGAGCGCCCCCTTCAGATCATAGGTCGGAAGGTTCTTCGAGAAGGCGTAGTTGTGCGCCTCGTAGCGGTACGGGGTCGCCTCCACCTTCCGTTCGACCGCCTCCGGGTCGTAGACGTAGTCGTACAGCGGGAGGATCTCGCGCCAGCAGTCGCGCAGGTCGTCGTTGTCGCGCACCCGGCCCTCGTCGATGCGGTCGAACTTCTCCATGTCGACGGTCACCCGGTCGGAGGCGAGCGCGTTCTTCCGGGACAGCTCCGAGTGGGAGTTGTCGGCCGCCGTGTCGCGCAGCACCAGGGCGAGCACCCGGTCCGGGTACCGCGTCGCGTACTCCAGCGACATGAAGCCGCCGTACGAGCCGCCGGCCATGACGATCCGCTCGGCGCCGATCCACTCGCGCAGCGCGTCGATGTCTGCCGCCCACTGCTCGTGGCTGAACTCGCCGTTGCCCTCGCTCTCGCCCGAGCCGCGCGCATCGAACACGACGACGCGGTACTCGTCGGCCAGCCGCCCGAAGCTGGCGCGCGGCTCGGCGCGCGAACCGAGACCGGGTGCGCCGTGGTGGGTGATGATCACCGGCGCCCCCTCCGGCCCAAGCACCTCGACGGCGAGGCGATTGCCGTTGATCTCGACGAACTGCGCGGTGGTGGTCGCGGCGGCGAACTCGGGGGAGACGTCTGTTGTCACGGGGTTCCTTTCGATGGCGGTGCTGTGGTGCGGTGATTCGGAGATCGGTGGTTCAGAGGTCGATGGTGCAATGGTCGAGGTCGCGGGGGAACGAGGTCAGCGGTCTCGCGCCGTCCTCCGTGACCAGCATGGAGTCGGAGATGCGGTAACCGGCATGCCCGGGAATGTAGACGCCCGGCTCGTTGGAGACGATCATCCCCGCTTCGAGCAGCGTCGGGTCGCCGTCCTCCAGCCACGGCGGCTCGTGCATCCCGAGTCCGATGCCGTGCCCCTGCCGATGGCGGAGGTATTCGCCGAGGCCCGCCTCCCGGATGACGTCGATGCAGTCGGCGTTCGCCTGGCGGCACTCGCGGCCGGGCCGGATGGCGGAGGCGCCGGTGGCCTGCGCGAGCCGGACGGCGTCGTGGTAGCGCCGCTGGTCGGCGGTCGGCGTGCCGAGCACGAAGGTGCGCTCCCCCTCGACGAAGCGGCCGCCGACGGCGCAGCCGAGCGAGAGCATGAAGGTGTCGCCGGGGTGCAGGCGGTACCCGGACGGCAGCCCGTGCGGGTAGGCGGAGTTCGCGCCCGCGTAGACGAGACCGCCCGCGAGCGGCGATACGACGACGACATCGTCGTGTTCTGCGTACATCGTCGAGACGCCGACTCCGCCGACATGCGAGGCCAATTCCGCCTCGCTCGGCAGCTCGCCGCCGGCCGAGACGCGCTCGCGGATCAGGGCGACCCCGGATTCGAGCATCAGGTCGGTGATGCGCGCAGCTTCGGCGTGCAGGGCGACCTCCTCGGGCAGCTTCACGTAGCGGGCCACGGTGACCAGCGGGGTCGCAACGGCCTCGCCTGCGTCGAGTTCGGCGAACGCGGCGGCCTGCCGCTCCCACGTCACCCCGGTCGAGAACCCCACCCGGCCGGCGCGCCCTACCCGGTCCGCGAGCGCCCGGAACGGCGGGAGGACGCCGGGGAACTCGGGATAGGACACCAACTCGGCACGGGCGGACTGGCGTTCCGCGTTCTCCCGCTCGAGCTCGGGGACGAGGAGGACCGTGCGGCCCTCCGCATCCATCCACACCGCCACCGGACGCTCGCTCGGATGATGGAAGAAGCCGGTCAGGTAGGCGACGTCCTCCGGCGAGTCGGTCAGCAGGGCGTCGAGCCCCTCGGCGGCGAGCCGGGAGCGGACGCGGTCCTGGATGCGGTCGAGCGCGTCGGCGGTCAGCAGGGTGCGGAACACGGGTCTCCTTCGGATCAGCGGCGACGCGACTTGGGGTTGCGCGCGTCGTTGTAGGCGATGGACAGCAGCGTCGCCGAGAGAACGAGCAGCAGGATCGCGATGGACGGGAACAGGGTCAGCCACCAGGCGCTCGACATCGCGCCCGACTGCTGCGCCTCGTAGAGGATGCGCCCCCACGACCAGACGTTCGGATCGCCCAGCCCGAGGAAGGCGAGGCCCGCGGCCGAGAGCACGGCGCGCGAGGCGGTGACGACGACCGAGACGACGATCACGGGAGTGACCGCCGGTACCACGTGCCGCACGATGATCCACAGCGGGGAGGAGGTCATCAGCCGGGCGGCGTCGACGTACGGGAGGCGCACGACCGTCAGCGCCTGCGAGCGCACCAGCCGGGTGACCTCCGGCCAGGAGAAGGCTGCGACGACGAGGATGATCGTGGTGGTGCTCGGTCCGACCAGCGCGGCGATGAGGATCATCAACGGCAGCACCGGGAGCGACAGGGTCAGGTCGACGACGACGCTGATGAAGCCGTCGAGCCGCCGGAAGTACGCGCCGGCGACGGCGACGATGGTCCCGACGACGATGGCGATGGCGGAGGCCGCCACCGCGACCAGGATGCTCTGCTGCGACCCCCAGACCACCTCGCCGAACACATCCCGGCCGAGGCTGTCGGTGCCGAACCAGTGGGCGCCGCTCGGCGGCGCGAGGACGGGGTCGCCGTAGCTCGGCGGATAGGGCGCGATCAGCGGGGCCGCGATCGCGACGATGGTGAGCACGATGAGGACGGCGAGCGCCAGCATCCCGAGCGGCTCCCGGCGGAACGCCCGCCAGGTCTGCGCGGCCGCGCGGCCGTTCTCCAGAGCGACCGGCTCGATGCCGACCGCGGCCTCGGTGACTGCTGCCTGGGTCATGCCTTCTTCACTCTCGGGTCGAGGAATCCGTAGACGGTGTCGGTGATCATGTTCGCCACCACGACCGTGATGGCGAGCATCAGGAACGCGCCCTGCAGCACGGGGAAGTCGAGCTGCGTGACCGCCTCGTAGATCCCGCGGCCGATGCCCGGGTAGGCGAACACGGTCTCGGTGAGGACGGCGCCGCCGACGAGGAAGCCCAGCTGGAGCCCGATCAGCGTCGTGGTCGGGAGCAGCGCGTTCCGCAGGGCGTGCTTCCACAGCACCCGGCGGTACGGGAGACCGTTGGCCCGGGCCAGGGTCGTGTAGTCCTCTCCCAGCGCGTCGATCAGGGTCGAGCGCATGGTCAGCACGTACGAGCCGAGCTGCACCAGCATGAGCGACACCGCCGGCAGGATGAGATGGCTGGCCACCGAGCCGTACCAGGCCAACCCGTAGGCGTCCTGGTCGTATGCTCCGCCGATCGGCAGCCAGTGGAGCATCAGCCCGAACACGAACAGCAGCAGCACGCCTATGCTCGGGACGAAGATGGACTGGCCGGTGACGCCGACGATCTGCACCACCTTGTCGAGGAAGCGGCCACGGTGGGAGGCCGCCAGCACCCCGAGCGGGATGCCGACGGCCACCGTGAGCACCAGAGCGGTGCCGGTGAGCAGCAGCGTCCACGGGAGTCGCTGCATCAGCACGTCGAGCACAGGAATCGACTGCGTGAACGAGACCCCCAGGTTTCCCTGGACGAGCTGCCACAGATAGATGCCGTACTGCACGATCAGCGGCTGATCGAGCCCGTACTGCTGGAGCAGGGCCGCCCGCGTGTCCTCGGTCATGTTCGGGCTGGCGACCGCCAGCGCCGGGTCTCCGGGCAGCAGGCGCAGCAGGAGGAACGTCACGGTCACGGCGAACCAGATCGTGAGCACACCCCTCCCGAGCCTCGGGAGCAGGAACAGGAACCGGGACACGCGGGTCGGCCTCGCTTTCGGCTACTTGCCGGTCGGGTGCGCGCTGGCGACCGAGACCGGGTTGACGATGGACAGCAGCTCGCTGGGCTTCGAGACGAACCCGGTCCACTTCGAGCTGGACGCGAAGTACAGGTTCTGCGTGTACATGATGTTGTCGTACACGTTGTCCCGCACGATCTTCGCGGCCTCCCGCATCAGCTTCACCTTCTCCTTCTTGTCGGTGGTCGCGGCGCCCTGGGCGATCAGGTCGTTGAGCTTCGCGTCGTCGACGTAGGTGTAGTTGATGGCGCCTTCGGGGAGGTAGGCGAGCGTCATGTTCGTCACCGGGTCGTCCATGATGGCGAAGTTGCCGGCGTAGATGTCGAAGTCGCCCTTGTTGGTCATCGCGAGGTAGGTGTTCCGTTCGGTGCCCTGGAGCTCGATCGGGATGCCCGCCTTCGCCGCGCTGTCCTTGACGAGGGTCGCCCACTGCGAGGTGACGCTGTCCTGGAGGGAGTAGATCAGCCGGAACTTGACGGGGAACATCCCGTCGGAGCCGGCCGTGTATCCCGCCTTCTCCATCAGCGACCGCGCCTCGTCCGTGTCGAACGAGTACTCCTTGATGGACTTGTCGTAGTAGTCCTTCAGCACCGGCATCAGCGGGCTCGACCCGGTCGACACGGCCTGACCCTGCAGGACGACCTTGCGGATCGCGTCGTAGTCGACCGCGTGGGCGAGCGCCTGACGCACCTCGAGCTTCGCGAGCACCGGGTTCTTCATGTTGTAGGTCATGTGGGCGTAGCCCAGCCCGACCGCCTCGGTGACCGTGATGCCGCTCGTCGACTTCAGCTTCGCGACCTGCGCCGGGGGCAGCGCGTTGGCGATCGCATCCACTTCACCGCTCTGCAGCGCGAGGATCTCCGTGTTGACGTCCGGGAAGACCCGGTACACGACCTTGGCGGAGAGCGGCGTGCCGCCCTCGACCAGCGGGTAGTCGTCGACGCGGTCGAGCGTGTAGCTCTGCCCCACCTGCACCGCCGACAGCTTGTACGGTCCGGCGCTGACCCAGCCGCCGTCCTTGCCGTCGTTCGGGAACGTGGCGACGGAGTCGGCCTTCTCGAACACGTGCTTCGGGACGATGTTTCCCCAGAAGCCGATCTCGTCGACGATCGACGAATCCGGCTTGGTCAGGGTGAACTCGACCCGCGTCTTAGACACCGCCTTCGCCGTGTCGAGGTTGGCGAGCTGGCCGTAGAAGGTGCCGGAGGGCTTGTCCTTCTTCACGGCGTTCATCGTCCACGCGACGTCCTCCGCGGTGAGCGGCTGGCCGTCGCTCCACTTCATGTCGTCGCGGATCTCGTAGTACCCGGTGGTGTCGTTCACGTAGCCCCACTTGGTGGCGAGCTGCGGCTTCTTCGAGCCGTCGTTCGCGATCTCCAGCAGGTGCGGATACATGAGGTTGGTGATCCAGTAGTCGCTGCGGCTGTTGCCGACGAGCGGGTTGTAGTTGACGACGTCGGTCGTCGTGGCGATCGTGAGCGTCGCCGAGCCGGCCGTGGCGGAGCTCGCCGCGGGCGGCGCGCTCGGCGCGCACGCACTGAGTGCCAGGGCCGCGACGGCGAGTGTTGCCGCCGCGACCGCGATCTTCCGTGGGCGCATCAGACCCACACCTCCTTCAGGACCCGAAGAGTGTTGCCACCCACGACGGCGCGGATCTCGTCGTCGGAGTAGTCGTGCTTCACCAGCCAGCCGATGATGTTGTAGAACTCCTCGGCCGGGTTCTCGAGGCCGTCGACGTACTCGACCTTCTCGTAGTCGACCGTCCCGTGCGCCTGCCCGAGGGACAGGTTGGACGAGAAGGCGTCGTGCAGTCCGACGTGGTCGCCGAACAGGGTGTCCGGTCCGAAGCTGACGTGCTCCAGACCGACGAGGTCGACGCAGTACTGGAAGTGGTCCATGACCGATTCCAGCGAGTGGCGTGGGTGCTGGGGCGACAGCGTCGTGTGCGGTGCGGCCTCGATGCCGATGACACCGCCGCGCTTGGCGCACTCGATGATCGTCTCGTCCGTCTTCATGCGGTTCGTCGGCCACAGGCCGCGGGCTCCGGCGTGGGTGATGAAGACCGGCTTGCTGGAGGCCTTGATCGCATCCACCGCTGTCCGGTCGCCCGAGTGCGAGACGTCGATCGCGATGCCCAGCTTGTTCATCCGCTCGACGGCGCGTTCGCCGAAGTACGTCAGCCCGCCGTCGCCGCGCTCCTTGAGCCCGGAGCCGAGGTAGTTGGCCTCCGAGTACGCGATGCCCATCTGGCGCACGCCGAAGCCGTACAGCACGTCGAGCCGGTCGACCTCGTTCTCGATCGGGGTCGCCGCCTCGAGGGCGAAGATGTGGGCGATGCGCCCGGTCTCGGCGGCGTACTCGATGTCCTTGATCGTCTCGCCCTTGATGACGAAGTCCTGGTGGGCCAGGTCGGCCATGCGGACGCCGAGGTCGAAGAGCACGTCCTGGTATTTCCAGCCGGCGTCGCTGGAGATGCAACAGGTGCCGTCCATCCCGTTGTCGAAGACCGCCGTGATCCCGGAGCGCGAGAGGCCCTGGTAGCCGGTTGGTTCGCGGCCCTGGCGGATGTGGTCGCGGAGCTGGGTCATGTCTTCGGGGAAGACCTGCACGTGGTCGTGCAGGGAGATGACCGTCGACTCGGAGAGGAGGCGCGTCGTGCGCTCCGACTGGTCGTCGCTGAGGTCGAGGCCGGCGTACTCGGGCACCCGGTTGATCTGCTTGGCGTAGCGGAACTCGCGGTAGTCCTTGCCGGCCTCCAGGTAGTCGTATGCGGTGTAGCCCGTGTAGCGCGGGGCGGGGTCGAGCACGCTGTCTCCTTCGTCCTGGTGAGGTTGAGGCCGCTGCGCAATCAGGCGCAACAGCAGCCAATCTCGCGGATATCCGGCGGCTGTGTCAACATTGATTTGAAAATTCGGCACGGATGTTTCCTGATTGAAACATTCCGGAAACGACTCACATGCGAGGATGTCGACGTGGACACATCGAACGCGCGCAGCACCGACGTGCTGCAGGTACGCAATCTCTCCGTGGCCTTCACCGGCGGCGGACCGGACATCCCCGCGGTTCGCGAGGTCGACCTCCGCGTCGGCCGGGGCGAGTTCGTGGCGCTCCTGGGCGAGTCCGGCTCGGGCAAGTCGGTCACCGCGCGGGCCATCATGGGCCTCGGCGAGGAGAACACCCGGGTGACGGCCGACGTGCTGCGCCTGGGCGACCTCGACCTGTTGTCGGTGAGCGAGGAGGCGCGCAGGCGGCTCCGCGGCGAGCGCATCTCGCTCGTCCTGCAGGACGCCCTCTCGGCACTCAACCCGGTGATGACGATCGGCGACCAGATCGGCGAGCTCTTCCGCGTGCACCGCGGCGCCGGCCGGAAGGAGGCGCGCGCCCGGGCCGCGGAACTCCTCGCGCTCGTTGGCATCCCCGCCCCGGAGCGCCGGGTCGACGACTACCCGCACCAGTTCTCTGGCGGCATGCGTCAGCGCATCCTGATCGCCATGGCCATCGCCCTGGAGCCGGAACTCCTCATCGCGGATGAGCCGACGACCGCGCTCGACGTCACCGTGCAGGCGCAGATCCTCGACCTGCTGGGCTCGCTGCGCGACCGGCTCGGGATGGGCGTGCTCCTGATCACGCACGACCTGGGCGTGGTCATGGAGGTCGCCGACCGGGTGGCCGTCATGTACGCCGGCCGGATCGTGGAGTCCGGCGACGCCGACACGGTGTTCGCCCGCCCGGCCCACCCGTACACGGAGGCTCTCCTGCGGTCGGTTCCGCAGGCGGCACAGCGCGGGTCGGATCTGCTCACCATCCCTGGGTCGCCGCCGAGTCCGGCGCGCGTCCCGTCCGGCTGCTCGTTCCATCCCCGCTGCCACCTGGCCGTCGAGGCCTGCCGCAGCGTCCGTCCCCCGCTCGAAGAGGTCGCCCCCGGTCGGCGGGCGGCCTGCATCCGATCCGAGGAGCTCATCGGTGAACTCGTCTCCTGACACCCGCACCGTCGTCGACTCCCGCGCCGGCGACCCGACAGCCCCGGAAACCGAGGTCGTCCTCAGCGCGCACGGCCTTGTCCGCCGTTTCGCGACCGGCTCCGCGTTGCGATCGGCGACCGTCTCGGCGGTCGACGGCATCTCGCTCGACCTGCACGCCGGCGAGATCCTCGGCATCGTCGGGGAGTCGGGATGCGGCAAGTCGACTCTCGCGCGCATGCTCGTCGGCCTCGAACGTCCCGATGAGGGCACGCTCGCGTACCGAGGCACCGACGTGGGACGCGGCCGCCGGCGCGACCGCAAGCACCTCCGCGAGGGGGTGCAGATGATCTTCCAGGACCCGTACGCCTCCCTCGACCCGCGCATGACGGTGCTCGATATCGTCACCGAGCCGATCGCCGCGGCCCACACGATGAACCGCTCCGCTCGGCGCGCACGGGCCGTCGAGCTGCTGGAGCTGGTCGGACTCGGCGAGGACATGCTCACGCGCTTCCCGCACCAGTTCTCCGGCGGCCAGCGACAGCGAATCGGCATCGCCCGCGCTCTGGCGCTCGACCCGGACGTCCTGGTCTGCGACGAACCGGTCTCCGCGCTCGACGTGTCGGTGCAGGCGCAGGTGATCAACCTCCTGGGCGACATCCGCCGCCGCCTCGGGGTGTCGATCGTGTTCATCGCGCACGATCTCTCCGTCGTCCGGCACGTCGCCGACCGCGTGGCCGTCATGTATCTCGGCCGGATCGCGGAGCTCGGCGACACCGACGTGCTCTACGAGACCCCGTCGCATCCCTACACCCAGGCGCTGCTGTCGGCGACGCCGACCGCCACCCGCGAGGGCCGGGGGCGCCTGGCGCAGCGGCGGATCCTTGCTGGGGAGCCGCCGTCGCCGGTGGATCCGCCGTCGGGCTGCCGCTTCAACCCGCGCTGCTGGATGGCGACCGACGAGTGCCGCACGGTGGTCCCGCCGCTCCGCCCGCTCGACGGACCCGGCATCCCGCTGCGCGAGGTGGCCTGCCACCACGCCGAGGAGGCGGTCGGCCTCCCGGTCGCCTGACGCCCGGTCGCCTGCGCCCGCCTCCGCGTCCGGCCCGCGCCCCTCACCAACCCGCGCGAAACGGAGGATCCCACGCCCGCCGCGGCCAGAAACTCCTCCGATTCCGGCCTCGCGGCGGCGAGTCGCGCCGTTTCTCCTCCCTTCCTCCCAACCCCGTCGGCACGCCGGAATCGGAGGAGAATCCCTCCGCCGCGCCGATGAATCACCGGAAACGGAGGACGTTTCGACGCCGGCGGCCCGATCCACCTCCGTTCCAGACGACCGACCGCCGAACGTCCACGCGCCCCCCGTCGGTACGATGACCGCATGACGACCTCCTCCCCCGCGTGGGGCATCCTCGGAACGGGCGGCATCGCGGCCGCCATGACCCGCGACCTGCAGCTCGACGGCCACACCGTCGCCGCGGTCGGCTCCCGCACCCCGGAGGCGGCCGCACAGTTCGCCGCCGCGCACGCCGTGTCCCGATCGCACGGCAGCTACGAGGAGCTCGTCGCCGATCCGGACGTCGACGTCGTCTACGTCGCCACGCCGCATCCGCAGCACGCCCCCAACGCCCTGCTCGCCCTCGCAGCCGGCAAGCACGTGCTCGTCGAGAAGCCGTTCACGATGAACGAGGCCGAGGCGCAGCAGATCGCCGACGCCGCCCGCGCGGGCGGGCTCGTCGCGCTCGAGGCGATGTGGACGCGGTGGCTGCCGCACATGGAGCGACTGCAGGAGATCATCAGCGACGGCACCCTCGGCGAGCTGCGCTCGGTCGTCGCCCACCATTCGCAGCTCACGAACCCCGACCCGGCGGGCCGGATGCTGAACCCCGCCCTCGGCGGCGGCGCACTGCTCGACCTCGGCATCTATCCCGTGTCGTTCGCCTGGGATGTGCTGGGCGCCCCGAACGAGGTACTCGCTCTGTCCACACCGACCGCGACCGGCGTCGACCGCCAGACGTCCATCCTGCTCAGGTACGAGAGCGGCGCCCAGGCCGCGCTGACCACCGAGCTGGACGCCGCGGGCGACAACAGCGCCACGATCGTCGGGACGGACGCGCGGGTCGAGCTCGCTGCGACCTTCTACGCGCCCACCTCCTTCCGGGTCGTCGAACCGAAGGGCCACGTCATCGAGACGTACGAGTCGCGCATCGACGGGCGCGGGATGCAATACCAGGCGCGCGCGATCGAGCGGCTCATCGCGGCAGGCGGCGGAGAGGATGTACGCCTCCCGCTCTCGCAGTCGGTCGCCATCATGGGAACTCTCGACACCATCCGGGAGCGCATCGGCCTCGTCTACGGCTGAGGCGCGGCCAGACCACCCGCAACCCTTCCGCGTTCCCCGCGCCCGGCGTTAGAGTGCGCGTGGAGCGCCTGGCGATCCGTGGCCCTCGGGCCGCTGGCCCGGGGGGAAGGAGCGTCATCGATGACCGATCTCACGGGGAGGCGCGCGCTGGTCACCGGCGGCGCCAGCGGTATCGGGCTGGCCTGCGCGGAGGCGTTCGCGGCCGCGGGTGCCCGGGTGACGATCGCCGACCTGAACGGCGGCGCGGCGCGCGAGGTCGCGGCGCGGCTCGGCGGCGACGCCTGGGAGGTGGACCTGTCGAAGACCGGCGAGCTGGCCGACGCGGCTGCCGACGCGGCGGTGGATGTCGACATCCTCGTGAACAACGCCGGCATCCAGCACGTCCGCCCGCTCCCCGATTTCGAGCCGGAGACGTTCGCCCTGATGCTGCGGATCATGGTGGAGGCGCCGTTCCTCCTCATCCGCGCCGCGCTTCCCGGGATGTACGAGCGGGGCTTCGGCCGGATCGTCAACATCTCCAGCGTCCACGGCCTGCGGGCGTCCGAGTTCAAGTCGGCCTACGTCACCGCCAAGCACGCCCTGGAGGGCCTCTCGAAGACGACCGCGCTCGAGGGCGGAGCGCACGGCGTCACCTCCAACTGCATCAATCCCGGCTACGTCCGCACCCCGCTCGTCGAGAAGCAGATCGCCGACCAGGCGCGCCTGCACGGCGTCCCGGAGGACGAGGTGGTCGAGAAGGTGATGCTGACCGAGGCGTCGATCAAGCGCCTGGTGGAGCCGGCCGAGGTGGCCAGCCTCGCGCTCTGGCTCGCCGGGGACGACGCGGGCATGGTCACCGGCGCGAGCTACACGATGGACGGCGGGTGGAGCGCCCGGTGACGACCGCGACGGAGTACACGCCGTTCGCGGTCCCGGTCGACGGCGGCGATCTCACCGGTGGTGTGTGGCATCCGGACGCCGAGGGGATGCCCATCCTCGCCATCCACGGCATCACGGCCAGCCACCGCGCCTGGCTGCTCGCCGCCGACGCGCTGCCGAACCGCCGTCTGATCGCACCGGACCTGCGCGGGCGCGGCCGCAGCTCCGGGCTTCCCGGTCCCTTCGAGCTCACGCAGCACGCCGACGATCTGGCCAGGGCGCTGGATGCGCTCGCGGTCGACCGGGTTGTCGTCGCCGGTCACTCCATGGGCGGCTTCGTCGCGGTCCGCTTCGCCGAACGCCACCCGGATCGGGTCGAGCGGTCGGTTCTGATCGACGGCGGCCTGCCCGTCCCCGCACCCCAGGGCGTCCCAACCGAGGACCTCCCGGCCGTGATCCTCGGCCCGGCGCTCGAGCGTCTGCGGATGCGGTTCGCGTCGCCGGAGGAGTACGAGGCGTTCTGGCGGCGGCATCCCGCGATCGGTCCGTGGTGGAACGCCGCGATCGCCGACTACGTCACGTACGACCTGATCGGCGACGCCCCGGAGCTGCGGTCGAGCGCCGACCCCGACGCCGTGTCCGTGAACGCCCTCGAGCTCGACGGGTCGGCCGGCTACGCCGAGGCGTTGACCGCCCTCCGCGTTCCGACGGACTTCGTGCGCGCACCGCGCGGCCTCCTCGACGGACCGCCCCTCTACGACCCCGCCGTCGTCGCCGAGTGGCGGGAGCGGCTGCCCGGGATGCGCATCCACGAGGCGGACGACGTCAATCACTACACGATCCTCATGACCGATGCCGGCCTGCGGCAGGTCCTCCCCGTCCTCGACCCGAAGGAGACACCCCGATGAGTGGAACGCTGCTGCCCGGCATCGACGCCCGCGCCGTCCGCACGTCTCGCTACACCGCCAACGTGCTGGAGCGCCCGGCCGTAGGCGACCCGCTCCGCACCGTGCTGTTCGTGCACGGCAACGTCTCGTCGTCGCTGTTCTGGCAGCCGCTCATGCTGTCGCTGCCGGAGGGCGTGCGCGCGCTCGCGGTCGACCTCCGCGGGTTCGGCGACAGCGAGACCCTCCCGGTGGATGCGACCCGCGGCGTCCGCGACTTCTCCGACGACGTCGCGGCGGTGGCGGACGAGCTCGGTCTCGGCGCGGTGCACGTTGTCGGCTGGAGCCTCGGCGGCGGTGTGGTCATGCAGCTGCTGCTCGACCGGCCGGACCTCGTCGCGAGCCTGACCCTGGTCTCCCCCGTCTCGCCCTACGGCTTCGGCGGGACGGCCGCCGACGGCAGCCTGCTCAACCCGGACGCGTCGGGCACGGGGGGCGGCGGCGCCAACCCGGACTTCGTGGCGCGCCTGGCCGCCGGGGACACCGGCGAGGAATCGCCGACGTCGCCGCGCGCCGTGTACCGCTCCTCCTACGTCGCGCCCGGGTTCGTCTCCGAGTACGAGGACCTCTGGGTGGAATCGATGCTCTCCACGGCGACCGGCCCCGACAACTACCCCGGTGACGCCGGCACGTCCGAGCACTGGCCGGGATTCGCGCCGGGCACGCGCGGCATCCTCAACACCCTGGCCCCGACGTACTTCGACACCTCGGGCATCGTGGATGCGCCGGCCAAGCCGCCCATCCTGTGGATCCACGGCGCAGTCGACGCGATCGTCGGCGACGCCTCCTTCTTCGACCTCAACCAGCTGGGCGCCGCGGGTATCATCCCGGGATGGCCGGGCGACCAGGTCGCTCCACCCCAGCCGATGCTCGTGCAGACGCGGGCCGTGCTCGACCGCTACGCCGCGGCCGGAGGCGTCACCCGCGAGGTCGTGTTCGAGGACTGCGGGCACTCCGCCCACATCGAGAAGCCGGACGAGTTCCGCGCGGAGCTGCTCGCCTGGATCGGCTGAGCACTCACGACTCGGCGGCGGCACCAGGGGCCGCTGCGGCGTCGAGCGTGCCGCGGGCGAGGCCGAGGAGCCCCTCGACCGCGTGAGCCAGGACCGGCCCGCGCTCGCCGCCCGCGCCCCAGCGGACGAGGGCCTGCGCGTTGAGTCCGTCGATCATGCCGAGCAGCTGCCACGCGGCCTGCGCCGGGTCGTCGGTGCGGAAGACGCCGGCTGCGACCCCGCGCTCGACGACGTCGAGGAGGAGCGACTGCCACGCATCCATCTGGTCGCGCACCGCGGCGGCGAGCGCCTCATTCCGCCGGCCGAGCGCCCAGGCTTCGACCCAGACGAGGGTGACATCGTCTCGGGTGCCGTCGAGCAGCGTCCGCAGCAGCGCGGCGAGACGTGCCGTCGGGTCGTCTTCCCGATCGAGGAGGGCACGCACCTCCTCCAGTTCGGCGGCGACGACCGCGGTGAAGGCGGAGGCGACCAGCTCATCCATCACCGGGTGGTAGTGCGCGACCAGGGCGGGAGCGACCCCGGCGCGGCCGGCGACACCGCGCATGGTCACCGCGGAGAGCCCGTCGGTGAGCGCGAGGTCGCGGGCGGCCGCCGAGAGTTCGGCGCGACGTTCCGCGGGCGGGCGACGGGGTGCTCTTGACATGGTCCGCCCAGTATAGGTACGGTCGCCTCAGATATTGATCATTCGATCAACAATCGTCGCAGACCGCGGAGGACACCGATGACCTGGCGCATGCCCGCAGAGACCGCACCGCACGAGCGCACGTGGATGGCCTTCCCCCGCGCCGGCCTGACCCTCGGCGACGACGCCGCATCGGCCGAGGAGGCCTACGCGTCGTGGACCGCCGTCGCCCACGCGGTCGCCGAGTACGAGCCGATCACGATGGTCGTCGACCCCACCGAGCGCGACCGCGCCCGCCGCATGCTCGGCAGCCACGTCGAACTGGTCGAAGCGCCGCTCGACGAGTTCTGGATGCGCGACTTCGGCCCCACGTTCGTGGTCGACGACGAACGGCCGGGTGTGCTCGGCGCCGTCGACTGGACGTTCAACGGCTGGGGCGACCCGGAGTGGGCGGAGTGGCACAAGTCGGCCGAGATCGCCCGCTTCGTCGCCGAGCGCACCGGCGCCGAGGTGATCAGCTCGCTCCTCGTCAACGAGGGCGGCGGCATCCACGTCGACGGTGAGGGCACCGTGCTGCTGACCGAGACCGTCCAGCTCGACCCGCGGCGCAACCGGTACGCCGACAAGGAGCGGGTGGAGGCCGAACTCGCCCGCACGATCGGCGCGACCCACGCCGTCTGGCTTCCCCGCGGCCTCACCCGCGACTACGACGACTTCGGGACGAACGGCCACGTCGACATCGTCGCCACCATCCCCTCCCCGGGCCGACTGCTGCTGCACACGCAGCGCGACCCCGAGCACCCCGACCACCTGGTGTCACGCGAGCTGCGCGCCCTCCTCGAGGGAACGACGGATGCGGCCGGACGCAGCTGGGACATCATCGACCTGCCCGCCCCCGCCACCCTTCGGGACGAGGAGGGCTTCGTCGACTGGAGCTACGTCAATCACCTCGTCGTCAACGACGGCATCGTCGCGTGCGGTTTCGGCGAGGAGCGCGCGGACGCGGAAGCCACCGAGATCCTCGAGGCCGCGTACCCCGGCCGGCGGGTGACGATGGTCGACTCGCGCCCGATCTTCCAGCGCGGCGGCGGCATCCACTGCATCACCCAGCAGCAGCCCGCGGTGGCGCCGGCAGCGCAGGACGCCCGATGACCTTCGACGTCGTCGAGACGCCCATCGCCGAGCTGCGGCGAGCGCTGGAGGCCGGCGAGACCACGAGCGAGGAGCTGGTCACGGCCTACCTCGCCCGGATCGACGCGTACGACACAGCCGGCCCGCGCCTCCACGCTGTGGTGGTCCGCAACCCGGACGCGCTCGCGGAGGCACGTGCCTCCGACGCCCGGCGGTCGCGCGGCCAGACCCTCGGTCCGCTCGACGGCATCCCGTACACCGCGAAGGACAGCTACCTCGCGCGCGGGCTCACCGCGGCGGCCGGTTCCCCGGCGTTCGAGCACCTGGTCGCCCAGCGCGACGCGTTCACGATCGAGCGCCTGCGCGCCGGGGGCGCCATCCTCCTCGGCCTCACCAACATGCCGCCGATGGCGAACGGCGGGATGCAGCGCGGCGTCTACGGGCGCGCCGAGTCCCCCTACAACGGCGACTACCTCACCGCCGCGTTCGGCTCCGGTTCGTCCAACGGTTCCGGCACGGCCACCGCAGCCAGCTTCGCGGCATTCGGCCTCGGCGAGGAGACCTGGTCGTCAGGCCGCGCCCCCGCATCCAACAACGCCCTCTGCGCCTACACGCCGTCGCGCGGCGTCATCTCGGTGCGCGGCAACTGGCCTCTGGTGCCGACGATGGATGTGGTGGTGCCGCACACGCGCACCATGGCCGACCTGCTCGAGGTTCTCGACGTGATCGTGGCCGACGACCCCGAGACTCGCGGGGACTTCTGGCGGGCGCAGCCGTGGGTCTCGATCCCGCGGGCGTCGGAGCTGCGGCCCGCGTCGTATCCCGACCTCGCCGGGAGCGCCTCGCTCGCCGGACGGCGATTCGGCGTGCCGCGGATGTACATCAACGCCGACCCGGAGGCGGGCACGGGCGACGGCGGACCGAGCGGCCGCGGCGGCATCGGCGGCGCCACCGGACAGCGGATCGAGACACGCGCGTCGGTGATCGCGCTCTGGGAGCGCGCCCGACGCGACCTGGAGGCAGCCGGAGCGACGGTCGTCGAGGTCGACTTCCCGGCGGTCAGCAACTACGAGGGCGACCGGGCCGGCGCACCCTCCATCGCGGCGCGCGGCCTGGTCAGCCCCGAGTTCCTCCGGCGAGAGATCGTGGACCTGTCGGCGTGGGCGTGGGACGACTTCCTCGCCGCCAACGGCGACCCAGCGCTGCGGACGCTCGCCGACGTCGACGGCGAGCGCATCTTCCCCCACCCGGCGGGCGCCCTGCCGGACCGCTACGACGGCTTCGAGGACGACATCTCCGACTACCCCGCCTGGGTGCGCGCGCATCCCGGCACGGCCCTCGCCGACATCCCGGAGCTGGCCGACGGCCTGCGCGCACTCGAGGAGACCCGGCGCGTCGACCTGGAGGAGTGGATGGACGGGCTCGGTCTCGACGCCGTCGTCTTTCCGGCCGTGGCGGACGTCGGACCGGCCGACATGGACGTGAACCCGGCCTCCGCCGACCTGGGCTGGCGCAACGGCGTCTGGGTCGCGAACGGCAACCTCGTGCCGCGGCATCTGGGCATCCCGACCGTGACCGTGCCGATGGGCACGATGAGCGACATCGGGATGCCGGTCGGCCTCACCTTCGCCGGCCGCGCGTACGACGACGCCCGGCTGCTCGCGCTGGCGTCTGCGTTCGAGGCGACCGGCGAGCGGCGCACCGAGCCGCCGCGCACACCGCGCCTCGGGTAGCACGCATCACAGGCTCCGGGGTCCGTCGCACGGTGGATGCGGATGGGCCTCGCGGGGGACGCGCCCGTCCGCGACGCGCGGCGAGGCTGGGAGCATGTACTCCTCGAAGTCCCGACTGTTCGGGGCCGCCCTGTCGGTGGCGGCCGCATCCATCGTCCTCGGTGCCGCCCTCGCGGGCTGCACCTCCGCGCCGACCGGTTCCCTCGCGCAGCCGGCGAGTGCGGGCGGATCGGTGCTCGGCAGCGGCGGGCTCACGGATGACGACGGGTACATCGCGGACGGCTCGTCCCTCCCCCTCGACAGCGACCTTCCCGCGGTCGCCCGGCTCGACCCGGCGCTGCGGTCTGCGCTCGAGGAGGCGGAGTCCGCGATGGAGGCCGAGGGCAGCGGCTCCGCCATCACCATCGCGGACGGCTGGCGTTCCGAGCGGTACCAGGAGCACCTGTTCGCGCAGGCGGTGAAGCAGTACGGCAGCGAGGAGGAGGCCGAGAAGTGGGTGAAGCGCGGCAGCGACTCCGCCCACGTCCGCGGCGAGGCGGTCGACATCGCCGACGCCGGCGCGATGGACTACCTCAACCGCTTCGGCGCCGAGTGGGGCCTGTGCCAGGTCTACGCCAACGAGGCCTGGCACTTCGAGCTGCGCACGGCGCCGGGCGGCACCTGCCCGCCGCAGTCGCCCGACGGTCGCGGCTGATCCCGCCCTCGACCGCCCCGCCCACCCCACGATTTGCGCCAAATCGCGGTTATGGGAGCCGGATTACCGCGATTTGGCGCAAATCTCGGGCGCACGGCCGAGTTCAGGCGGCCGATAAGCTGGGTGCGTGTCCAAGGTTCTGAGCAGTCTGCCCGTCGGTGAACGAGTCGGCATCGCGTTCTCGGGAGGTCTCGACACCTCCTGCGCGGTCGCCTGGATGCGCGAGAAAGGCGCCGTGCCCTGCACGTACACCGCCGACATCGGCCAGTACGACGAGCCCGACATCGACGCGGTCCCCGGCCGCGCGAAGGAGTACGGCGCGGAGATCGCCCGGCTCGTCGACGCCAAGCGCGCGCTCGTCGAGGAGGGCCTCATCGCCCTGCAGTGCGGCGCGTTCCACATCCGCTCGGCCGGCAAGACCTATTTCAACACCACCCCGCTCGGCCGCGCGGTCACCGGCGTGATGCTGGTGCGCGCGATGATGGAGGACGGCGTCGAGATCTGGGGCGACGGCTCCACCTACAAGGGCAACGACATCGAGCGGTTCTACCGCTACGGCCTCATCGCCAACCCGCGTCTGCGCATCTACAAGCCGTGGCTCGACTCCGCGTTCGTGGAGGAGCTCGGCGGCCGCACCGAGATGAGTGAGTGGCTCGTCGCCCGCGGCTTCCCGTACCGCGACCCGAGCGAGAAGGCCTACTCGACCGACGCGAACATCTGGGGCGCCACCCACGAGGCGAAGCGCCTGGAGGAGCTGGATGCCGGGCTCGACATCGTCGACCCGATCATGGGCGTCGCCGCCTGGCGCGACGACGTCGACGTCACCCCCGAGACGGTGTCCGTCCGCTTCGAGGCCGGTCGCCCTGTCGCCATCAACGGCGTCGAGTTCGACGACCCGGTGGCCCTGGTGCTCGAGGCGAACGCGATCGGCGGCCGCCACGGCCTCGGCGCGTCCGACCAGATCGAGAACCGCATCATCGAGGCCAAGAGCCGCGGAATCTACGAGGCGCCGGGCATGGCCCTGCTGCACATCGCCTACGAGCGGCTGCTCAACGCCATCCACAACGAGGATACGGTCGCGAACTACCACAACGAGGGCCGTCGCCTCGGCCGCCTGATGTACGAGGGCCGCTGGCTCGACCCGCAGTCGCTGATGCTGCGCGAGTCGCTCCAGCGCTGGGTCGGCTCCGCCATCACCGGCGAGGTCACCGTGCGCCTGCGCCGCGGCGACGACTACACGATCCTCGACACGACCGGCCCGGGCCTCAGCTACCACCCGGAGAAGCTCTCGATGGAGCGCGTCGGCAACTCGGCGTTCGGCCCGGGCGACCGCATCGGCCAGCTGACCATGCGCAACCTCGACATCGCCGATTCCCGTTCGCGCCTCGAGCAGTACGCAGCCGCCGGGCTCATCGGCGGCCCGACCGGTGCGCTGGTCGGCGAGCTGGAGGAGGGCCGCGCGCG
Organism: Leifsonia sp. 1010; assembly: GCF_031455295.1. NCBI lineage: Bacteria > Bacillati > Actinomycetota > Actinomycetes > Micrococcales > Microbacteriaceae > Leifsonia > Leifsonia sp. 1010. The sequence goes on from NZ_JAVDSL010000001.1 coordinate 304,443, forward strand.
GTCGATCCTCGAGGGCGTCGAGCCCGTGGATGAGGAGCTCTCTCGTGAGATCGACCTCAGCTCCGAGGGCGCGGCGTTCGACTCCGGCACCGACTGAGGCGAACACCCGCGCGCATCGGGCCGGGCCGCGCTTCCCCGACCGGCCCGAGACATCCGTACGATGAGGGTATGGATGCGCACGCGGCGGAGGCGGAGGAGCACCGTCCCGAGAACTGGCCGCTCGGCCGGCTGCTCGGTGCCGCCTCCCGCGCCGTGGAGCGCGCCTGGGCCGACGCCCTGGAGGAGCGCGGCCTCACCCACGCCGGCCTGATCGTGCTGCACCTGCTCGAACTCGGCTTCGACTCCCAATCCGATCTCGCCCGGATGGCGCACGTCGAGCCGCAGACCATGTCGCGGACGGTCGACCGCCTGGAGCGCGAGGGCCTGGTCACCCGCGCCCCCGACCCGGGCGACCGGCGCCGCCACGTCCTCACCATCACCGAGGCCGGCCGATCGGCGTTCGAGGGCGTTCGCGGGCTCGAAGACGAGGTGTTCCCGGCGGTCGACGACCCGGCGGCGTTCCGCGCGGCCCTGCTGCAGATCGTCACCGCCCGGTCGTGAGCGGCAATCACGTCGTCGCGGTGCTCGTGCTGGAGGGCGCGAAGCCGCTCGACGTCGGCATCCCGGCACAGGTGTTCTCCAACCGGCCGAGCATGCCGTACGAGGTGCGCGTGTGCGGTCCGGCGCCGGGTCTCATCACCGGCGGCGATGGCCTCTCGTATCACGTGGCGGAGGGCCTCGAGGCGCTGGAGCACGCCGACACCGTGTTCGTGCCCGGCTACCGCACGCCGGCGACGACCGATCCGCCCGTCGCCGTGGTGGATGCGCTGCTCGCCGCCCACGAGCGCGGCGCCCGGCTGGCGGCGATCTCCACCGGAGCCTTCGCCCTGGCGGCGACCGGCCTGCTCGACGGCAAGCGCGCGACGACGCACTGGCACTACACGCGTCAGCTGGCGAAGCGGTATCCGCTGGTCCGGGTGGATGAGAACGTGCTCTTCGTCGACGAGGGCGACATCCTCACCTCGGCAGGCGCAGCCTCCGGCATCGACCTGTGCCTCCATCTGGTGCGACGCGACCACGGCGTCGGCCTCTCGAACCGGGTCGCCCGCCGCCTCGTCGCGGCCCCCTACCGGAGCGGCGGTCAGGCGCAGTTCGTCCCGCGCAGCGTCCCGGAGCCTCTCGGCGACCTGTTCGCCGAGACCCGGGAGTGGGCGCTCGCGCACCTCGCCGAGCCGCTGACGCTCGAGAGCCTCGCGCGCAACGCCCGCGTCTCCGCCCGCACCTTCTCGCGGCGGTTCGTGGAGGACACCGGCTACACCCCGATGCAGTGGGTCCTCCGCGCCCGCGTCGACCTGGCGCGAGAACTGCTGGAGCGCTCCGATCTCGGCGTCGACCAGGTCGCGGCGCAGGTGGGCCTCGGCACGGCGGCGAACCTCCGGATGCACTTCCAGCGCATCCTCGGGACCTCGCCGACGGAGTACCGCCGCACGTTCTCGGCCTGAGCGGGTCTCGTGCCGCCGACTCCCGTCGTGGCGGGATTCTTGCGCATGATGGCATTCACTCTGGCGTGATGCTTGCGCGTCATGTCGTCTCAGCCACTTTCGACGGGATCGCCGACACCGGAACATGGATGCGGTCCCACGAAAGGAACAGCATGACCCGCATCGCCATCAACGGTTTCGGCCGCATCGGCCGTAACACCCTCCGCGCTCTCCTCGAGCGCGACTCCGACCTCGAGGTCGTCGCCATCAACGATCTGACGGCGCCCGCCACCCTGGCCCACCTCCTGAAGTACGACAGCTCCCTCGGCCGCCTGGGCCGCACCGTCGAGGTCGACGGCGACGCCCTCGTCGTCGACGGCCGCCGCATCCGCGTGCTGGCCGAGCGCGAACCCGCCGACCTGCCGTGGGGCGAGCTCGGCGTGGATGTCGTGCTCGAGTCGACCGGACGCTTCACCTCGGCCGACGCCGCCCGTGCCCACCTCACCGCCGGCGCGAAGCGCGTGCTGGTCAGCGCTCCGTCCGACGGCGCCGACGTGACGCTGGCGTACGGCGTGAACACCGACGCGTTCGACCCCGCGCAGCACGTCATCGTGTCCAACGCCTCCTGCACCACGAACGCGCTCGCCCCGCTCGCGGCGGTCCTGGACGACCTCGCGGGCATCGAGCACGGCTTCATGACCACCGTCCACGCGTACACCCAGGAGCAGAACCTGCAGGACGGCCCGCACCGCGACCTCCGTCGTGCCCGCGCTGCCGCGGTCAACATCGTGCCGACCACGACCGGTGCCGCGAAGGCGATCGGTCTCGTACTCCCGCAGCTCGACGGCAAGCTGTCGGGCGACTCCATCCGCGTGCCCGTTCCCGTCGGCTCCATCGTCGAGCTGAACACGACCGTCGAGCGCGACGTCACGCGCGACGAGGTGCTGGCCGCCTATCGTGCGGCCGCGGACGGACCGCTGCGCGGCATCCTCGACTACGCCGACGAGCCCCTCGTCTCCAGCGACATCACCGGTCAGCCGGCGTCGTCGATCTTCGACGCGGCCCTCACCCGCGTCGACGGACGGCACGTCAAGGTCGTCGCCTGGTACGACAACGAGTGGGGCTTCTCCAACCGCGTGGTCGACACGCTGGAGTTGCTCGCCCGAGCCTGAGCCACGGGGTGGAGGTGCCGCCGGTCACTCGGAGCGCGGCACCTTCACCTTCAGGCTCGACGGGTCGACCCAGGTGCGGAGCGCGGACGCGCGGCCGAACAGGTCGCCGTCCAGATCCACCTCCTGAGGGCGGCTGAGCCGCATCACGAACTCGCGGCCCTTGAGGTAGTTCATCGCGCGCACCTCCTTGTCGGCGCCCATCAGCCGCCGGCCGACGGTGGTGCGCCGGAGGACGCCGTTCTCCCAGAAGATCTTGACCGCGATCTGCACCCAGCCGACGAACCCCTCCGGGCGCAACACGACGATGTCGAACTCCCCGTCGTCCACGGCGGCCTCGGGAAGCAGCAGGATGTTCGCGGGCAGCGACCCGCAGTTTCCGATCAGGACGGTGTGAGCCCGCACCGAGCGCACGCCCTTGTCGTCGAGCCGGTAGCGCAGGCGGAGCTCGTTCTTGTCGCGCAGCACCTTCCCGATCGCCTTCACATAGGCGAGCCAGCCGTGCCGGGCCTTGAGGTCGTCGTCGGTGGCGGCGATCATCTGGGCGTCGATCCCGACCCCGGCCATCACCAGGTAGGAGTGCTTGCGCGTCGGCCCGCTGCCGTCGCGCAGCTCGATCACGCCGACGTCGATGGACCGGTTCTCTCCATCGAACGCCGAGTCGAGGGCATGGCCCACATCGTCGAGGGTGAGGTTCAGGTTCCGCGCGAGCAGGTTGCCCGTGCCGGAGGGCAGCAGTGCCAGCGGCACCCCGGTGCCCTGGAGCTTCTCGGCGACCGTGCGGACTGTACCGTCGCCGCCGGCAGCGATCACGACATCCACGTTGCGCTCGAGCGCTTGCTCGGTCTGCCCGGAGCCCGGGTCGTCCTCCGTGGTCTCGATCCAGAGCGTCTCCGCCCAGCCGTGCCGTTCCTCAGCGGCTCGGAGCGCCTCGCGCAGGGCGGGCGCATCCACCTTCACCGGGTTCACGACGATCGCGGCGGTCCTCGTTTGCTCGGGCATTCCCCGACAGTACCGGCGGATCGCCGATGGCGGAAGCGGTACGGAGGGTCAGCCCTTGCCCTTGCCGCCGTTCTTCCCAGGACCGCCGCCCGGAGTGTCCTTGCCCGGTCCCCTGTCCTTGCCCGGACCCTTGTCGTCAGACGGTGCCGGAACGGTGGGAGCCGGGTCCTCGCTCGGAGACGTGACGACCGGGTCGGTCGGTTCGGTCGTCTCCGTCGTCGTCGCGGGGGCCACCGTCGCGGGCGGCGCCGTCACGCTGGGGGTCGGCCGTGGAGTGGTGACCCCTTCCGGCTGCGCGGCGGGCGCCAACATGGTGCCGAGCGCGAGTGCCGACGCGGTCACCACGACAGCGGCTGCAGCCACGCCGCCCACGAGAAGACCGCGGTGGCGACGATCCGTCGGGCGCGCACGCCTCCCACGCGTCGACGACGGGAGGATGCGCGTCGGCGCGGCGTCGTCCGCTTCCGCGTCGCCGGTCGCCGACGCGGACGCGTCTGCCGCCGCTCCCGCGGCCGCCCCGACGGCGACCGTCGCCACCGTCGGCTCGTCCGGCCGCCACCCGGCCAGCTGCGGCGCGAGTTCCCGTGCCATCACCGCGACCTCCCAGGCCGTGGGCCGGATCGACGGCTCCCGCGCGGTCATCGCGCCGAGCAGTCCGCGCCAGTCCTCCGGCAGCGACGAGGGGATGCGCGGGTCGCGCGCCGTGCGGGCCGCCACGGCCTCGACGGGGGTGCCGGGGAACTCCCGGACACCGGTCAGCGCCTCCAGCACGACGAGACCGAGCGAGTAGATGTCCGCCGCCGGTCCCGGCTCGCCACCGAAGATCTGCTCCGGACTCAGGTACCCCGCGGTGCCGATCACCGTGCCGACCGTCGTGATGCGCTCCGAGCCGATCAAGTGCGCGATGCCGAAGTCGGCGAGCTTCACAACCGGCCGTCCGCCGGGAACACGGGCCTCGGCGAGCAGGATGTTGCCCGGCTTCAGGTCGCGGTGGACCATCCCCGCCTCGTGGACGACGACGAGCGCCTCCGCGATCCCGACCGCGATCTCGACCACCTCGTCCGGGGGAAGCGGTCCGTGTTCGAGCCGCGAGCGGAGGTCCTCACCGTCGACCAGCTCCATCACCAGAAAGCTCGGGGTCGCATCCCCGTCCGCCGCCAGGTGCGCATCGTGAAGCGCCACCAGGTGCGGATGACTCAGCCGCGCCAGCATCGTCGCCTCGGTGCGCCGCCGCGCATCGTCGACGGCCGCGCCGGAGGTGAAGACCTTCACGGCGACCTCGCGGTCCAGGCGCCGATCGTGCGCGCGGAAGACCGTCGCCATACCGCCGCGACCGAGCCGGTCCTCCAGCTCGTAGCGGTCGAGAAGTACTCGTTCGTCCACTGCGCGAGCATACGCGCACGATCCCAGGCCGTGAATCCGCCGACAGTCGGGTCCACCCCCGTTGCGCGGATCGGCGTTGCGGGCATGACTGGAGAAGGTGAAGCACGAACCGGAGACGCCGCGGCCAGACACGGCCGTGCTCGAGGCGTTGCAGGTCTACCGTGCGGCCGAGGCGGCGATGCGACGCCGCACGGGGGCGGCCATGGGGATCGGCGAGAACGACCTGCTCGCCCTCCGGCTCATCCTCGACAACACGTCCGCCGGTCGTCCGACCTTCGCCAAAGACGTGAGCGCGTATCTCGGCGTCTCGAGCGCATCCACCACCCTCCTCATCGACCGGCTGGTGCGCGGAGGTTTCGTCGAGCGACGACAGAGCACGGTCGACAAGCGGTCCGTCGAACTCGTCCCCACGCTCGCCGCGCAGGGCGACACCGGCCCGATGCTGGCGGCGGCGCAGGAGCAGATCGCCGCGGCGACCGCGGAGCTCAGCCCCGACGAAGCCGAAACCGTTACGCGGTTCCTCACCAAGATGCGGCAGACCGTAGACCGCATCGCCGCCGAGCGCGCCGCCGCTAGGCCGAAACGAACCTGAAGTCAAGGGGATTGCTAGGCAATTGAAGTAGTTGTTGTGTGGAGCGCGTCAAGGAAAGGACACTTCTCCATGAACATCCTGCTCATCATCATCGCCATCATCGCGATCATCCTGCTGCTCACCGGAGGGTTCGTGCAGTCGCTGAACTTCCTCCTCTGGGTGGGAATCATCCTGCTCGTCCTGGCTGTGATCGTCTGGCTCGTGCGACTGCTCACCGGGAGCCGACGGGTCTAGGCCCGGAGGTCACCGGATGAGCCTCGGCGCTGGCATCTTCCTGGTCGTGGTGGGCGCGATCCTCGCGTTCGCCATCAACGTCCAGGTGGCCTGGATCGATCTCCACCTGGTGGGCTACATCCTGATGTTCGCCGGCGTCATCGGCATCATCATCGGGATCGTGCTGCTCACTCGGCGTCGCACCTCCGTCGCCACCACCCGCACGGCCGTCGATCCTGCGACGGGCGAGCGCGTGACGCGCCGGACGGGCGAGTCGGACGACATCGTCTGACGCCCTCCCTTCTGGAAACGTGGAAGACCCCGTGCCACTCGGCACGGGGTCTTCTTCGCGCGGTGGAGCGGCTCACTCCATCGAGTCGAGGATGCCCACCAGGTTGTCGAACGTGGTCAGCGGGTTCAGGACGGCGAAACGGGTGTTCGGCCGGCCCGCGTGCGAACTCGGAGTGACGAACGCACGCTGCTCCTCCAACAGCCGGGCAGACCACAGGGCGTAGTCCTCCTTCGTCCACCCCTCGCGCTCGAACACGACCACCGAGAGCTGCGGCCGGCGCACCAGGCGGAAGCCGTCGCGCCGCTCGATCTCCTCGGCCACGCGCTCGGCCAGCCGGATGGATGCGGTCACCGCATCGCGGTAGGCGCCGGCTCCGTGCGATGCCAGCGAGAACCAGAACGGCAGCCCCCGGGCCCGGCGGGTGAGGTGCGCTGCGTAGTCGGAAGGGCTCCACTCCGTCGTCTCGGTCAGCGTGTCGAGGTACTCGGCGTGCTGGGTGTGCGCGCGTCGCCCGGCCTCCGGGTCGCGGTAGATCAGGGCGCAGGCGTCGAACGGCGCGAACAGCCACTTGTGCGGGTCGACGATCACCGAGTCCGCGTTCTCCACGCCGGCGAAACGGTCGCGGGCCAGCGGCGACAGCATCCCCGCGAGTCCATAGGCGCCGTCGACGTGCAGCCAGAACGAGAAGTCCGACTTCAGCGCGGCGATGGATGCGATGTCGTCGACGATGCCGAAGTTCGTGGAGCCGCCGGTGGCGACGACCGCGAACACCGCGTCGCCGTACTCCTCCAGCGCCGGGCGCACCGCGTCGCCGCTGAGCACACCGCTCTCCCCCGGTGAGACGGCGACGACGTCCACATCCATCACCCGTGCCGCGGACGAGACCGACGAGTGCGCCTCGGAGCTGCAGACGATCACCCAGCGGCCGGCCGGGTTGCCGCGCTCGGTGCGGGCCGCATCCCGCGCCGCCACCAGGGCGGAGAGGTTTCCGAGGGTCCCGCCCTGCACGAAGACGCCGCCGGCCGTCGCGGGAAGCCCGAACTCGGCCGCCAGCCACGCCAGCACCTGGTTCTCCGCGTACACCGCGCCGGATCCCTCCAGCCACGAGCCGCCGTAGACGGCGCTGGCCGAGACGACGAGGTCGAACGCGGTGGCGGCTTTCGTCGGGGCCGTCGGGATGAACGACAGGTAGCTCGGGTGGTCGGTGGTGATGCACGCGGGGGCGAGGACGTGCTCGAAGAGGGCGAGCGCACGCTCGGCCCCGATGCCGTTCTCGGAGACGGTCTGCCCGGCCAGACGGCGCAGCTCGTACTCGGGCAGCGGCTTGTCGAGCGGGGTGTCCTCGCTGAGGATGCGCCGGCGCGAGTAGTCGAGCACCAGGTCGACCAGTTCACGGGTCTCCGGTGTCACCGCGTGCATGCGGTCGTGGGGCTGAGCGGGCTGCTGAGTCATGGAACCTCCGATCGACATGCTTTCACAAAGAACCCGCATGAGTTTGGCGCTGAACGCAACTCCATTGCTCGTTCATGGCGATATCTGAGCATTTCGAGCGCCCGTGCGCTTCTCGGCGGACGGCCTGCTACGGTCGAGCGGGTGAGTGACACACCCGCCGCCGACATCACCACCGACGGGGCGCTGGTCGCCCGGCTGCTCGCGGAGCAGCATCCCGACCTCGAGGGCGAACTCCGCCTGGTCAGCGACGGCTGGGACAACCAGCTGTACCGGCTCGGCGACCGCCTCGCGGTCCGCGTCCCGCGCCGTGAGGCCGCCGCGCACCTCATCGAGCACGAGCAGCGCATGCTCCCCGGGATCGCGGAACGGGTGAGCGTGCGCGTTCCCGTCCCGGTCCGCGTCGGGGCTCCGTCCCCGACCTTCCCCTGGCCGTGGAGCGTCGTCGAGTGGTTCGACGGCGTCGACGGCGCGTCCGTCGGCGCCGCGGGCCGCGTCGGCCTGGCCGAGCCGCTCGCGCGCTTCCTCGGCGAGCTCGCCGTGCCCGCCCCGGAGGCGCCGCAGAACCCGGTGCGCGGGATACCGCTCGCCGAACGCCGCGAGGCGGTCGCGACGCGGCTCCGCTCGCTGTCCGGACGCATGGAGGTCGCCGACCTCGAACAGGCGTGGCGCGAGGCCCTCGACGCGCCCGCCTGGGACGGACCGCCCCTGCTCCTCCACGGCGACCTGCACCCCGGCAACCTGCTGCTGGGCCACGATGGCGACCTGGTCGCCGTGGTCGACTTCGGCGACGTCACATCCGGCGACCCGGCGACGGATCTCGCGACCGCGTGGCTGACCTTCGATCGGGAGGCGCGCGAGCGGTTCCGGCGTGCGCTTCCCGTCACGCCGGATGCGGCGACGTGGGCGCGAGCACGCGGGTGGGCGGTGACGATGGCGTCCGCTCTGGCCATGGCGTCGGACGACAATCCGCGCATGGCCGCGCTGGCCCGGCACACGCTCGCGCAGATCCCGGAGTAGGTCACCGCAGGGGCGACCGGGTCAGAGGCCCCGCTCGTGGGTGGACCCGACGACCGGCTGGCCGTCCTCATCCACGGCGATCAGGCCGGAGGAGCTGGCCGCCGCGGCCGCGAGGCGCTCGATCCAGTCGCGGTCGAGTGTCGGCGGTCGTGAGCCGCTGAACCGGAAACGCAGGGGGATGGAGGGGTCGATCCAGACGGTCGAGCGACCGTCGCCGTTCTCCGCGGTCTCGCGCCAGCTCAGAGCGAACGACTCCTTGCGGCGCAGCTTCGACACGATCACCACTTCGAGGTGCGCGAGGACGCGATCCTCGAACGTGATCATCGTGCTGCTGTCGTAGACCATGTATCCCATCGGGCACCTCCAGCCAACACCGTACGCCAAGACGCACGTTCGTTGGCTCGACGATGTCCGGCGGGATGCGCGGAGGGAAGGTCAGGCCCGGCGGTAGGCCCCGGCGGCCGGGCAGTCGAACGGGTCGCGGGCCGCGAGGCCGACGCGGTTCAGGTACTGGATGACGATGGTGTACGACCGGACCAGCGACGTCTCGGTGTACGGCACCTCGTTCGCCGCGCAGTGCGCGATTGTCAGTTCACGAGCGCGCGCCAGGTGCGGCCGCGGCATGCTCGGGAAGAGGTGGTGCTCGACCTGGTGGTTGAGACCGCCCATGAGGATGTTCATCCACCATCCGCCGCGGATGTTGCGGGAGGTGCGCACCTGCTTGTCGAGGAAGCTGACGCGCGAGCCCTCGGGCAGCTGCGGCATGCCCTTGTGGTTGGGGGCGAAGGACGCCCCCATGTACAGGCCGAACACGGCGAGCTGCACTCCGAGGAACGCGAAGGCGACGCCGACCGGCATCAGCAGGAAGACAGCACTGAGGTAGATGCCGAATCGGATGAAGATGGCGGAGAGCTCACGGCCGCGGCCGGGGACCGGCGCCTTGCCGAAGAGGGTCCGCAGCGACGTGAAGTGGAGGTTGACGCCCTCGAGCAGCAGCAGCGGGAAGAAGAGGTAGCCCTGGCGACGCGTCAGTGCGCGCAGGATGCCCGTGGACCGGGCGGCGTCCGCCTCGGTGAACGAGATCGTGTCACGGGCGATGTCGGGGTCTTTCCCGATGGTGTTCGGGTTGGCGTGGTGACGGGTGTGCTTCGTCATCCACCAGTGGTAGCTCATGCCGACCATCCAGGTCGCGAGAAAACGCCCGGCGCGGTCGTTGGCGGGGCCGGAGTCGAACACCTGACGGTGTGAGGCCTCGTGCGCCACGAAGGCGAGCTGGGTGAAGATGATGCCGAGTGCTCCGGCGATCAGGAGGACGAACCACGAGTCGCCCAGCAGGACGATCCCGGCGAATGCGCCCACGAGCGCGAGGATGAGGACCGCGAACGTGGTGATGTAGAAGCCCCGACGACGTTCGAGGAGACCCTCGCTGCGAACCTCCGACAGGAGTTCGCTGTACGTGCTCGTCACGGACGGCCGTCCGGAGCGGGGCTTGGTGGTCCGGATCGGACCGAGAACGGTTGCGGTCACGCTTGACCTCCGCTGTGTCAGACGACTTCCCAGCCGAGGTGTTGGACGTTTCGCCCTAGATTCTCGAAGCATATGCGCCGTTCCTGGGCGCCAGCACCGAGATATGCCCGAAGGGGCTTGGGATCGATGCGGGGCCGGCGAACCGGCCCCGCATCGGGACCGGTCAGACCGGTCGGATGTTGGATGCCTGGAGGCCCTTGGGGCCGCGGGTCACCTCGTACTCGACCTTCTGATTCTCGGCCAGGTTGCGGAACTCGCCCTGCGACGCGATCTCGCTGAAGTGGGCGAAGACGTCGGCCGTGCCGTCATCCGGGGCAATGAAGCCGTAGCCCTTCTCCGTGCTGAACCATTTGACGGTACCTGTGGCCATCGTATTCTTCCTTCTTATTTGGTGTTGGGGACCATGACGGTCCCGTTCGCCGCGCGGAGAGCGCGGACGGCTGAGCGCCACGACGGAATGGAGCGGTCGTGACGATTCGTCGGGGAGGGAGTGGCCCTCGCCGGAGAGCTGAACGGCTGATGGAGCCGGACGGAGGGTGAGATACTTTTCCTTTTTCGCGGCCGTGACCGCGGGTACACATGCGCACACGACCCGAGGAAGGTGCGCTCAATCGACCCGGTGCGAGACGTCGTCGGCTGACCGGGTTCCCGCAAGACTACAGGACATCGGCCTCGAGCGCGCGAATCCCTCGTTTTCACCCGCGAGAGGGCTGGATTGTGAACCGAGAACTGATATTCTTGAAAAGTTTCTGATCGACGCCCATGTCTCGGGCGGTATCCGATCGTCATCACATCATCGAGGGGGAATATTGAGCGACCCGACCGTGCCCGCAGACGACCACGACAAGGCTCCGGAGGGCACACCGGCCGCGTCCGAACCGGCGGCACCAGAGCAGCCGGCAGCACCCGAGCAGCCCACAGCACCCGAGCAGCCGGCAGCACCCGAGCAGCCGGCAGCACCCGAGCAGCCCGCCGCACCCGAGCAGCCCGTTCCGCCGACCCAGCCGGTCGCACCCGAGCAGCAGGCCGCCTACACGACCGCGCCCGGCCAGCAGCCCTACCCGGGCGGTCAGCCCAACCCGTATGCGCCGCCCGCAGGCGAGAAGAAGAAGCCGGCCGTCCCGCGCTGGGTCTGGTGGGTCATCGGCGGTGCTGTCGCCTTCGCCGCCGTGGTGATCGTCGCGATCGTCCTGATCGCCAACCTTCTGGGCGGCGGCGGCGCGAAGGCCGTCGCGCAGGACTACCTGAACGACATCGCCAAGGGCAACGCGTCGGCCGCCAACAAGCTGGCCCGGGTCGACTCCTCGGAGGACGAGAACTTCCTCCTGAC